>DRPG01000170.1 GCA_011376105.1 Deltaproteobacteria bacterium
CCTGGTCCCAGATGGACTGCGGCAACTTCCAGGCGAACTGGGAGGGGGCCTACGTGGGCTCCGATGGCTCGGAGCACCGCTTCGTGGCCGCGGCCGCCTTCGTCGTCTGGGAGAGCACCCACCTCGAGGGCTTCATCGAGTGGAGCGAGGACTGGACGTCGAGCGAGGGCGCAGAGGGGGAGTTCGCGGCCTCGGCCCTGCTGCGGGGCGAGGCGGTCCCCTCGGCGCCCTGAGCTGCCCGGAGCCAGCGCCCCGGGCGTGTGCTGCGGGGCCCGCCCGGGAGCGTCAGGGACGGGGCGGGGCGGGCCCGGGGGGCTGAGAGCATGTTAGGCAGCCGCCATGATCAACCTCGCGATCTCGCTCGGCCTCGGAGCGACCTTCTTCATCTTGGTGTCCCTGTGGCTCGGTCCGGTCGCGGGGGTGTTCCCGGGCCTGGGGGTCACCGGCATCTCCCTGTTCCTCACCAGCCGGAGGATCGGCGGGCAGGTCGAGGCCGAGATGGCCGAGATCGTGCCGATGTTGCAGGAGCGCCGGATCGATGCAGCCCAGGCGCGGCTCGAGGCCATCAAGGAGCGCTATGGTCGCTGGCAGCTCCTGCTCTCAGGCCAGATCGACGCTCAGCTCGGGATGATCGAGTACCTGCAGATGCACTGGGATCGTGCGATGCCCCTGCTGCAGCGGGGCAAGTGGCGCAACTGGACGGCCCTGGTCTGCATCGCCGCGATCCACCACCGCCAGGGCCGCAGGGAGGAGGCGTGGGCTGCCCTCGACAAGGCCGCCTCGGTGGGCCCCAAGGAGGTGATCATCTACGCGATCTGGGCCACCCTGCTGGTGCGGGACAGCCAGCGGGGCGAGGCCTTGACCGTGATCGCCCGGGGGCTGAAGGCTCAGCCCGACAGCCAGGTCCTCAAGGAACTACAGGCGAAGATCGCCAACAAGAAGAAGATCGATCCCAAGATGTTCGGGGAGACCTGGTACCAGTTCTTCCCCGAGGACATGGCGCGCAAGATGCTCACCCGGGGGCGTCGGGGGGGCATGCAGCAGCAGATCCCGCAGCCCCGGATCGGGGCGCGAAGGGCGCCGCGGCGGTGAGCACCGCTGGCGGTGAGGAGCCCCGGGGGTTGCTCGCGCAGCCCGTCCACTCCGCCCCCGTCGCGGTGCTGGATCTGGAGCTGACCGGGCTGTCCCCCACCGGGGATCGGATCTGTGAGGTCGCGGTCGTCCGGGGCTCCGACGAGCAGGTCGTCCGCGAGTTCCAGACGCTGATCCGCCCCGGGGTCCCGATGAGCCAGGGAGCGCAGCGGTGCCACGGGATCACCGACACGATGCTGCTCGGTGCGCCGGTGTTCACCGAGATCGCCGGGGATGTGGTGACGGCCCTAAGGGGTGCGGTGATCATCTGCCACAACGTCGACGTGGACATGGGGTTCCTGCATCGGGAGCTGGAGGAGACGATCGTGTTGCCTCCGCCGGTCACCCTGGACACGCTGTTGATCGCCCGCCGCCTGTTTGCGTTCCGGCGCAACGGGCTGTCCGCCCTGTGCGAGGCCCTGGCGATCCCGCTGGAGGGGGCCCACCGGGCCCTGGCCGACGCTCGGGCGACGTTCGCCCTGTTCTACCAGCTGATGTCCGCCCTCGATCCCCAGCGGCGGATGACGGTGCGCGACGTCGCGGATCTGGTGGGTGCGATGGCGCCCCGCTCCCCGACCCGGCTCCGTCACCAGCAGCTGCTGCGGGACGCGCTGCGTCAGCGGCTGCAGGTCGAGATCGAGTACCAGAGCACCAGCGACCCCCTCCATGGGTTGACCCGCCGGAAGATCGACGTCTGGGCGCTGCGTCTCCCCTGGATCCAGGGGTTCTGTCACCTGCGGGACGCCGAGCGGGTGTTTCGGGTGGAGCGGATCCGCTCGGTCCGCCTGCTGTCCGGGGGCTACACCCTGCCTGACGATCTGAAGGTCCGGGTGTGAGCCGGATCGTGCACGTCTGCCGGACAGGCTGGCCCGCGGTGGGCGGGCTGGAGGCGAGCGTGTCGGGGCTGGCCCGGGCCCAGGCTGCGTCGGGGCACCAGGTCGAGGTGGTCACCCTGGATCGCGACGCGGCGGGGGTGCGGCTACATCCCTGCACAGACGAGGGGATCGTGTACCGTCGGCTGCGACGCGTCGGGCCCAGGCGCTACCCGGTGGCCCGGGGGCTGATCGGGGCGGTCTGTGGCGCGGAGCTGATCCATGTCCATGGCCTGGACGGGCTGGCCGATGTGCTGGTGGGGGTGCGCCGTCGCCACGGTGTGCCGGTGGGGATCTCGACCCATGGCGGCTACTTCCACACCCCCCGCCACCGCCGCCTCAAGCAGCTGTGGCTGCGCACCGTGACCCGGCACACCCTGTCGCGGGCCGACGCGCTGTGGTTCACCTCGGCCACCGATCGCGACACGCTGTCTGTGGCCCTGGGGCGGCTGCCCCCGGAGCAGCGGATCCTGCCCGACGGCGTGGACGTCGAGGCCTTCGCCGCGGTCCGCCGCCGGCCCGAGGCCGGCCGGTGGCTGGTGCCCGGGCGGATCGACGTGCACAAGGGGCTCGGGGATCTGATCCGGGCGCTGGGGCACCTCGCCCGGGAGGATCAGCGGCCCTTCCTGGTCGAGATCACCGGCCGGGAGCGGGTCGTCGGCCTGCAGCGGCGCCTGCAGCGGCTGGCCCGGGGGTTGGGCCTCGGTGTGGCGGTCCGCTTCGTGGGGCAGCTCGATCGCGCCGCGATGATCGCGGCCCTGGGGCGGGCTGAGCTGGTCCTGCTGCCGTCCCGCTACGAGGGGTTCGGGATCGCAGCGGTCGAGGCGATGGCCGCACAGGTGCCGATCGTCGTCTCGGAGGCGCCTGCGCTGCGGGCCCACGTCGAAGACGGCGTCACCGGGTTCGTCGCACCGTTCACCGATCCGGTGGCCGCGGCGGAGGTGATCGCAGGGGTGCGGGGGAGGGACCACCGCGCCCTGGCCCGGCGGGGAGCCGTCGCCGCCCAGCGCCACAGCTGGTCCGCCCGGGCCGCCGAGGTCGCGGCGGCCTATCGGGCCCTGGGGGTGGGGTGAGGGTGCTGCTGGTCGCCTCCAGCGGAGGGCACCTCACCCAGCTGTGGTGGATGCGGCCCTGGTGGTCGGGCCACGAGCGGGTGTGGGTGAGCTTCGATGAGCCCCATGCCCGCCGGCTGCTGGCCCACGAGCGCCTGATCGTCGCCCACCACCCGACCAACCGACACCTGCCCAACCTGGCCCGCAACCTGGCCCTGGCCCGGAGGATCCTCAAGGTGGAGCGCCCGGATCTGGTGGTGAGCACCGGCGCGGGTGTCGGGGTGCCGTTCCTGTGGCTCGGTGGGCGCTACGGCGCCCGGACGGTGTTCGTCGAGGTGTTCGATCGCACCGACGCGCCCTCGCTGACCGGGCGGCTGGTGGCGCCGGTGGTGGACGCGATCGTGCTGCAGCGCGGGTCCCAGCGGGCGATCTACCCCCGCGGGATCGTGCTGGGGCCGGTCCGATGATCCTGGTGGCCACCGGCACCCACCACCAGCCCTTCGATCGGCTGGTGGCTGCGGCGGACGCGGTGGCCGCGGTCATGGCGGAGCCTGTCGTGCTGCAGCGGGGCTGCTCGACTCGGCCCGCGCCCCACTGTGAGGTGCACGATCTCCTGCCCCCTGGGGCGTTCGAGGCGCTGGTGGGCCGGGCGAGGGTGGTGGTGCTGCACGGCGGCTCGTCCTCCTTCCTCCAGGCCCGGGCGCTGGGCCACCGTCCGATCCTGGTGCCCCGGCGACCGGAGCTGGGGGAGCACATCGACGATCACCAGCTCCGCTTCGCCAGGAGCCTCGGCGATGCGATCGTGTGGGCCGAGCCTGGGGCGCTGCTCGAGGCAGTGCAGCACGGCACCCGGGTGCTGCCCGGTGCGGATCCCGGGGCGCGCTCCCGGGCGTTCTGCGAAGCCTTTGGGCGGCTGGTGGACGCGCTGTGCGCCGGAGATGGATCCATCTCTGGATCCATCTCTGGATCCAGAGATCCAGGAGGTCGCCGGTGAGGGGGTGAGGACCCCAGCCGATCCTCAGCGGGGTAGAGATCAGGCCAGGGGAGCCGGCGCCCGTCGCCGGTGAGGGGGTGAGGGCCCCTGCCGATCCTCAGCGGCCTAGATCGCGCTCGGGGCGGATCTGGGCGGTCAGCCGGATCGTGTCGTTGGGGGCGTTGTCGAGCTCGATCCGGTGGATGAAGGCCAGCCCGAGATCGATCTGCTCGAGCAGGCCCCGGTAGGTGGCGCCCGTGTGGAGGATCCCCACGTCGCCGTTGTTGTCCAGCGCCACCGCGTCGTCGAAGGTCGCGTAGCGGGCGGCGAGCTCGAGCCCCCGGGGGCCCTTCGTGGGGACGAAGACCGACAGCTGCCCCAGCCACCCCAGTCGGCCGGTGGCTCCCGCCACTCCGGGGGCCACCACGTCGGTCTGGTTGGGGGTGATCGTGGAGCTCACCGCCTCGCCGAGGAGGGTGACCACGCTGTAGCGCGCCAGCAGATCAGCCTCCAGCGCGCGGGTGGAGGTGGCGAGATCGGTGTCGATCAGGCCCGCGATCCCGAGCCCCAGGGCCGGCTCCAGCTCCGGGGACCAGGTGCGGTAGGCGTCGCCGAGGATCAGCTCCAGCCGCCCCGAGGCCAGGATCCCCGGATCGGTGTCGCCGAGCAGGGCGCCGTTGCCGTTGAAGGCCCCGAGGCGGAGCAGGAGCTGGTTGCCCCCGGGATCGTCGGACAGGGACAGGGACTGGGTGGCCAGCGCCCCCACCTCCCGGCCGGGGGGCAGCCAGTTGGTGCCGACCGCGCGCTCCTGGAACACCAGATCCGCGCTGGAGATCATCGCTTCCCGCGAGAACGGGACCCGCTGGACCCCCAGGGAGAGGCTGGTGAGGCCCATCGACGAGGGCAGGGCCCAGCGCCCGAACGCGTCCACCAGCTGCACGTCGCTGTCGGCCACGCTGATCGCGTCGTAGGGGGCGGCGATCCCCAGCGACAGGGCGTAGTCGAGCTGGCCGGGGCCTCCCCCGGTGGGCAGGAAGCCGTCGATGCCCAGCCTCGCCCGGGCGATGGAGAAGCCTGGATCGGCCTCCGGATCTCCATAGGTCGCCGGATCCGCCTGGGGATCGACATCCTGATCCCAGAGGGTGACCCAGGTCTGCAGCTGACCCCACAGGTGGGTGCTGCCTCGGGTGCGTGCGCCCTCGTTGGCCACCGGGACCGGGCCCCAGCCCGTCAGGGCCCCACCCACCAGGCCCTGGCTGTCTTCCTGTGCGACGGCGGATCCAGTGATGAACACGGTGAGCAGCAGATACATGAGGGGCTCCGGGCTCGGGGGACGACCTCGTGGGGCGCGTTAGACTATCCGCCATGCTGCGCACGTCGACCCTGTCCCTCACGCTGTGGGTGCTCCCCCTGGCGATCGGCTCCTGCGGAGGATCCGCCCAGCCGTTCGCCCGGGCCTACCCCATCGACTCCCTCGATCGAGCCATCGGGGGGCCCAAGGCCGTGGCTCAGGTCGGCGATCTGCTGCTGGAGAACCAGCACGCCCGCCTGGCGATCCTCGGAGCCCGCAACAGCCTCGGCCCCGGCCTGTATGGGGGCTCCATCGTGGACGCCGATCTGCGTCGATCGGATCCAACGTTCGGGGGTGGGCGGGGCCGGGATCAGTTCGCCGAGATGTTCTCCACCGTGAACATGAACGTCGCCCACCCCCCCGAGGAGGGAGGCCCCTCGGTGCAGATCGTCTCGGATGGCTCGGGCGGGGGGCCTGCGATCGTGCGCACCCAGGGCCCCGCTGAGCCGTTCCTGACCCTGCTCGGCGCCCTATGGAGCATCGTGGGGGCGCCCGACTTCTACCTGTGGACCGACACCATCGCCCGGCCCGGAGAAGACTGGTTCACCGTGCGCACCACCGTGGTGACCGGCGAGGGCGGCGGAGAGCCGGTGGAGGGCGCCGAGGCGCCCTACCTCGACGCTCCCTTTCCCCTGATCCAGTGGGCGATCGAGACCGGGATGGTCCTGGGGGACTTCTACCTGTCGGGTGGATCGGTCGATGTGTTTGCGCCGGGCATTGGGTTCGACGAAGACGGGGCGGTGTTCGAGTCGATGGAGCGAGGCGAGAACACGTTCGTCGAGCCGTTCCAGTTCCCGTTCCTCGCCGGGGTCGGCGACGGGGTGAGCTATGGCCTCGCCCCCAAGCAGGGGGATCTGTTCGTCCCCCTGTTCACCGCCTCACAGACCGTCGCGGTGACCAGCGCGCTCGATGGAGACGGCACCAGCGATCGGTTCGCACCGGGCGAGGCCTACACCTACGAACGCTACTTCTTCGTCGGACACGGCGACGTGGCGAGCATCGTCGATCAGTACGTCGAGGCGAGGGGCATACCGTCGGGCCTGGTGCGGGGCACGGTGCTCGAGCGCACCACCCAGGCGCCGCTGTCGGGCATCGACGTGTTCGTCTATGCCCCGGGCGCGACCCACCCCTGGTCCCAGTTCGAGACCGACATCCACCCCGACGATCGCACGCCGGATGGCTCGTTCTCGGGTCGGCTGCCGGTGGGCACCTGGGAGCTGCTGGCCCACGAGCGCGGGCGCCCCCACAGCGATCGGATCACGATCGAGGTCACCGAGGGGGGCGAGGTCACCACGGCGCTCTCCGCCGGCCGCCACGGTGTGCTCGAGTTCACCGTCCGCGACGAGGTCGGGCGCAAGGTCCCGTCGAAGGTGTCGCTGTTCCGCGCCGACGATCGCCTGCCCACCCGGGATCCAGTGCTGGGCGACGGCTTCATCGCCGGCTCGCCGGAGGCGGTGGTGTTCTCCCTGTACGGCGAGGGGGAGGTGGCGCTGGCGCCGGGGCGCTATGTCGCGGTGGCCTCCCGGGGGATCGAGTACGAGCTCGATCGCAGCGAGCCCTTCGAGATCAGCGGGGCGAGCGGAGCGCGGCTGGAGCTGCAGGTCGTCCGCAGCGTCGACACCTCCGGGTGGATCGGCGCGGATCTGCACGTGCACGCGGTCCCTTCCCATGACTCAGGGGTGCTGCTGGCCGATCGGGTGCGCACCATGGTGGCCGAGGGGGTGGAGTTCTTCGCCTCCACCGATCACGACTACCTCGTCGACTATGCCCCCACCGTGACCGCCCTGGGGGTCGAGGAGTGGATCCAGACCGCGGTGGGCAACGAGACCACCACGGTGGAGGTCGGGCACTTCCTGTCGTTCCCCCTGGCGCAGGACTTCCTCGTCGAGGCCGGCGGGGGGCGGGCGGCGGTGGACTGGACCGGCAAGCGTCCGTTCGAGCTGATCGAGAGCCTGAAGACCATGGGCCGCGCCGCAGGCCACGATCCAGTGGTGTTCGTCGGCCACCCGAGGGATGGGATCCTCGGCTACTTCGATCAGTATGGACTCGATCCCTACGGAGGGCTGCCGGGGATCGGGGGCCAGCCGGGTCAGCCCAGCGTGCAGACACCGCTGCTGTCGATCACCAACCCCCTGCTGAGCTCGGCGAACATCAGCTGGGAGTTCGACGGGCTGGAGCTGCTCAACGGCAAGCGCTCCGAGCTGATCCGGACCCCCACCACCGAGGAGCTGGAGCGCTTCGCCCGGGGCGAGGCCGACGTCTATGACTTCATGACCCGCACCAGCGCAGAGCAGGCGGCGCTGGTCGAGGGCTCCGTCACCCTCTCCGGAGACGTCGAGGGTCAGGTTGACGATTGGTTTACCTTGTTAAACCTTGGTTTTCGTTATACGGCCCTCGGGAATTCCGACACCCACGGCACCTCCAGCACCGAGTCGGGCTGCCCCCGGAACTTCATCCTGTCCAACGAAGACGATCCGGCCTTCCTCGACGATCAGGCCATCGCGGACGCGGTGCGGGAGCACCGGGTGGTGGCTAGCTATGGGCCATTCCTCCGGATGTGGATCGATGGAGCGGAGATCGGCTCCGAGGTGGTGGCCGACGGCGGCACGGTCGAGGCGAGGATCGAGGTCCAGGCGCCGCGGTGGATCGCGGTGGATCGGGTGGAGCTGTACGAGAACGGCACCCTGATCCACGAGTGGCAGGTCGAGGACACCGGTGATGTGCTGCGGTTCTCCGAGGCCCTGGAGCTGACCCCCGCCCGAGACAGCTGGTACGTCGCGATCGCCGCCGGCGACGGAGATCTCTCTCCGCTGTTCACCCCGGTCGAGATCCCGTACGTGGAGCTGCAGCTGATCGTGACCGAGGCGCTGGCGGGGGTGTCGTCGGTCAGCTCCCTGCTCGAGGCGGCTCCGCCCATCCCCCGGGTCTACCCCGTCCGTCCCTATGCGCTGACGAACCCGATCTGGGTCGATCTCGCCGGTGATGGGTTCGACGCGCCGGGGGTGCCGGAGTGGCTCGCCCGGTAGCCTCGCCCCACGCTGCGTTACGTGGGCCGGCCCTGGAGGCCCCATGGCACGCATCCACATCGGTTTGCTCGACCGAGCCCTGATCGTCGAGAGTCCCCACGTCAGCCTCGACGGCTTCCTGAAGCAGTCGGGGATCGAGGCGACCCGGCTCGATCGGGTCCCCGACGAGGAGACCCTGATCGAGCTGATCCAGAAGACCAAAGCTCAGATCCTGTTCAAGCGCAGCCGGGTCCCGGTGAGCGCCCGGGTGATCGCTGAGTGCCCGTCCCTGATGTCGATCCAGCTGTGCTGCATCGGCACTGACTCCGTCGATCTGGAGGCCGCTGCAGATCATGGGGTGTTGGTGTTCAACGATCCGGTCTCCAACGGGCGCTCGGTGGTGGAGCTGGCGATCGCTCACCTGATCGCGCTGTCGAGGCGACTGTACGAGACCGACGTGGACATGCACAGCCACCGCTGGAGCAAGAGCGCCTCAGGTCGGTTCGAGGTGCTGGGTAAGGTGCTGGGGATCGTGGGGCTGGGCAACATCGGGCGCCAGGTGGCCCGGGCGGCCGAGGCCCTGGGCATGGAGATCCGCTTCTTCGACAACCGGCTGGTGGCCCAGGAGGTGGGGATCGAGATGGGGTGGACGTCGTGCCAGGATCCGGAGCAGCTGTTCCGCAGCAGCGACATGGTCACGGTGCACACCTCCGCCCGGGACGCCTACGGGAGCGACAACGCACACTTTCTCGACGACGTGCTGCACGAGCTCGCAGCCGATCGACCCGAGCCGAGCCCCAGGATCTTCCTCAACCTGGCCCGGGGCAACCTCCACCGGAGCGAGGCGCTGCTGGCCGCGGTGGAGCAGGGCACGATCCGGCGGGCCGCGGTGGATGTCTACCCCACCGAGCCCCGCCCCGGCGCAGACGCCTGGCGCAACCCCTACGCAGGCGAGGCCCGGGTGATCTGCACCCCCCACATCGGCGCCTCGACCCAGGAGGCTCAGCCCCGGATCGCGCGCCGGGTGGCGACCACCACCGATCGATTCTCCCGGCTGGGATCGCTGCGGGACTGTGTCTTCGAGCCGCGGGCCACCATGGGGCTGGGGGAACTCTCCGCGGGCAAGGCGGTGCTCGCCGTGGTCCACTCCGTGAGCCGGGGCACGAAGAAGGCCGTGGACGATGCGATCTATCAGGCAGAGGCGTCCAACCTGGGCTCCATGCACCGCGATCTGCCCAACGGGATCGCCTACGATCTGTCGGTGCTCGATCGACCGCTGAAGCGGCCTGAGCTAGAGGCCCTGACAGAGCGGGCCGTGCAGCTCGCGGCGGACGCGCGTGCGATCCGCTCGATCCGTCAGATCGTGGTGTCCGGGGCCTGAGGCTGCCCGGGCCACAGCCCAGGGCACCAGGCCGCGGTGCTCCGGATCGGGGGGGCGCTCTGCGAGCCGTGCGGTGGCCTCAGAGCCCTCCCCGGGCTGGTGTGGATCAGGCCGTCTCGGCGGCCTGATCCCCGCCGCGGGCCTCGGCCTCGGCCTCGGCTTCGGCCTCGGCTTCGGCCTTGGCCTTCTTGGGCCTGCGCCGGGCCCGGGGCTTGGGCTTGGGCTCGTCGGTGGCCCCGACGGCCCCGCCGGGGCCGTCGGCCCCGTCGGCCCCGGCAGCCTTGGGCTTGCGGGTGCGGGTGCGCTTCTTCGGCTTGTCCTCGGTGGCCGCGGCCTCGTCGGCCTCGTCGGCCCCGTCGGGCTTGCGGGTGCGGGGGCGGGTGCGGGTGCGCTTCTTCGGTTTGTCTTCGGTGGCCGCGGCGCGCTCGGACAGGGAGATCTTGCCTCTCTGTGGATCGACGTGGATGATCTCGACGCTGAGGAGCTTGCCCTCGGGGTAGTGCTCCCGCCAGTCGTCAGCGTCGTGGAGCAGCTCGGACGCGTGGATCATGCCCTCGGCTGTACCTCCGAGGGACACAAAGAGCCCGACGTCCTCGTGGCGTGTCACCGGGCCCTCGAGCCGCTGGCCAGCGGTGAACCGCTCCCCCTGGGCGTCCTCGCCTTCTGCGGGCTCTGCCCCGCCTTCTGCGGGCTCTGCCCCGCCTTCTGCGGGCTCTGCCCCGCCTTCTGCGGGCTCTGCCTCGCCTTCTGCGGGCTCTGCCTCGCCTTCTGCGGGCTTCGCCTCGCCCCGGGGTGGCTCGTCGGCGGGCTCTGGATCACCGCCGGTGGGCACGAGCAGCAGATCGAGATCGTCGAGATCGTCGTCGACCTCGATGTAGGCCAGGCTCTCTTCGATCTCCCGGCTCCGATCGCTGTCTCCGTAGATGAACTCAGCGAGGAGATCGGTCTTCGACAGGTTGACGTCGGATTCCTTGAGGTGACGCAGGTACAGCCGACCCAGCGACTGGTTCAGCTGCTGGGCGTCCTTGTTGAGGGTGAATGCGGCGGTGCTGGAGCGGATCGCCGTGCCGTCCCGGTGGATGAGATCGCCGGCGTTCATCAGGGACTCGAGCAGGTTCTTGAGGATCCGCGTGGGCATGTCAGGGTGGGTGCGGCGGAGCTTCTTCTGGATGTCCTCCGTGACGTACTTCATCGTGGTCTTGCGGCGGCGCTTCTTGCGCTCGGCGACGACCTCCTCGAGGGCCTCGAGGACCGACAGCCGGGTGGGTGCGGCCAGCGGGTATAGCCCCGCGCGCTCTAGGGCGTTGACGTAGGGGCGGGCCTCGTCGGGGAGGTACTCGTCGACCCACTCGAGGCTACTTTCCTGTGGATCGTCCTCGTCGTCCTCGTCGGGGCTGTGCTCGGGGCTGTCGGGGGTCTCGACGCGGTATCCGCCTGACTTTCGGTCGCGGACCACCCGGATCAAGCCCTCGTCGCGGGCAGCCTCCAGGAACCGGGCGAAGGAGGAGAAGCCGAGATCGGACTCGGCGAAGTCGGGGCTCTTGCGCAGGATGGCGGACTTGACCACGCTCGCCAGCGGTGACTCGGGGCTCTCCCGCAGCAGGCCATCCAGCGCCTCCTCCAGCAGATCGAAGGCCGTAGATCGGGGGGCATCGACCTTGTTGTTCGGCGTCTTGCGGGGCCGCCTGCGCTGCTTGGGCTGCACCACGCTGTCGTAGAAGTTGAACTCATCGCAGGCCTGGATCAGCAGCCTGCTGGTGCTCTTGCGGGTGCCGATCCCGATGACCCGCTTGTTGAGCTCCCGCATCTTGAGGACCATCGGGGTGAAGTCGGAGTCTCCGCTGACGACGACGTAGGTGTCGATGTAGTCCTTGGTGAAGGCTAGCTCTAGCGCGTCGACCACCATCGCGATGTCGGCGCGGTTCTTGTCCTGCATGCCGTGGCTCGTCAGCTCCATCATCGTGACGTTGGCGGTCAACAGGCTCTGCTTGAAGCGGCTGAAGCGGCCCCAGTCGGCGTAGGAGCGCGCGACCAGGATACGCCCCTTGTTGGTGATATGGCGCATGAGGGTCTCGACGTCGAAGCGTCCGAGGCCCTCCTTCTCTGTACCCGCTGCGATGTTCTCGAAATCGATCAGGACTGCAAGGTTGGTTTCCACGTGGAGTGTTTCTCCGCGAGCAGCTCGCTCGCGCCGGGGTTCGTCCCCCTTCACCGTTCCTGTAGGGCCTGGCGGCGGTTATCCGTCATGTCCGCCGAGGTTCCCTCGCCGTGGGCGACCGGGACTCAAGGGGGCGGGCGCCTCTGGACCTTCCAGAGCGCGCGTCCGTGCCGTAACAACATGATCGTAGATGGGGTACGCGTTTTGTTGCACAGCGGTGGTTACGGACCCGGGATCGTCCCTACGAGATAGTCTGGTGCCCCTGGAGGCGAGATGGCGTCGTTCGATCGGTTCTCGGGCAGCTCGACCTACATCGCCGACGAGGGTCTCAAGGAGGTCGTCAACGCAGCGATCGCGCTGCAGCGGCCGCTGCTGATCAAGGGAGAGCCCGGCACGGGCAAGACCCTGCTCGCCCACGCGGTGGCCGAGGCCCTGGATCGGCCCCTGATCCCGTGGCACGTCAAGTCCACCACCCGGGCCGTCGACGGGCTGTACCACTACGACGTGGTCCAGCGGCTCAACGACAGCCGCTTCGGCGATCGCGACGTGTCGGACATCCGCAGCTATATCCGCATGGGCCCCCTCGGCGCCGCGTTCGCGTCCGAGACCCCCGTCGTGGTGCTGATCGACGAGATCGACAAGGCCGACGTCGAGTTCCCCAACGATCTGCTCCGGGAGCTCGACGAGATGGCGTTCCACGTCCCTGAGCTCGACGAGACGGTCCGGGCGCGGCACCGACCGGTGACCCTGATCACCAGCAACGCCGAGAAGGAGCTCCCCGACGCGTTCCTGCGGCGCTGTGTGTTCCACTACATCCAGTTCCCCGATCGGGAGCAGATGATCGAGATCGTCCGGGTCCACCACCCGGATCTGGAGTCGGCCGTGCTCGACGCCGCGTTGGATCGGTTCTTTGCGTTTCGCAAGGTCCAGGGCCTGCGCAAGCGCCCCTCGACCTCAGAGCTCATCGACTGGCTGTCGGTGTTGGTGCACGCGGGCATGGATCCCGAGCGGATCCGGGCCGAGGATCCCTTCCTCGGTGTGCTCTTGAAGCAGGAGGCCGATCTGGGCCGGCGCGCTCCGGGATCATCGAGGTGAGCCTGGGGTCACAGGGATCGTGTCTAGGGCGGCCGTCGCTGCCGTCGCGCTCGCTCCTCGCCTCGTTCTCCTCCGGGGAGGTGACGGTCTGGAGACAGGTCGGCGGCGCCTCACGTCGGGGCCCGACCCGGGGGTGTCGGCTCTACCTGTCGCTGCCGTCGCTGCTGCACGACGAGCTCGTGGGCGACGGGCGGATCCAGGGGGTGAGGCTCCAGCGCGGGGGCTTCGAGGCGCTGCTGAACCAGGCGGTGCTCGACGAGCACGCGCCCTCGCTCTACCCCTGCGAGCAGTCGTGGCGGCTGGCCACTCGGTTCGCGCCGGTGTCGATCCGCTGGATCCAGGACATGGATCGGCGCGGTCGGCCCCTGTCCCGCCAGGTCCCGCTGCTGTCGCTGCGCCCCGCCGCTCTGCGGCAGCTCTCTGAGCAGTGGATCGCCTCGATCGAGGGCTGGCGGGGAGGGCCGGCTCCTGCGCTGCGGCCCTACCCGGCCCCCCCCACGCTGCTCGCGCGCCTCGTCGGCCGGAACCCCTGATGTTCACCTCGTTCCTGTTCCACCTCCGCGCCGAGGGGATCCCCGTTGGGACAGGGGAGTGGCTGTCGTTCCTCGAGGCGCTGAGGCGTGGCCTCGCGACCTCCCTTACAGAGCTGTACCCGCTGGGTCGGGCCCTGCTGTGTCGCACCGAGGCGGACTTCGATCGGTACGATCTGGCGTTCGCTGCTGCCTTCGAGGGAGCCGCCCTGTCTGATGAGCTCCGGAGTCAGCTCGCCCAGTGGCTGGAGCGCAGGGTCGACCCTCAGGGCGAGCGGAGCGAGCCGGAGCTGGCCGACGAGGAGCTGTGGCGTGCTTTCCTCGAGCGGCTCGCGGAGCAGCGGGAGGAGCACAACGGAGGGGATCGGTGGATCGGCACCGGGGGCACCAGCCCCTTTGGCCACGGGGGGCGGGGGGCCCGGGGGATCCGGGTGGGCGGCAGCGCGGGTGGACGCGCTGCGGTGTCGGTGGCGCTGGAGCGCCGCTGGGAGAGCTACCGCAACGATCGCACCCTGAACGTGCGGGATCTCGAGGTCGCGCTGCGCACGCTGCGGAAGCTGGTGCGGGAGGGACGCCACGAGCTCGATCTCGACGGCACGATCCGGAAGACCTGCGACAACGCTGGCGAGATCGAGATCGTCGAGCAGCGCGCGCGCCGGAACCAGGTCCACCTCGTGCTGCTGATGGACGCCGGGGGCTCGATGGCGCCCCACCACGAGAGCGTCAGCCGCCTGTTCTCGGCCGCCGAGCGCACCAAGATCTTCAAGAGCTTCACCGCGTACAGCTTCCACAACTGCGTCTATGGCTGGCTATATCGGGATATCGAGCAGCTCGATCGGGTCCGCGCCGAGGAGGTCTTGTCCGGGCTGACGCCTCATCACCGGCTGATCTTCGTCGGGGACGCCTCGATGGCGCCCTATGAGCTGTTCAACGCGTTCTCCTGGCCGGGCCAGGGGACAGGGATGACCGGGCTAGACTGGCTGCAGCGCTTCCGGGCGCGGTGTCCCGCCTCGGTATGGATCAACCCCGATCCCCTCAGGTACTGGGATCATCCCACCGTCCGAGCGATCGAGGCGACGTTTCCGATGTTCGAGCTGACGGTCTCGGGGCTCCACCAGGCGGTGCAGAAGCTCAGGGCGCCGGTGTAGGCCACGCCACAGCGCCGCTGGTCCCGGTCGGGTTGTCGCTGCGCCGGGCACCCGAACGCATTAGGTTGCCCTGCCTCCGATGGGGCGTCGCCAAGTGGTAAGGCACCGGGTTTTGGTTCCGGCATTCGCAGGTTCGAATCCTGCCGCCCCAACTTCCAACGGCGACCGGCTCCGGGAGCAACATGTACGGCGAGATGGTCCTGTTCTCTGGCAACGCCAACCCCGACGTCGCCAAGAAGATCTGTCAGCGCCTCGGGCAGCCGCTGGCTGAGGCCATGGTCGGCCGCTTCTCCGACGGGGAGGTTCGGGTCGAGATCCAGGCCAACGTCCGTGGGCGTGACGTGTTCCTCGTCCAGTCCACCTGTGCTCCGGCTAACGACAGCCTGATGGAGCTGCTCATCATGGCCGAGGCCTGCCGCCGCAGCTCCGCGGGGCGGGTCACCGCGGTGTTGCCCTACTTCGGTTACGCCCGACAGGATCGAAAGGTCGAGCCCCGGGCGCCGATCACCGCCAAGCTCGTCGCCTCCCTGATCCAGACTGCGGGCATCGATCGGGTGCTGACGATGGATCTGCACGCGGGCCAGATCCAGGGCTTCTTCGACGTTCCGGTCGACAACCTCTATGCACAGCCCATCTTGTTCCAGTACCTCAAGGAGCAGCTGCTCACCGAGAACCCCAGGGAGACCGTGATCGTCTCCCCCGACGCGGGTGGGGTCGAGCGCGCGCGCTCCTACGCCAGCCGGCTGGGGGCCGGGTTGGCGATCATCGACAAGCGACGCAGCGGGCCCAATGAGGCTGCCGTCATGCACATCGTCGGCGACGTCAAGGACAAGGTCGCGATCGTGGTCGACGACATGGTCGACACCGCCGGCACCCTGAGCAAGGGCGGGGTCGCGGTGAAGAACGCAGGCGCCCGGATGGTCTATGCCCTGACCACCCACCCCGTGCTGTCGGGCCCCGCGGTGTCCCGGATCCAAGAGTCGGTCTACGAGCGGCTGGTGGTCACGGACACCGTCCCCCTCTCAGAGGCCGGGCGGGCCTGTGAGAAGATCGAGGTGCTCACGGTCGCCTCCCTGTTCGCCGAGGCGATCCGGGCCATCCACTTCAACGACTCGATCTCCAGGCTATTCCTGCCGATAGGCTGGTAGCGCCGCGGCCCTTTAGGGCCCCGTGTGGATCCCTGCGCTCCGCTGGGGCGGTCTCGCTGGGGCTTGCTCCTCTCCACCCGACGCTATAAGCGTGGCGCCGTTGCCCCGCTCCTTCCGGCTCGGGGCAGCCTCTTCACAGCACAGGTGCTGTCCCGGTCGCCTACCAGGTGTGCCCGTCGAGTCCGGGGGACAGTCAGGGCACACGTGTGTTCCGACTGTCCAACGCTCGAGGGGGCCTGGCCTGTCACCGGGACCAACCCGAGGCGTTGGAACCATGGACACCACGATTCGAGCAACCCCCCGCGAACAGAGCGGCAAGGGCTGGGCCCGCAAGACGCGGGCCGAGGGCCTGCTGCCTGCCGTCGTATACGGGCCCGGCTTCGGGCCCAGGCCGATCTGCCTGAGCCCGGTGGAGCTGCTGGGTCTCTTCAAGGAGACGGGCAACCGCAACACGATCGTCGATCTCCAGATCGCCGAGGACGCTGCCGTGCCGTGCCTGGTGCGAGAGGTGCAGCGCCACCCCGTGAGCCGCAAGCTCCTCCACGTCGACTTCTACGCCGTGGATCGAGAGGGCGAGGTCGAGGTCATGATCCCGCTGCGCCCCGTCGGTCGCCCCAAGGGGGCCATCCTCGGCGGGCGGCTCCGCCTGATCCGCCGCGAGATACGGGCGTCGTGCCGCTATGATCGGATCCCTGAGTCCTTCGAGGTCGACGTGTCTCCGATGGACATCGGCGACATGATCAAGGCGTCGGAGATCCCGCTGCCCGAGGGCGTGTCCCTGGCCTCCGACCACGACTACAACATCATCAGCGTCTACGGGAAGCGTCGCTCCGCGGACAAGAAGAAGTAGACGATGCACCTCGTCCTCGGCCTGGGCAACCCCGGCCGGCGGTATGTGCACACGCGGCACAACGCCGGCTTTCTCGTGGTGGACCGCCTCGCGGAGCGCCGGGGGGTGGCGTGCGAGCGACGCCAGCTGGGGGCTTTGGTCGAGACCGTCCGGATCGGCACCGAGACCGTGGTGTTGGCCAAGCCTCAGACCTTCATGAACCTCTCGGGCCAGGCCGCGGCCTCCCTGAGTGGCTTCTACAAGCCCGGGGGCGAACAACTCGTCGTCGTCCACGACGACGTGGACCTGCCCTTTGGGCAGATCCGCGTCAAGAAGGGGGGCGGCCACGGGGGCCACAACGGCCTGCGTGATCTCGGGGCGAGGCTCAGGGAGCCGTTCCTGCGCGTCCGCCTCGGCGTGGGGCGTCCCCCCGCGGGCTGGGACACCGCCGACCACGTGCTGGGCCGCTGGAGCGCAGACGAAGAGGCGGCCCTGCCCGGGCTGGTCGAGGAGGCCGCGGACGCGGTGGAGCTGGTGGTGACGCAGGGCGTCGTCGCCGCGATGAACCAAGTGAACGTCCGGCGGAGCCGCAGCGCGGCGACCCCCGAGGCGTCCAGCAAGATCCAGAACTGAACAAGGGCGGGGCGCTGCCCCGAGAGGAGACCAAGTGGACAACCTGGTGTACGCGGTGCCCGTCGCGGCACTCCTGGCGCTGGGGTTCGGGGTCATCAAGGCCCAACAGACCCGCGCCGCTAGTCCCGGCGACGAGCAGATGCAGGAGATCGCAGGCCGTATCCAGGAAGGAGCGATGGCGTTCCTCCGGAGCGAGTACAAGGTGCTGTCGATCTTCGTGGTGATCGTGGCGGTCCTGCTCGCGATCGCGAACCTCTCGGGTGAGACCCAGTCGCCGGTGATCGCCGTGTCGTTCGTGCTCGGCGCCTTCGCGTCCGGGCTGGCCGGCTGGGCGGGCATGGTGGTCGCCACCCTGGCCAACGTCCGCACCACCGAGGCCGCCAAGAAGGGCCTCGGCCCGGCGCTGAGCGTCGCCTTCGGCGGTGGCACGGTGATGGGGATGGCGGTGACCGGCCTCGCCCTGCTGGGGCTCGGCTCGCTCTACCTGATCTACACCGCGACCGGCGCCACCCTGTTCGCGGGGAAGGAGATGCTGCCCACCGCGATCAACACCCTGACCGGGTTCTCGATGGGGGCCTCGTCGATCGCGTTGTTTGCCCGCGTCGGGGGGGGGATCTACACCAAGGCCGCTGACGTCGGCGCCGACCTGGTCGGCAAGGTCGAGGCCGGCCTGCCGGAGGACGATCCCCGCAACCCCGCCGTCATCGCCGACAACGTCGGTGACAACGTCGGTGACGTGGCCGGCATGGGCGCCGATCTGTTCGAGTCCTATGTGGGCGCGATCATCGGCACCATGGTGTTGGGGCTCGGCTTCGTCGGTGCCTCCGGGGTGAGCTTTGGCCCGGTGGTGCTGCCGCTGCTGATCGCAGCAGCCGGGATCATCGCGTCGATCCTCGGCACCTTCGTCGTGCGCACCGAGGAGGGCGGCAACGCCCACCGCGCCCTGGACATGGGCGCGTTCGGCTCGGCCGGCCTCATGGTCGTGGCCACCTTCGGCCTGGCCTACCTCGTGTGGCCCAGGGGTGGCGCTGAGCTGGTCGCCGGGGGCAGGATCATCGAGTGGACCGACGTGGGGATCGCCACCGTCGTTGGCCTGATCGCTGGGGTGCTGGTGGGGATCACCACCTCCTACTACTGCTCGATGGGCAAGGGCCCGGTCAACAGCATCGCCGAGCAGAGCAAGACCGGCTCCGCCACCAACATCATCGCGGGGCTGGGCATCGGCATGCAGTCCACCGCCATCCCGATGATCTTGATCGCCGTGGGCGTCATCGTCGCCTACTCCTTCTCCGGCCTGTACGGCATCGCCATCGCGGCCCTGGGCATGCTGTCGACCACCGGCATCCAGCTGGCGGTCGATGCGTTCGGTCCCATCGCCGACAACGCGGGTGGCATCGCGGAGATGACCCACCAGGAGCCGCAGGTGCGGGAGCGCACCGACAGCCTGGACGCCGTCGGCAACACCACGGCCGCCATCGGCAAGGGCTTCGCCATCGCGTCGGCGGCGATGACCGCCCTGGCGCTGTTCGCAGCGTTCCAGCAGCAGGCGCAGATCACCGGGATAGACCTGGCGAACCCGATGGTGATGGCGGGCCTGTTCCTCGGCGGCATGCTGCCGTTTCTGTTCAGCTCGATGGCGATGGCCGCCGTCGGCAGCGCGGCGATGGACATGATCGAGGAGGTCCGCAGGCAGTTCCGGGAGATCCCCGGCCTGCTGGAGGGCAACGCGCGCCCTGACACCGCGCGCTGTGTCGCGATCTCGACCAACGCCGCCATCCGCCAGATGGTGGCGCCGGGCCTGCTCGCGGTCATCACCCCGGTGTTCATCGGCTTCCTCCTGGGGCCGGAGAGCCTCGGGGGGCTGCTCGCCGGGGTCACCGTCTCGGGCGTGCTGCTCGCCATCTTCATGTCGAACGCGGGCGGCGCCTGGGACAACGCGAAGAAGTCGTTCGAGGGTGGCGGCTACACGATGGCCGATGGCACTCTGCACCCGAAGGGCTCCGAGGCCCACTCCGCTGCGGTCGTCGGTGACACCGTCGGCGATCCCTTCAAGGACACCGCGGGCCCGTCCCTGAACATTCTGGTCAAGCTGATCAGCGTCGTCGCGCTGGTCATCGCCCCGTTGCTCGCCGGCTTCGATCCGCTGCTGGCTTCCCTGATCAACCTGTGACGTCTACGGAGGGGGCCGTGCTTTCCCACGAGTACGAAACGATCCTCATTGTCCGCCCCGACATCGAGGACTCGGCCGTCAAGGCCATGGCAGAGAAGTTGGAGGGCCTGCTGTCGGATGGCGGCGGCCACGTCCTCGATCGCGAGGACTGGGGGAGCCGCAAGCTGGCCTACCCCATCGCAAAGCACCTGCGCGGCCACTACGTCCGCATGAGCTACCTCGCGCCCGCCGAGATCATCGACGAGCTCGAGCGCCGCATGCGGCTCAACGAGATGGTGGTGCGCTTCATGACGGTCCGCCTCGCGGATGCGGTCGACGTCCCCACCCGGGTCGAGGAGGCCGCGGTCCACCGCGCCGCCCGTGAGGAGGAGGAGCGTCGGCGGGCCGCCGAGGCCGCCGCCGCCGCTGAGCGCGAGGCCGCGCTGGCGACCGAGCACGAGGCCCGCCTCGCGGAGCTCGGGGACGCCAAGCCGAGCGAGCCCGCTCAACCCGACGCGTCTGACGCGAGCTAGGAGACACTGTGCGCGTGATCCTCAAGCAGGAGATCTCCGATCTCGGAGACGCCGGCGACATCATCTCGGTGCGTGCCGGCTATGGACGAAACTACCTCATCCCCCGTGGGCTGGCGATCCCGGCCTCCGAGGGGAGCGTGCGTGAGCTGAAGCACCACCAGCGCATGGCGGACGCCATCCGCCGCAAGCGGCTGAAGGTGTCGACGGATCTGGCCGAGCGCCTCGAGGCGACCGCGATCTCCATCCGCAGGAAGACGGGTGAGGACGACAAGCTGTTTGGCTCGGTCACCAACCGTGACATCGCGGACGCCCTGGCGGCAGAGGGGCTCGAGATCGATCGAAAGCTGATCCATCTCGACGAGCCGATCCGGAACATCGGCCTGTTCACCGTGCCGATCCGGCTGCACCGCGACGTGTCGGCCAACGTCCGCGTGTACGTCATCCGCGAGTAGCGCGGCGGGCGGGGGGGGGAGCCACCCCTCCGCCCCACGGTGCCTTCCTGATACAACAGGTAGTGTGATCTCGTCTGGGGCCGGTGATGGACCTTCTCGACCGACCGTTTCCGCAGGCGATCGAGGCTGAGCGAGCGCTGCTCGGCGGTCTGCTGCAGCAACCCGACCAGCTCTCGACCGTCGGCGAGGCGGTGCAGCCCGATGACTTCTACCGACCCGAGCACGGAGCCCTGCTCAAGCTGCTCCTCGAGATGCATGGTCGCGGGGAGAGCATCGATCTGGTCACCGTCTCCGATCGGATCACCCGGGAGGGCCAGGCCCAGCGCTTTGGTGGGGTCGCCTATGTGGTGGAGCTGCCCGAGCACGTCCCCAGCACCGCGAACCTGCCCCACTACGCCGAGGTCATCAAGGACAAGTCCACGCTGCGGGAGCTGATCCGCGCTGCGCGGGAGCTCGCCGAGCAGGCCTACCTCCAGCCCGAAGACGTCAGTCAGCTGGTCGAGCAGGCCGCCAAGGACTTCACCGGGCTGGGCCGGGGCGGGAGCCGACGCTCCTGGCGTCAGATCAGCCTGATCGTCGACGAGGAGCTGCTCCGGATCGAGAAGCTCTCCGAGCGCGGCGGCACCACCACCGGAGCCACCACCGGCTTCGTGGATCTCGACAAGAAGCTCGCGGGGCTACAGCCCACCGATCTGCTGATCCTCGCCGCCCGGCCCGCGATGGGCAAGTGCCTGGCGGCGGGCTCGGGGATCCTGCTCTCCGATGGCCGGGTGGTGCCCCTGGAGGAGGTCGTGGCCCGGCGCCGGGCCGATCTGATCCGCCTCGACGACGATCTGCGGCTGCGGCCCGGTCGCGCCAGCGACTTCATCGACGACGGCATCAAGCCCCGGTTCGAGGTCCGCACCCGCCTCGGGCGTCGGGTGCGCACCACCGCGACCCACCCCTTCCTCACCTTCCGGGGCTGGCGGCCCCTGGCCGAGCTGAAGGTGGGGCTGAGGATCGCCGTGCCTCGTCGGATCCCTGTCTTCGGGGATCAAGGCGTCGGGCTACAGCGGGCGCGGCTGCTGGGCTACCTCGTGGCCGATGGCGCCCCCGGGGAGTCAGGCAACGCCGGCCCGGAGCTCTCCCGGGAGCTGACCGCGCTGGTTCAGGAGCTGAGAGCACCACGATCCTCCTCCTGTGCACACGCACCCTCGCCCGCTGAGCTCCGGGGTGGGGCTGACGAGGCCCTGTTGCGCTGGCTCGGAGGCCACGGGCTGGCGGTGGCCGGGCCACAGCGCCGGGTCCCCGAGGCGATCCACACCGCGCCCCGCCCAGAGATCGCGGCCTTCTTGAGCCGGCTGTTCGCGATCGATGGCGCTGCCTCCGTGTCGGCTCCGGGTCGGCCCCGGATCGTGCTGACCTCCTCCAGCGAAGCCCGGGCCCGCCAAGTCCAGCACCTGCTGCTGCGCTTCGGGATCCTCTCCCGTGTCGAGGCGCTGGAGGGGGAGGGGTCGGGGGGCCCCCCCACCTGGCGGATCGGGATCACCCACCCCGACAGCGTCTGTGCCTTCGCCGAGGAGATCGGCATCCAGGGCCGTGCCTGTGCCGTCGAGCGCGCCCGCCGGGCCGCTGAGCAGGGGCCGGAAGACGACAGCGACACGTTCCCCGGCGAGATCTGGGCCCGGATCGATGCAGCCCGTGGCGCCCGCCCCTGGGCGGAGATCTTCGAGATCCTGGGACCCGATCCAGTGGCGAGGGGGGCTCTGTCCCGGGCCGGGCTGGCTCGGATCGCTGCTCACCTCGGGGATCGGGGCCTGCAGGAGCTGGCGGGGGGCGACGTCTGCTGGGACGAGATCGTCGCGATCGAGGCGATCGGCCCCGGGCAGGTCTACGATCTGACCGTGGACGAGGTCCACAACTTCGTGGCGGACGACGTCTGCGTCCACAACACCGCCCTGGCGCTGAACATCGCCCAGAACGTCGCCCTGATCGAGGAGGTCCCGGTCGGGCTGTTCTCCCTGGAGATGAGCCGGGGCCAGCTGGTGACCCGGATGCTGTGCTGTCACGGCCTGGTGGACGCGGGCAGGGTCCGCACCGGGGGCCTCGACACCGAGGACTGGGAGCGCTTCCTGCACGCGTCCGAGCACCTGCGCAAGGCCAATATCCACATCGACGACACCCCGGGGCTGTCGATCGGAGACGTCCGGACCCGGGCGAGACGGCTGAAGGCCGAGCACGACAACCTGTCCCTGATCGTGATCGACTACCTCCAGCTGATGAAAGGCGACGATCCAAGGAGCCCCCGGGAGCAGCAGATCTCGAGCATCAGCCGGGGGCTGAAGGCCCTCGCCAAGGATCTCGAGTGTTCCGTGCTTGCGCTGTCTCAGCTCAACCGTGGGGTGGAGAGCCGCCAGGACAAGCGCCCGCTGGTCTCTGATCTTCGGGAGAGTGGTGCCATCGAGCAGGATGCGGATGTCATCATGTTCATCTACCGCGACGACTACTACAACCCAGAGTCCCTGGATCGGGGGCTGGCGGAGGTCATCATCGCGAAGCAACGCAACGGCCCTACGGGCACGGTGAAGCTGGCCTTCCAGGGTCAGTTCACCCGGTTTGATAACTACCTGGAAGATGATCTCTTGCTGTGAGCGGGTGGTTGCCGGTAGAGGACCCTGTGAACACAGGATCCTGCAGCGGTGTCGACCCGTGGACTACAACTCACCCTGGGCATGGCCTGTGACCACGTTGTGACGCGGCTGATCGAGCAGCCGTCACCTTGACCTGGGAGCCCAATCCCGGTAGCTAGGTGTCCTGGACTGCTCCTTTGGATACTAGGCCCGCCCACCGTCAGGATGGAATCGATGGACAAAGCCGAGCTCTTGGCAAGCTTCACTGAGCGTGTCGATCAGTTCGACAGGTACCAGAGCTTCATCTCCAAGGCTCAGGAGCAATCTGGAAAGTTTGCCGCCGCTGTCGTGGAGAAGGTCGTCGCCGACAACGAGTCAAAGTCGATGGAGGTCGTCAGCGAGCTCGTCCCCCTGATGGCCGACATCGAGGCGATCATCGAGGATCTGCGCGCTCAACGCGCTGAGGCCCTCGACTCCTCGAAGGAGTCGCAGTTTCGCCTCGAGGAGCTCGAGCTGAGGCTCGCGATCGGCGATCTATCCGAGAAGGACTTCAACGCTGAGGCGTCCGAGTTCAAGGGTGTGGTCGACTCCACTGAGACCAAGGTCGCCGAGCTCGATGGAGAGCGGGTCCTGTTCGAGGAGGCCCTGTCGCGCTGGCACGAGCTGGGCACCAGCGCGGGCGTGCTCGCCAACGGTGCCTCGCAGCCCAACGGCGCACACCACGCAGACGATCCAGCGGGGTACGACGACTACAGTCATCAACCCGAGCTGGACGCGGATCTCGACTACGAGGCCCAGCCCATGCCAGAGCCCGACATCGTGCTCGAGGCCGATCCCGGCGCTGATCCAATCGAGACCTTCGACGTCGCCGGCGACGATCTCGGGTTCGAGGACGCGCTGGTCGACGACAACGCCTTCGAGGTCGATGATCTCGATCTGGTCGAGTCCGACAACGAGCTGGATCTCGGCGACTCGGGCTCCGACTTTGCCGATGACAAGGACAAGCCCCGCAGAGCGGTCCTGCTGTACCAGGAGGGCACCGCGGAGGAGCAGATCTACCCCTTCACCGGGGAGATGATGTCGCTGGGGCGAGGCCGGGACAACGAGGTGCAGGTCAAGAACGACTCAAAGGTGAGCCGATACCACTGCAAGCTGTATCGCCGGGGCCCAAACTTCTACATCGAGGACAACAAGTCGGCGAACGGCACGCTGGTCAACGGCGAGCTGATCACCGAGCGGCGCCTCTTCGGTGGAGAGGAGGTCATCATCGGTGAGACCTTCTTCCGGTTCCGGATCCTGGACTAGCCGGGCAAGCGCCCTGGCCCCGGGAGCCGTCGCTCCTCGTGGGCAGGAGGATCGCCGCGGAGCCCCGACGGGCCTGCCCGAGTCAGCGGAGGACAGATGGATCTCGAGCGGATCCGGATCGCAGTGCGCCATGATCTACGCTCGCCCCTCTCGGTGATCGTCGGTCGGGCCGATCTGCTGCTGGAGGGGATGGCGGATCCTCTGACCCCCCGACAACGACACTCGGTGCAGGCGATCCTCCGGGCCGCTGAGCGGATCCAGGACCTGCTCGACGAGATCGTGGTGCACACCACACCCGACGAGCCACCCGACGAGCTGCCCGACGAGCTGCCCGACGAGCCACCCGACGAGCCACCCGACGAGCTGCCCGACGAGCTGCCCGACGAGGGGTGAGCCGCGGGCGGTGGCGATGCCCATGGGCCCGGTGGCTCCTTCCCCCAACCAGGGCCGGAACGTCCCTCGATCCGGGCCACGGAGAGGATATGCGCCTCGGTCATGTCCATCGACCACCTGGCCCAATACAGGGGTGGGGTGAGGGGCGGGGGGCGTCGCGGACATGGCGCGAAGGAAGAACGACAGCTCGAGCCCCATCTACTACACGACCCACCAGGTCGCGGGGTTCCTCGGTGTGTCGTTGCCGACGGTGGTCAACTGGGTGAACTCGAAGCGCCTTCGGGCCCACCGCACCCCGGGCGGGCACCGCCGGATCGCGCACAACGACATCATCGCGTTCGCCCGGGAGCACGACTACCCGCTGGCCCCCGAGCTGCTGAATGCACCAGGGGATCGGGCGCGGATCCTGGTGGTCGACGACGAGAACGACTTCTCGGAGATGGTGCGGGACTACCTCGTCATCAAGGGGGACTTCGAGGTGGAGATCGCCGACTCCGGGTTCCAGGCCGGCTTCGCCGTGGCGCGCTTCAAGCCCGATCTCATCCTGATGGATCTGCTGATGCCTGACATGGATGGCTTCGAGGTCCACCGGACCCTGCGCAGCGATCCCGACACCCGCCACGTGCCGGTGATCGCCTGCACCGCGTTCCGCGATCCCTCGATCAACCAGAGGATCGCAGAGGAGTCCTTCGATGGCTTCGTCGAGAAGCCCCTGAAGCTGGACGCGCTGCTGGAGCTGATCCGGGAGAAGCTCGGGATCAGCTCCTGAGCCCTCAGGAGGGGGGCCTGTCCCACAGGGGAGGGCTCGCCTGGCCGTCCCCGCCCCGGGCCGGGAGCGGCAAGGCTGAGAGCGGCAGCGGGGGACGATCGGCACGCCTACGCACCCGCACCAGCTCCGCTGCGATCGCCACGGCGATCTCAGCGGGGGTCTCAGCCCCCAGATCGAGCCCCACCGGCGCAGACAGCTTGCGGAACAACGCCTCGGGCACACCGGCGGCCCGGTACCGGACGAAGAACCGGGCGACCTTGGCCCGGCTGCCGATCATGCCGATCCAGGCACAGGTCTTGGGCAGCAGGATCTCGACCAGATCCTGATCGAGCCGGTGATCATGAGTGACGACGAGCCAGTGAGCGTGAGGATCGTCGTCCAGGGCCCGCGCATAGGCGAGGGGATCCTGGGTGTGGAGGGTGGCGTGGGGAAAGGCCTCGGGGAGCGCCAGCTCATCTCGCTCGTCCACGATGGTCACGTCGAAGTCCAGCGCGTGCAGCAGCGGGACGGTGGCCCGTGCGACGTGGCCGGCGCCGAACACCACCATCGGGACCCGGCTCTGGATTGGATCGATGTAGACCTCCATGCGTCCGCCGCAGCACATGCCCAGATCCTGGGTGAGGTGGACCGCCAGCCGCTCAGGGCGCCCCGCCTCGATCGCTCCGATCGCGGCCCGGCGGGCGCGGTGCTCGAGCGCACCCCCACCGATCGTGCCCACGATGCTGTCGTCCTCGTAGACCAGCATCCGTGCGCCGCTGGCGCGGGGGGTGGAGCCTCCGACCCCGATCACGGTCACGAGCGCTGCGCGGCGACCGGTGCGCCGGGCCTCAGCAGCGGCAGCAAACACGTCCATCCCGCGATCCTAACCTGACGAGCGGCAGGTGGGCGTCATCGCGAAGCACCGGGTAAGGAAGCGGAGATCTGCGGGTCTCCAGGCGGGGTGATCGGGGTGATCGGGGTGATCGGGGTGATCGGGCTGATCGGGCTGATCGGGCTGAGAAGGGGGCAGGCCCGGGGAGCGCCCTGGGTGTTGTGGGGGCTGGCTGAGGCTCCTCCAGGGCTGCTGGGCCCGCAGGGCTTGCTGGAGCTGTTGCCGGGGCTGGGCCCGCGCCTGGCGGCTCCGGGGCCGTTGCCGGGGCTGGGCCCGCGCCTGGCGGGTCTGGGGCTGTTGCTGAGCCTGGGGCCGCTGCTAGGCCCCCTGGGGCCGCTGCTAGGCCCCCTGGGGCCGCTGCTGGGCCAGGAGGCCCTCGGTCAGAGCACCCCGGGGCCCATGGAGGCCTGGCGCTCGGTCGGCCCCCCCGGGATCCGGGATCTGGTGGACGTCGCGATCCATCCCGAGCGTCCAGGCACCTGGGTGGGGATCACCGCCACGGGGGGGGTCTGGCACAGCCGCGACGCTGGGCTGTCGTGGCACGAGATCCTCGCCCCGATCCCCGGCATGCTGTCCTCCGACGAGGATCGCCTGATCGATGTCGAGGGGCGCCTCGGGGAGCTCACCGGAGCGCCCGAGCTCCTCGACGGCTCAGATCTGACCGGAGGCGACCTCGAGGCCTACGAGGATGAGCTTGCAGAGCTGGAGGCCGCGGCCCGGGACGCCGCCGCTCAGCTCCAGTCGGAGCTGGAGGGGGATCCATGGTTCTTGCAGGCCGATCCTGACGAGATCGAGACCCGCCCCCGGGTGCGCTTCTCCTCCGGAGGGGATCTGCTGGTGGCGCGTCGTGACGGGCTGCTCCGCCAGGACGCTGAGCGCCTCGGGGAGATCCGGGCGTGGTCGGCGCTGCTCGACACCCCGGTCACCTCGGTGGCGGAGCTGGGCGGGGCCGACGGACCTGGCTCCTTGGTGATCGGCTCCCCCGGGGGCGTGTTCGGCTCCCTGGGGGCCCTCGGCCTGGTCCCACTGGTGCCGGAGCTGGAGGGGATCGCGATCCATGATCTGGTGCAGGATCGGGGGCTGTTCATCGCCTCCGACGCGGGCCTGTGGCGGGTGGTCCCCGGCAGAGCCCCCGAGCAGCTCGCGACCGGGGAGGTGCTCACCGCACGATGGATCGGGGGACGGGGGTCCGACGCCCTGGGGCCCGCCGTGGTGATCGGGAGATCCCGGGGCCTGGGGCGGATCGAGGGCGTCTCCGGAGCCCCTGAGGTGCAGGTCGCGGCGCTCGCCGGCGTGCGCTCGATCGCGCTCCATCCCGACGGAGGCTTGATCGCAGCGTCGCTGCAGGGTGTGTTCCGCTCGACGGACGGGGTGACCTGGGTCCCCTGGGGGCGGGGCCTGGCCGGCGGGATCGGGGGCGAGGTCCCACGGGTGGTGTCGCGGGGATCGGTGGTGCTGCTGGCCTCCTCTGAGGGGCTTCACCAGCTGGGGGAGCATCGCCCGGACGCGTTGCTCGTGGGTCCCGTCCCCTGGATCCCGCTGTCGGTGCTGCTAGAGGCCAGCCTCGCCCGCCCCGGGCTGACAGCTCGCCCCGGGACGCGGTGGATCGCCGCTGTGATGCCGCAGATCACCGCAAGCTACCAGCGCCGCGACGAGCGCGGGAGCGCCTGGGACACCGACAGCTGGACCACACAGGGGGTTCAGGGCTACTGGCTCGCGGCGATGAGCCTCACCTGGAGGCCGGGCCGGGCGAGCACCTCCTCCGGTGACGATCCGCTCCAGGTCTTCACGATCGGGGATGATCTGGTGGTCGACGACGGGATCTCCCCCGCCGTGTTGTTCGGGCGTGTCTCCCGGAGCGCGATCCGGTACCGCGATGAGCTCGCGGCACAGATCAGCGGCCTCTACCGGACCCGACAGGCCCTCGCTGCTGGTCGCGCCGATCCTCGGCGGCGCACGCTGCTGCAGCGGGTCCAGCTCCAGCTGCAGCTAGACGAGGTGGAGGCTCAGCTCGATGCCTTGACCCATGGGGTCGTGAGCGCCCGCGCCGCGACCCATCCTGATCCGATACCTTGAGACCGCCCGGAGGAACCGTGACCCTGTCCCTGGGGAGCCGCACAGCGCTGCTCTTGTTGCTCTCGAGCCGTGTCGCCCACGGCGCAGATCGCCTGCTGCTCAACGAGGCCACCGAGCCCCAGCTCGCCGCCCTCGAGCAGATCGATCACCCCGAAGCCGCCGCGATCGTCGCGCTACGCAACGTCCGGGGACGGCTGTCGAGCGTGGAGGAGCTCCGGGTCCTGGGGCTGACCGATCCAGAGCTCCAGTCGATCCGCTCCCGCACCGCGGTGGCGATCCAGGTGCCGGATCTTGCCCTTGGGTCCGCCTCCTTCGAGAGCCCAGAGGCGGTGTTGGAGCACTTCTCCGCCGAGCCCACCATCCGCGAGGTCCACCAGTGGGCCAACGACTACGCCAACCTCAGCCCCCGGCAGGTCGAGCGCTGGCTGGCGCAGTCGGTCACCTTCGCCACCCTGCCGCAGGTCAGCCTCGAGTGGAAGCTCCGCGACGACTGGGATCAGGGCTTTGAGTACCTCAACCTCGACGGCGCCGAGCTGATCCCGGGCGAGGATCCGGTCGCGGTGATCAACGACGCCGATCAGGGTCAGTACCAGGAGTACAAGGTCAAGCTGGTCTGGGATCTCGACAAGCTCATCATGAGCTCCGAGCGCATCCGGGTGATCAACGAGGCCCAGGACATCGTCAAGCTGCGCGACAGCGTCTTGTCCGAGGTCACCCGGCTGTACTTCGAGCGCCGCAGGCTGCAGGTCGAGCAGCTGCTGGCGCCTGAGCCCGACACCCTGGCCCGGGTGCGCCGGCAGCTGCGCCTGATGGAGCTCACCGCCAACATCGACGCGCTGACCGGGGGAGCCTTCTCCGCTGGCCTGGACCGATCAGGGCGGTGAGTTAGAGCACCATCCCGGTGGGCTTGAGACCCGCCACAGCTCGGGCTCGCCAGTGCAACACCAGACCGTGTGGATCCTCGACTTTGGCAGCCAATACACCCAGCTGATCGCACGGCGGATCCGAGAGCTGGGGGTGTACTGCGAGATCCGTCCCTGCACCGACATCGCCCCCGATGCGCTGCCTGAGGATGTCGTCGGGCTGGTCCTGTCGGGGGGCCCGGCGAGCGTGCTGGGCACCGACGCCCCTGCGTTCGATGCGCGCTGGCTGCACACGTCGGTCCCCACCCTCGGGATCTGCTATGGCATGCAGCTGCTGGCGCTGGAGCTCGGGGGCACGGTGCACCGGGGGCGGACCCGGGAGTATGGCCTGGCCCACCTCGAGCTCTCCGACGAGCCCGGGCCGCTGCTGGTCGACTTCGAGGGTGGAGACGCGGTGTGGATGAGCCACGGCGATCACGTCGAGCGGCCTCCACCGGGCTTCCGGATCTCAGCGCGATCGGGGGAGGTGATCGCGGCGATCAGCGGTGAAGATGGTCGGAGCTTCGGGCTGCAGTTCCACCCCGAGGTCACCCACTCCGAGCACGGCAGCGAGCTGATCCGGCGCTTCGTGATCGACGTGTGCGGGGCGGTGGGGGACTGGACCCCGGGGTCGTTCGTCGAGGAGCAGGTCGAGCGGATCCAGGCCCTGGTGGGGGAGGCCACGGTCCTGTGCGGGCTGTCCGGTGGGGTCGACTCCTCGGTCACCGCGGCCCTGCTACACCGGGCGCTGGGTGATCAGCTCGTGTGCATCTTTGTCGACAACGGGCTGCTGCGGGAGGGCGAGGCCGAGGCCGTCCGGCGGGAGTTCTCCGAGTACCAGCTGCGGATCGTCGATGCCTCCGAGCGGTTCCTGGATGCGCTGCAGGGCGTCACCGATCCCGAGACCAAGAGGAAGCAGATCGGGGAGCTGTTCGTGCGGGTGTTCGAGGCTGAGGCCGCCACCCTGCCCGACGCACGGTTTCTCGCCCAGGGCACGCTGTATCCAGACGTGATCGAGTCGGTCAGCGTGCGGGGTCCCTCGGCGATGATCAAGAGCCACCACAACGTGGGGGGGCTGCCCGAGCGGATGAGCCTGTCGCTGATCGAGCCCCTGCGGGAGCTGTTCAAGGACGAGGCCCGGGCGGTGGGGGAGGTGCTGGGCCTGTCCGAGGCCCGGATCTGGCGCCAGCCCTTCCCGGGCCCGGGCCTGGCGGTGCGGTGCCTCGGGGCGCTGTCCCGGCCCCGGCTGGCGGCCCTGCGTCGAGCCGACGCGATCGTGCGCGAGGAGATCGCCGCAGCGGGCCTCGAGCGCTCGATCTGGCAGTCCTTTGTGGTGCTGCTGCCGGTCCGCAGCGTCGGCGTCATGGGGGACGAGCGCACCTACGAAGAGGCGGCGGTGATCCGCGCGGTCCGCAGCCATGATGGCATGACCGCCGACTGGGTGCAGCTGCCCTACGAGCTGTTGGGGCGAATGTCCAGCCGGATCATCAACGAGGTTGAGGGGATCAACCGGGTGGCCTACGACGTCTCGTCCAAGCCCCCCGCCACCATCGAGTGGGAGTAGGCGGGGCGTGCCCCCGGGGCCCGCAGCCGGCGCTCAAGGCCCCGAGCCCCAGGCGTCGAGATCGGCGGCCCGACGCACGGCGACCCCGGTGCGGGCCACGGTGGCGATCGCCGCCGAGGCGTCGACCCCGGGGTAGAGGTGGGTCAGCCACAGCTCCCGGGGTCGGGCCGCGTCTGCGATGGCGGCGACGTCCGAGGGGGTGAGGTGGCCCGGGATGGGGTCGCTGTCTGGCGCTGCACACTCACAGACGAGCAGATCGACGTTGTGGGCGAGCCGTGCCAGGGCCTCGCTGGGGCCGGTGTCTCCGGAGAACACGATGGCCGCACCGTCGGCCTCGAGCCGGAGGTGGAGCGCGCTGGCGCCGTGGTTCGCGGGCTGAGTGTGGAGCACGAGGTTGTCTAGATCCCGGGTCGCTCCGCCGTCGAGGGGTAGCTCATGGATCACGATCTGCCCCCTGCCCGGCGTGATCCACTTGCCCCAGGCCGCGGTCAGGCGCTCGAAGAAGTCGGCGAAGCCCTGGCCCGCCCAGATGGGGTAGTCGCGCCGGCGGGGGGGCGGACCCACCCGCATGCTAAACAGCAGCGGCACCAGATCTGCGCAGTGATCGGGGTGGTGGTGGGAGTAGATCCCGCCGGCGAGGGTTCGGGGATCGATGCCTGCAGCGCTGCAGCGCTGCAGCGTGCCGCTGCCTCCGTCGATCAGCCAGGCGCTGTTGCCCACCTGCACCAGCAGCCCACACGAGCCCCGGTGGGGATCGGGGACGCTGGTGCCCGAGCCCAGGAGGGTGAGCCTCAACAGAGCACGGCGGAGCTCAGAGCTCCTCCAGGGACAGCCCCAGCCAGTCCAGGGCTTCCTCCTGCAGGGCGTGGCTGAGCTGAGCGACGAGCTCCTCGGTGGTCGGCGCCCGGCCCAGGTTCCGGGCGAACAGGCGGATCGCCTGGGGACGCTGCTGCCAGGGATCGGAGGCGTCGGGGGGGCGACCCACGTACATCGCGCCGATGGTGGGGGGCAGGGGTGGATCATGATCCTGGAGCTCGTCCACCGTGGGGAGATCCTCGAGGTGGAACTGGATCTGGGCGAAGAACACCTGGAGCCGGGGGTGCAGCCGCACCACGGCTGCACCCACGAGCTGCTGCCAGTCACCGTCCGCGAGCTGCATTGGCAGGGGGAAGCGATCGGGCTCCAGCCTCGCCGCCGCGGTCAGCTCAGTCAGGGCCTCGCCGGTACGGCCCGGCAGGCGCTCCAGGGCCAGGCCGAGGTAGTAGTGGGCTTCTGCGTTGTCGGGCTGCCTCCGTACCACCTCCCGGGCCGTCTCGGTGGCGATGAGCAGATCGCAGCCCTGGAACGCGGCGATGGCGAGGCCGAGCAGGGAGGGGAGATCGCCTCCGTCGAGGCGGACCCGCTGCTCGTAGCACAGCCTCGCCAGCTCGAAGTCCGCGAGCTCGAGCAGCGCCTCACCGAGGAGGAACAGGGCCTCGGGGTGTCGTGGCTCCTCGTCGAGCAGCTCCTCCGCTTCGAGCACCGCGACCTCCCACGCGCCCTCCTCGAGGGCGCCGCGGATCCGCTCGAGGCGCAGGCCCTCGCGGATGTCGGGGGCGATGCGCCACACGCCGCCAGGCAGCTCGTCGTCCATGTGTGCCCGTAACCTGGCGCTCCGACAGCGGGCGCCGCCCGAGGATCTCGAGGCGCCCTGCGTGGGTCAGCCGCCGAAGAGGCGGGCGAGGCAGCCGGGGTTCTTCGTGGGAGTGATCGTGTCCTGGGGAGCTGGATCGGTGGGCTCTCCCTGGGGGCGAGCGCTGTGGGCCGGCAGGCCACCGCGCAGGGCGATGGAGAAGTGGGCGAACTCGGCGATGTCCTTGCACAGATCGATGTCGGAGATCATCCACTGCTCGAAGTTGGTCTCCTCCTGATCGGTGGCCATGTGGCCCGACTCGTACAGGGGCAGGGGGGCCCGATCGAGGATCGGGTTCTCCGGTGCGACCTCGAAGGGCACGCCCTCGTTGTCGCGCAGCCACTGCTTGATCCGGTAGCGGGCCTTGAGCACCCCCAGGGGGTTGCCCCCCAGCGGAGCCGCCATCTCGTCGAGCTCCTGGCGGCTCACCCGACCTCCGTAGGTCGCCTCCAGGAGGTTCACCTCGCTGGGCAGCGCCATGCGGGCACGGACCAGGAGATCCTTCGGGTACTTGTCGTCGGTGTAGGCGTTGGGCTCGTCTCCATCGGTGGCCCGGCTGCCTGCGTTCTCCAGCTCTGCGAGCACGATCTCGTGGGCCCAGCCGACCAGGGCCCGCGACTCGGTGACGTTGACGATGCCCTCCCCGAAGCGCTGGCAGGCGATGTCGCAGGGCTCGCGGCCCCGGGTCTCACCCAGGCGGCTGGTGGTGATCGCGTAGTACCAGTCGGCGAAGCGCTGAGCCATCGCCTGGCCCGCCTGACCGTCTCCCTGACGCCAGTCGTTGAACAGCTGCTTGGTGGACCGACCGTCCAGCTCTGACATCGTGACCTGCTCCAGGACAGGGGGGAGGTGCGCGGTGGATGGTACTGATGGAGGGCTCCGAGCACAAGCACGGGCCCCTCAGGCGGGGCGGATCCGGACCGAGGTCAGCAGCTGGCCATGCAGCCAGCGGTAGCGAGCATCGACCCGAAACGGCCCCTCCTGCTTCTCCTGCCTCTCCAGCCGGAGGGTGACCTCGGCGCCGCCCTCCAGATCAGGCTCCACGTGTGCCTCCTGGAAGCCAACGTAGCGATGCACATAGGGATCGATCGCCTTGTAGACCGATTCCTTGATAGAGAATCGGGTCAGCAGGGCGATCCAGCGTCGGGCCTCGGGGAGCGCCTCGACCACCGCGATCTCCTCGGGGGTGAGCACGCTCGCTGCGATCGACAGACGCGCCGGAGCATAGTCCTCGAGATCCACCCCGAGGGTGCCGTTGCGGGCCTGGCCCACCATCCCCACCGCCATCGTGCGCTTGTGGGAGATGCTGCCAGAGATCGCCGCGGGCAAGACCGGCGCGCCGCGATCGTCGGGCAGGATCGGTGGGGGATCGACGCCGAGCTGAGCGGCGGCGTGGCGCAGGGCGATCCGGCCCCCGACGAAGCTGACCTGCCGGTAGGCGCGCAGCGTGCGGGCGAACTCCGCCTCCTCCGACGGGAGCGTGGCCAAGACCCGCTCAGGGACAGGATCGGGGGAGTCGGGGATGTGGACCGTGGTGAGCACGCCGTGGGGCGTGGCGTATTGGAATGCGATGTTGTAGGCGCTCAAGATGAGCCATCATAGCCCGGGGTTGCATGCGGGGGCCGCGGGTCCTAGAACACGGAACGGAGAGTCGCCCACAGCGATCAAGTCGGTGTGCGGTGGGGGGCCCTCCTGGGCTATCGGGCGGAGCGTGCCCGACGGCCGGACACGATCACACCAGGGGATCCCGCGTCACAGAGGATCCACCTGGCGGTACGGGACACCTGGGAGGCCCTTTGGGCAAGCGGTTGGTGATCACAGAGAAACCGAGTGTCGCACGCGACATCGCGGCAGCGTTGGGGGGGTTCACCGAGGGAGAGGAGTTCCTGGAGAACGAGGTCTTCGTGATCACCTGGGCGGTGGGGCACCTCCTGGAGCTCGCGGACCCCAAGGAATACGACAGCAAGTGGCGATCCTGGTCGATCAAGCTCCTGCCGATCCTCCCCGAGCGCTTCGAGATCAAGCCCAAGGAGGGGCAGAAAAAACGCCTCGCTCAGATCAAGAAGCTGGGCAAGCGCAAAGATGTCGATGGGCTGATCAACGCCTGTGATGCCGGGCGCGAGGGGGAGCTGATCTACCGGCGGATCGTCGAGCACTGCGGGCTAGAGCGCAAGCCTCAGCAGCGCCTGTGGTTGCAGTCCATGACCCCCGCCGCGATCCGAGAAGCGTTCGATCAGCTGCGCGACGGCGCTCAGATGGACAACCTCGCCGACGCGGCCTGGCTGCGGTCGGTGGGTGATTGGTTGATCGGGATGAACGCGACCCGGGCGCTGACCCAGCGCCTCAAGAGCGGCGGTGAGCGCTCGGCTTGGTCCGCTGGGCGGGTC
>DRPG01000171.1 GCA_011376105.1 Deltaproteobacteria bacterium
GGCCACCGCCACGGGCGCCGAGGCGTTGCTGATCCTCGACACCTGCTACAGCGGCCGGGATCGGAGCGGAGCGAGCCTACAGCCCGGTGATCGCTTTGCGGTGCCCGGATGGATCTCCGACGCCCCGGATCGGGTAGCGGAGTGGAGCGCTGCGGGGCCCGACGAGTGGGCGGGCTCCCTGGACGAGGCACGCCACGGCGCGTTCACCTACCTGGCCCTGGGGGCGCTGCGGGGCTGGGCCGACGGACAGCTCGGCGATCCTCCAGACGGCAGGATCAGCCTGGAAGAGGCCCACCGGTTCGTCCAGGACGGACTGAGGACCCTGGGGATCACTGATCAGCACCCGGTGTTGTTGGGCGATCGGGGCTGGGTGGTGTCCGAGGCCACTGAGCGCCCACCGCGGCTCACCGCCCCCCGGCCTGCTCCTGCCCCCCTACCCCAGGTGAGCGCTCTACAGCCCACACAGACACAGCCCACACAGACGCAGCCCACACAGACACAGCCCACACAGACACAGCCCACACAGACGCAGCCCACACAGACGCAGCCCGTCGCCTCCGGGCCTCAGGCCGACGAGGACTGGCTCAATGAAGGCTGGTCCGAGCCCATGGACGAACTTATGGCCTTCATCGACACCTCGGAGCTGAACAGGCTGCTCGAGCGTGCCCAGCAGCTGCCCCTGCCCTCCCCCGACGAGCTGGGGATGCTCGATGCGCTGCTGGAGCAGGACCGGGGGCCCGCCTCAGCAGGTCGCACGCCCCGGGGATCCGATCCCCGGCTGCCTCCTCCGGGGCGTCGCCTCGATCCAGTTGCGCTCCAGCAGCTGCTGCTGACGCTGCAGGAGGCCACCTACGTCCATGCAAAGCTGGAGCTGCTGCAGCGGCTCGAGATCCCCCTCACCTCGGCCCAGGTGGGCCAGCTCCTCGACGTGCTCCACCACCCGAGCCAGCGGGTCCAGGCGGTCCGGATCCTGGCCCCCTGGGTGGAGGATCCATCGAGCGTCGATGCGATCCTGGCCCACTGCAGCTGGGACGACGAGCGACGCCAGATCCGGGAGGTGATGGAGGCCTACGCCCAGCGATGATCCTCGCCCCAGCCCCCCGACGGCGGGGATCGACCGGTGGGGAGCGCACCACAGGCGGGGCACGGGATCTCTTCCGGCCGCAGCCTGCCCGCCAGCCCCTGGGGCACCACCACGATCCCCGATCGGGGCTCCCCCCACGAGCTCCTCACTCCCCCCGGGCCCGGCCAGGATGTCGTAGGAGAGCACACCCGGGCGATGGGGGATCACAGCGGCCGGGGGGTCCCTCGCCGCCCTAGACCCGAGGCCCCTCCGGTGCTGGTGCTGTCGATCCGCGACGAGCTGGTGTTCGCAGAGCGCGCCCTGCGTGCTGGAGCCCGGGGCCACCCGGTGGAGGGTGCAGACGCAGGCGGCGTCCTCAGCGCGATCCGCCGCGTCCTTGAGGGCGGGATCGCCGTCTCCCCCACCGCCCGGGTCCGCTCCGCGCTGGTCTCGAGCCCGAGCTTCGCCCATGTAGGTCCCAGGCCCGTCAGCGGACCCCGGGCACCCGGGCGACCCGGACCTGGCCCCACCAGCCGTCCACACGTTCCTCCCCCGAGATCAACGCAGCATGGATCGCGGGGAGGCAGCGATGGCCATAGCGGGCAGGCCCGATCCCTGGGGATCCCCAGCGCTCTGGGACGACGACGTCCGCCAGGGGGGCGGCGGCACACATCGACCGCACCAGCGCCTCGGGGGCTGTGTGGTGGAGCCCGTCCAGCAGCAGCACCCGCTCGGTCCGGGCCGCCACCAGCGCGGTGATCACGGTCCCGAGGGGCCCCGCCCCGGGCCGCACGTCGTGGACCGTCCGCAGGCCGTCGACCGCGGGAGCGCCCGGAGATCGCACCACCAGGGTCTCGGTCACCAGCCCCCCCAGGCGGGCCGCGGCGGCCCGGACGGCCGAGGGATCGGCGGCGGACCCGAGCGAGAACGCCAGGGTGGTCCTCGGCGAGGCCTCCACCGGGGCGAGGAGTCGTTCGGTGATGAAGTCCGCGGCGGCCTCGGGTGCGTCCAGGGGCAGCACCGGCACCCCACGCGCCACCCTTGGGGCGTCGCTGATCCACGCGATGGGGGCGGCCGGGGGCTCCCAGCTTGGATCGTCGACCGCGCTCCGGTGGACCCGGATCATCGGCAGGGAGGAGCGACGGAAGCCCTCAGTCAGGACCAGATCGGCCCCCGGGAAGGCTCGAGCCACGACCCCCAGCACCGGCACCGGCCCGTCGAGGCCGCTGAACACTGCGAGCTGCTCGTCCCCCACCAGGGCCACGCGGAACGCCCCCGCCCGACGGAACCGCCACGAGTCCTTGCCGGGCTTGTCGAGCTCCACCCGGTGGGCGTCGTGCTTCACCACCCCCACCCGCAGCCCCCGCGTCACGAAGACCCGGATCAGCCCCTCGATCAGCGTGGTCTTGCCGGTGCCGGAGGGGGCGACGAACGAGACGACGGGCGGCAGGGTCGCGCGCAGGATCACAGGTTGGCGTCGAGCTGGAGGAAGGACCACAGATCGGCCTGGGCGTCGGAGCGCAGCAGCGCCGCCCCTCCCCCGGAGAGGCCCAGCCCCTCGGTCACCTTCCAGCGGCCCCACAGATCCACCTCCTGGCCGAGCATCGCGTTCTCGCCGACGCTGGGGAGGAACAGGTGGGCGTCGAGGTGGGTGCGGATCGCCGCGTCCGGCGCCACGCTCAGCTTCAGGGCCGCGTCCTGCAGCCCCTGCCCGTCCCCCACGCCCCCGACGGAGAACGCCATCACGTCGATCAGGCCGTAGAACTTGTGGTTGGTGGCGAACAGGGTGTCGAAGGCCGTGGCCCGACCGTCCCCGGGGTCCCCATCGCCGGACAGGTAGTCGTACCACAGGGTCACCTTGGGATCTCCAGAGACCTCGGGGGCCAGGGTCCCCGAGAGCCCCGCGAGCCAGGCCATCTCGGACTGGCCGTCGCGGGTCCCCGCCTGGAGGTACACCTCAGCGCGGCCCTGCAGCGGACCGCTGCTCCCCTTGGTGTACACCCCCGCGGTGTGGGTGAGCCGATCCCGGGACGCGTCGGACAGCGGGAGATACACTAGATCCAGGGTCGAGCCCTCGCCCGACACCCCAGCTCGGATCATCCCAAAGAAGCTATCGTACCCGGTGGGATCTGCGTTGACGCTGGTCAGCACGGCGCCCCCCACGTCCGCCGACAGGTTCCCGCGGCTCACCGAGGCGAACGCACCGTCGAAGGAGCGCCCCTGCTGAGTCCACCCCACGGGCCCGACCAGGCGCTGCTCGTGCAGCGTGACCTCCTGGCGACCCACCACGA
>DRPG01000172.1 GCA_011376105.1 Deltaproteobacteria bacterium
GCGGCGGGCGTGGGCTGCGGCGGGCGTGGGCTGCGGCGGGCGTGGGCTGCGGCGGGCGTGGGCTGCAGCGGGCGTGGGCTGCGGCGGGCGTGGGCTGCGGCGGGCGTGGGCTGCAGCGGGCGTGGGCTGCAGCCGGGCGAGATACGGATCTGTATGCTCGACGAGGATCTCGAGGTCCAGCTCCGCCGGCTCGCTCAGACCCACGGGTGGTCTGAGGAGGCGGTGCGCGACGTGCGGGCGTGGGTCGCCGATCTGTTGGCCGTCACTGGAGATCCAAGCGATCGGGAGACCGTGTTCCACGCCACCCACCTCGCCCACAGCGGCACGGATACCTCCGCCCCTGGGGTCGCGATCGGGGGCGAGCGGTTCGAGATCCAGACCTCTCTGGGCCAGGGGGCGATGGGGGAGGTGTTCCGGGTGTGGGATCGCAGCCTGCGGCGCAGCATGGCGATGAAGACTGTGCGGCCCGAGCGCGCGGAGGGCTCGGGGGTGTTGGATCGGTTCGTGGCCGAGGCGCAGCTCACCTCCCAGCTGCGCCATCCTGCGATCGTGCCGGTGCACGAGCTGGGTCGTCTGCCCGATGGGCGGTTGTACTACACGATGCGCGAGATCCGGGGGCGCACCCTGGGCTCGGTGCTCCGGGCGCTGCACGAGGCCTCCGATGGCTCTTGGGGCACCACCGCCGATGGCTGGTCGCTGCACCGGGTCATCAGCGTGTTCCGGTCGGCCTGTGAGGCGGTGGGTCACGCCCACGCCCGGGGGGTGGTGCACCGGGATCTCAAGCCCTCCAACGTGATGGTGGGCGAGTTTGGCGAGGTCCAGATCATCGACTGGGGGATCGCCAAGGTGATCGGCGTGCCCGAGGATCCGGTCCAGATCGATCGCCAGGCCAAGGACGCAGACGCAACACGCCTCGGTGACGTGATCGGCACCCCCGCATACATGGCCCCGGAGCAGGCCTACGGCCTCAACGATCGTGTCGACGCGCGCACCGACGTGTATGCGCTGGGGGCGGTGCTGTACGAGGTGCTCTCGGGGCGTCCTCCCTACATCCCGATCGCGGGGCGCCCTGTGCTGGCGCAGGTGCTGGAGGGGCCGCCCCCTCCGCTGCGGGGGCTGCAGGGGCTGCGGGGGCTGGGTGGGTCCAGGGCCCCCGGGCCCCCCGAGGCGCTGGTGGAGCTGTGTGAGGCCTCGATGTCCCGGGACCGGGCCGAGCGCCCCGCAGACGGCCAGCAGCTCGCCCAGTGCCTCGACGACTGGCTCGCCCCCGACGCACGATCCAGTGGATGAGGGGCTGGTCTGCTAGATCATGCCGTGCTTCTTCATCAGCCTCCGCAGCTGGTGGCGGCTGTTGAGCCCCAGCTGCTTGGCCGCCCGGGTCTTGACCCCGTCGGTCTCAGCCAGGGCCGCGAGGATGGCCTCAGGGCTGATCTCGTCGGGCTCGACCTGGGGCCGCAGCTCGCCGGGGGGCGGCGTGTCCAGCGACAGCCCGGGGTGGCGATCGAGCCAGTCCCTGCTGGCCTCGGCGGCGGCGGCCCACAGCGTGGCGGTCAGCTCCCGCACGTGGGTGGACCAGCGGTGTCGGAGCAGATCGGTGGCCAGCCGGGGGGTGATCCGGGGCACGCCGTCGCGCACCCACCGGCCCCCCTCTAGATCGGTGAGCAGGTGGCGGATCAGCAGCGGGATGTCCTCGGTGCGGGCTCCGAGGCCCGGCAGCCTCAGCCGGTGGGGGAAGCGGGCCCTGAGATCCTCCTTCAGGGTGGAGGGATCCCGGTTGGTGGCGCCGATGATCCGGAGATCCACCCGGCTGGGGCGGGGGTCCCCCAGGCGCTGGACCTCGCCTGTGTCCAGCAGCCGCAGCAGGTGGGCCTGCTGGCTGTGGGGGAGCTCTCCGATCTCGTCGAGCAGCAGCGTGCCTCCGTTGGCTTCCCCGGCGAGGCCCAGGCGGGCGGGCATCCCAGGGTTGGGGTAGTCGCGGCGGTTGCCGAACCACTCTGCCTCGGCCACACCGTCCGGGATCGCCGCCACGTTGCAGGTGATCAGGGGGCCCGTCCTCCGGGGGGAGGCGTCGTGCAGGGCCCTGGCCACCAGCTCCTTGCCGGCGCCGGACGGGCCTGTGATCAGCACGTGGCCCTGCTGCTGTGCGATGAACAGCACCCTGCGTCGCAGCGCCCACATCGCCGGACCCTCGCCGACGAGGCCGCTTGGATCAGGATCGCCAAAGGGCACCACCACGTCCGCCCTGGGCAGGACGATCGGGCGGTGCTGGACCAGCAAGATCAGCTCTCCGTCCAGCTCGATCACGTCGCCGGGGTAGGCGGGGGCAGCCTCGCAGGCCACCCCGTTGATCCGCAGCGCGACTCGTCCCACGTTGTGGACCTGCAGCACGCCGGTGTTTGCGATGCGCACCCGCAGCTGCTCCCGGGACACGTAGGGGCTGGCGATGGGGCCCCCGGGCTCCTCCCCCGAGGGACGCTGCCGCACCAGCTGCAGCCGGGGGCCCACCCGTCCCCCGGGGCGACCGAGGATCCAGGTCTCGCCGGGTGTGACCCAGGCCAGCTCCCCCAGCCGGGCTCCGTCGCGACGGGACCAGGCCACCACCAGGGCGGTGCGATGCTCCGGGCCGGTGCGCTCGGGGATCAGGGAGTCGGATCGTCGCTCGAGGGTGGCGTCTTCGGGCATCCTGAGAAGATACAGCGCGCCGCGGGGGGTTGGTTGTGCGCACGATAAGGTAGCCATCCAACGCTGGGAGGTGCGATGAAGACACGGGCTGCGGTCGCCTGGGAAGCTGGACGGGATCTCGAGGTCACCGAGATCGAGATCGAGGGGCCACGGGCGGGGGAGGTGCTGGTCCGGATCGTGGCCACCGGCGTCTGCCACACCGACGCCTACACCCTCTCGGGGATCGATCCCGAGGGGTTGTTTCCGGCGATCCTCGGCCACGAGGGAGGGGGTGTGGTCGAGGCGGTGGGCCCGGGGGTCACCACCGTGGCGCCGGGCGATCACGTCATCCCGCTGTACATCCCCGAGTGTGGTACCTGTGCGTTCTGCACCTCGGGCAAGACCAACCTGTGCCAGTCCATCCGGCTCACCCAGGGCAGGGGGCTGATGCCCGACGGCTCGTCGCGGTTCTCGAAGGGGGGCAAGCCGATCTTCCACTACATGGGTACCTCCACCTTCGCCGAGCACACCGTGGTGCCCGAGATCGCGCTGGCGAAGATCCCGCGCGAGGCCCCGCTGGAGAAGGTGTGCCTGCTCGGCTGTGGGATCACCACCGGGATCGGCGCGGTGCTCAACACCGCCGAGGTCGAGCCCGGCGCCACGGTGGCGGTGTTCGGCCTCGGGGGGATCGGCCTGTCCGTGGTCCAGGGCGCGGTGATGGCGGGGGCCTCGCGGATCCTGGTGATCGACATCAACCCCTCGAAGTTCGAGCTGGCACGCCAGCTGGGCGCCACCGACACGATCAACCCCACCGACACCCCCGACACGCCGATCCAGGATGTGGTGGTCGAGCTGACCTCCGGCGGCGTGGACTACAGCTTCGAGTGCGTCGGCGACGTCTCGCTGATGCGGGCGGCCCTGGAGTGCTGCCACAAGGGCTGGGGCGAGAGCGTGATCATCGGGGTCGCGGGCGCCGGGGAGGAGATCTCCACCCGTCCCTTCCAGCTGGTCACCGGTCGGGTGTGGCGGGGCACCGCCTTTGGCGGGGTCAAGGGCCGCAGCGAGCTGCCCGGCATCGTCGAGCGCGCCCTGGCCGGGGAGATCCAGATCGATCCCTTCATCACCCACACCATGCCGCTCGAGCGCATCAACGAGGCGTTCCACCTGATGCACGAGGGCAGGTCGATCCGCTCGGTGGTGACCTTCTGATGGAGATCGTGGCCTCCCACCGCTGCCACGGAGGCTGGCAGCGCGTCCTGCAGCACGACTCCAGGGTGCTGGGCTGCAGCATGCGGCTCGGCGTGTACCTGCCGCCCGCCGCTGAGCAGGACGACTGTCCCGTGCTGTACTTCCTCTCGGGGCTGACCTGCACCGAGCAGAACGCGATCACCAAGTCGGGCGCGCAGCGCTGGTGCGCCGAGCACGGCCTGATCCTGGTGACCCCCGACACCTCCCCCAGGGGCGCGGGCGTGGCCGACGACGAGGCCTGGGATCTGGGCCAGGGCGCGGGCTTCTACCTTACCGCCACCGAGCCCCCATGGTCCGAGCACTATCGAATGGACACCTACGTCACCGAGGAGCTGCCCGAGCTGATCGCGTCGTTCACCTCGAGCCACGCCCGGGGGATCACTGGCCACAGCATGGGCGGGCACGGGGCCATCGTGCTGGCCCTGCGCAACCCCGGGCTGTACCGCAGCGTCAGCGCCTTCGCTCCGATCCTCCAGCCCTCGGTGGTCCCCTGGGGGATCAAGGCGTTCACCGCCTACCTGGGAGACGATCGTGGCGCGTGGGGTGCGTATGATGCCACCTCCCTGCTGCACGGGGCCACCGAGCGCCTGCCGATCCTGATCGATCAGGGCGCAGACGACGACTTCCTCGTCGAGCAGCTGGTGTCCGATCGCTTCCTCGCCACCGCCCGGGAGCTGGCGCATCCGGTCGAGCGTCGGCTACAGCCAGGCTACGATCACAGCTACTACTTTGTCGCCAGCTTCCTCGAGGAGCACGTCGCCCACCACGCTGCGGCGCTGCATGGGTAGCGGCACGGAGCCCCTCGCTCAAGGCGGGCCGGAGGAATGGGTGAGGTCGGTACCGTTCACGGTGTGCCCCTTCGTCCAGCGCGCGGTCTCCACCCTAGAGGAGAAGGGCGTCGCACACGAGGTCGAGCACATCGAACTCCAGGACGAGCCGGGGTGGTTCCTGGCGCTCTCCCCCAGGGGCAGGGTGCCTCCCGGTGTATCCTCGGAGGGGTTGCCCGCGCGGTCGCCCTCGATCCACCAACCACACATCGGGAAAGAGACGCTTGCTCTGGGCAACCACATGGCTCATGGGGTGTGTCGGTGCACCTTCGCCCTCGCTGCAGCTCCCCACCCCCCCGGATCCAACCCCCCTGGGGGCGGTCAGCTTGAGGCTCCAGGCCGCGATCGATCAGGTGCCCCGCGTCGACACGGAGCAGCTCCGCGATGCCTACCGGGACTACATGGCGCTCGCTGAGCCTGGCTGTCCCCCGCTCTCCGATCCCCCCGGTGCCTGGCTCGCGGAGTGCACCACCGCGGACGGAGTGTTGTTCTCTGGCTACGCGACTGAGGAGATCAACGGAGATCTCTCTGGCTCTGATTGGCAGCTGTCAGGCTCCGCCGTCGTCGATCGCCGTGGAGAGGCCACGCTGCAGCTCGAAGGGGTGGCGGGGCTTGGCTCGGCGCGGCTGATCGGGATCGACGTCGCCTTTCAGTATGGCTACGGCTGGTTCCAGGAGGTGGCGGATCACGACGGTGGCTGGCTGATGCAGCCCATCTCCGTGGGGCTGTACGTGCAGTCCTCCCGGGTGGCGATCCCCGAGGGGCCCCGGGAGCTGTACGTCGAGGGCCTCCTCGATGGCCTGGCCGGAGAGCTGGATCAAGCTGTCGAGTTCGTCGGGATGCAGATCTCCGGCGAGGGCTGGCCCGGGGCGAGCTGCGTGGGGGCGCCCGTGGGCATGGCCCGGGTGCAGCTGCCCGAGGGGGGCTGGGTGGTGCTCGACTTTGGCGACGGGTGGACGCCCCGCTGCGACAGCTGCGCCGCCGCCACCCTCGATGGGATCTTCCTCGGTGAGGTGTGCGCTGACTTCAGCGCCTGGCTCGACTGGGAGGAGACCCCATGGGGGAGGCCTAGATGAGCGCTGTCCATGAGCTCAGGGCAGCGTCCGGCTGACCTCCTCCCCGTATAGAAGCGCGTTGATCGCCCTAGCCGCCGTCGATGAGCTCAGGGCAGCGTCCGGCTGACCTCCTCCCACCCCGGGCGGGGGGCAGGGTGGGGCACGATCCCCGGGCGCCCCACCCAGACAAAGCCCACGACGGACTCCTGTTTGGGATCGAGCCCCAGCAGGGCGCAGGCCTCAGGGTGGGTGGTGAGCGCACCACTGCTCCACTTGCTGCCGTACCCGTCTGCGTGCAGCGACAGGGCCAGGTTGTGGATCGCGATCGCACAGGTCGCGTAGTCTTCCTGGGATCGGTGGGGATCGGGGCTCAGGCGCTGGCTGACCACCACCAGCCGATCTGGATCGAGGACCTTGGCGCGGAGGATCGCCAGCTGCTCCGGCGAGCAGGCCCGCCCCCCGGACTTGATCTGGACGTAGAGCTCGGCGAGGGCGCTCCGGGTCACCGGGCCGGGCAGGGTGAACCGCCAGGGCCAGGTCAGCTTGTGGTTGGGGGCGAAGGTCGCCGCCCTCAGGGCTCGCTCCAGCACCTCGTCGGGCACCACGCCGGGCTCAAAGCGTTGGATCGTGCGCCTGGAGAGCAGCGCATCGTGCAGGTTCACTTGGCCTCCTGGGCAGGGCCCCCGAGGGGCGGTCCCTGGCGGATCCAGCGGTAGATCGTGATCCCCATCATCAGGATCGCGGCGAAGATCCCCAGGCCCACCGCACCCCAGACCACGCTGATCGCGCTCTTCATCACCACGAGGAACACGATGGACACGAGGAACAGGGTGGCGATCTCGTTCCAGATCCGGAACGCGCGGGAGCTGGCGATGGGCTGGCTGGCCTGGAGCGCTGCATGGATCCGATGGCACACCAGGTGGTACCCGATCAGCCCCGCGACGAGCCCGAGCTTGATCTTGAGCCAGGGGGCCGGGGGCCAGAACAGGTGCAGCATGCCCAAGCCAAAGATCACCGTGGCGATCGAGGACGGCCAGGTGATGCCGAACCACAGCCGGCGGGCCATCAGCTTCAGCTGGGGCTCCAAGACCTCGCGCTCAGCCCGGGGACGGGCCTGGGTCTCCCGGAGGTAGACGAAGAGCCGGACGATGTAGAACAGCCCCGCGAACCACGCCACCACGGCGATGATGTGCAGGGACTTGAGGGGCAGGTAGGCAGCCTCCAGCGCGGGAGCGAGGTCTTGGAGTACCCCGAGGGCCTGATCCACTGGATCTCCTGATCAGGGGACACCGTATCCTCAAGAGACCCTCCGTCGCACTCGATGCGTCTGGAGGAGGTCTGGCATGATCCAGCTCATCTATGCGAGCGCGGCGACCACGCCCCTTGACGAGGCCGAGCTGGCGGATCTGGTCGAGCGGGCACGACTGAACAACGCGTCGCACGGGGTCACCGGGCTGCTGCTGTACGATCAGGGGACGTTCCTCCAGCTCCTCGAGGGCCCCGAGGGCGAGGTCCGGCCGCTGTACGACAAGATCGCCCAGGATCCTCGACACGACAAGGTGGTGCTGCTCTTCAAGGGAGAGATCGAGGAGCGGGGGTTCGACGAGTGGCGGATGGGGTTCGTGGACATCCACGCCCAGGGGCTACGGGAGCTGCCGGGCTTCGTGGAGTCCTGGGGCCCCTCCCACTACCTCCAGAGCAAGGAGCCAGACGGCGCCCTGGCCCGCGAGGCCATCGAGCGCTTCCGCGAGGGTGGGCTCTGCAGGAGCATCCACTGATCGGGGGAGCGACCCTGCAGGATCAGCGTGTGGCTGAGCCCGGAGCCGGGATCCCCACGCGCTGGCACGCCCACGGGATGACCGTGTCCCTACGACACCGCGATCCTCTCGTCCCCAGCGTGGATCTGGCGCCGCTGGTCGCCTTCGGGGGCGCCCCCCTGACCCTGTGGCTCACGCTGATGGGGCTGCAGGCGGGCGCACACTGGGTGTTAGACCCCCAGCTGCGGGTGCTGGTCGCCCTGGGCGGGGCCGTGGGCTTGTTTGTGGGACAGGCCCTGTCATATGCGGTCTTCGTCGGGCTCGAGATCCTGCGGGCCCGCCGGGAGTGCTGTGAGATCGACGTGGGGCCGGCCCGGATCCGGGTGCGCCGCGGACGTCGGATCCTACTCGATCTCCCTCCCGAGCAGGTGTTTGCTTCAGTCCGGGGCCCGATCCTGACCCTCGAGGGGGCGGGCCAGCGCTTCGAGCTGTGGGCCTCACCTCCAGGATCGTCCGCAGCTGTGGGCTGGATCGCAGCCTGCCTCGATGAGCTCCACGAGCAGGCGCTGTCGGCCCCCCGCCCTCCGGCCTCGGTGGCGCTCGCGCTGCACCGGGTGGTGCTGGAGGCCAAGCGTGCAGCGAGCTGAGCGGGCCTACAGCGCCAGCCGCAGCCGCAGGACACCACCGATCTCGACCGTGACCTCCGTGGCTCCGGCCGGAGGCGTGTAGCTGCGGCCCGTGGTGGTCTGCAACACCTCGCCGTCGGGGCCCAGCGCGGTCCAGATCCTCAGGGGCTCGCCCTCGTCCCAGCCCTCGGACGGGGCCCAGAGCTGATCTCCGTCGCGCTCGAGCACGGCTGAGCGCTCCGGGAGCTGGGCCCACCGCTGCATCGAGCGGTTCTGTGGGTAGAATGGATCGTCGAGGGCGTCGTCGCGCCAGTCGCAGTGCACGTGGGTCTCGTAGATCTCGGTGTAGCCCGCCCCGTGACGCCCACAGCGATCGGAGAGGTTCGGCAGCGTGGTGGCGAGGGGAGCGAGATCGAAGCCGTCTCCGTACATGTGGCGGGAGCTCGACGCCCCACCGATGCTGGCGTTGTAGCCGGGGCTGCGGTAGCCGCTGGTGACGGTCAGCGCCCCCACGTCGTCACGCAGGTTCTGCAGGCTCTCGATGGCGTGGGGCTGGACCACCGCGTGCTGGCCCTTCCAGGACTCAGCGATCTCTCCGAGACGGAAATCAGGCGCCAGCCGGGTGTCGGGGCTGAGCGCGTCAAGATCGAGGTAGCGGATCGGGGAGATGTACTGCCCGGAGCCCGACAGCGGCGGAGGGTAGCTGTAGTCGGGGTCGTTGAAGGGTGCCCGCACGGTGGGCAGGCACTGGTTGTCGTTGCGTGCGGGGCCGAGGTAGCACGCATCGAGGCCCCCCTGGGGCGCCGGGGGCTCAGGGTCGGTGTCGGGGGTGGTGTCGGTGTCGGGGGTGGTTGGACCATCGGTCTCGTCTTCTATGTCGACGAGATCGTTGATCACTGCGTCCTTGGAGACGTCGATCTCCAGGTCGTAGCAACCGGTGAGGCTCACTGCGAAGAAGGCGAGGGTCGAGTGTCGCATTGCCATCCCGGGCGTCTCGGTTTGGATCGACAGAGGGTATCCCACCGAGCCCTGTGCCCCAAGTCGATCTGCTGATACCCTGGCCCTTTGGAGGATCCCGATGAGCCGGAGCCTGTACCCCCACCGCCGTCAGCGGCGCCTGCGCACCCGCGGCGCGGTCCGGGATCTGGTCCGCGAGTCTGTGCTGACACCCAGCGATCTGATCCAGCCCCTGTTCGTCAAGCAGCAGCCTGGACCCGATGAGCCGATCCCGTCGATGCCCGGACAGTCCCGACACACGGTGGCGTCGCTGGTCGAGCGCTGTCGGCGGGCCTGGGCAGCAGGGGTGCCCGCGGTGGCGCTGTTTCCCCGGGTGCTCGACACGATCAAGACTGAGGACGGTCGCGCGGCCTGGGATCCCGACGGGCTAGTGCCCGAGGCGATCTCCGCCCTGAAGGCGGCGCTGCCGGAGCTGCTGGTGATCACCGATGTGGCCCTCGATCCCTACAGCAGCCTGGGCCAAGACGGCGTCGTCGTCGATGGCGAGATCCACAACGATCGCACCATCGAGGCCCTGATCCAGCAGGCGGTCTGCCAGGCGAGGGCCGGCGCAGATGTCGTCGCTCCATCGGACATGATGGACGGTCGGATCGGCGCGATCCGCGACGCACTCGACGAACACGGCTTCACCAACACCCTGATCTTCGCATACTCCGCGAAGTATGCCTCTGCGTTCTATGGCCCGTTCCGCGACGCGCTGGACTCAGCTCCCCGCGGCGGAACCGACAAACGCACCTACCAGATGGATCCAGGCAACGGTGATGAGGCACTGCACGAGGTCGAGATGGATCTGGCCGAGGGGGCGGACTGGGTGATGGTCAAGCCCGGCATGCCATACCTCGACATCGTGTGGCGGGTGAAAGAGACATTTGGTAGACCTACGTTCGCGTACCAGGTCTCTGGAGAGTACGCGATGTTCAAGGCCGCGGGCCAGCAGGGATGGATCGATGAGCGCACGTGTGTGCTCGAGGCCCTCCTCAGCTTCAAACGTGCCGGCGCCGATGGCGTCCTGACCTACCACGCCACCGAGGCCGCTGAGTGGCTGGGGCGGTGAGTCCTCGTCTCGAGACGCTGGGGGCTTGGCCCTGCGCTTCTCGCGACCAGGAGGTCGCGTCGTCGCTGGGGCCGGCGCCCTCAGCGCCACGAGACTGAGGTCTCACCGCCCTTGTGCGCGGTGCTGGGGCGCGAAGCTGGGGCGGCGCCCCAGACCCCCAGAGGATGGCTGGGTAGCGCCCGGACGTCCCGCTGAGTCGCGCCCGTAGCGCCCGGGCGCCTCGCCGAGCCGGGCCCGCAGCGCCCCGGGTGCCCCGCTGAGCCGAGCCCGAGGCACTCCGGGCGCCCCGCTGAGCCGGGCCCGCAGCGCCCGGGCGCCCCGCTGAGCCGAGCCCGAGGCACTCCGGGCGCCCCGCTGAGCCGGGCCCGCAGCGCCCGGGTGCCCCGCTGAGTCGCGCCCGCAGCGCCC
>DRPG01000173.1 GCA_011376105.1 Deltaproteobacteria bacterium
GGGGGTGTCGAAGGCCTAACCCATCGAGGGGGGCCGGCCGGACAGAGCGAGACCCAGTGATATACCAGAGTGAGGTGACGCATGGGGCTCAGGAGCCGGGGGCGCGGTGGTTCTCCACCGAGGGCTTGAGCGGATCATCCACAGCGCCCGGGTCACAGACGAGGCCCCCTGCTGCGCGACGCAGGGTCTGCTCCGGGGTCCCTTCGGGGTCCCTTCGGGGTCCCTTCGGGGTCCCTTCGGGGTTTGTTTGGGCTGAACCAGCGGCCCCATCGGGTTGGGGCCTTCGGGTTGAGGTCTTTGGATCGAGCCGGAGGCGATCAGGCCTCGGCCTGGACCGGGGCGGCCTTGCCGACTCCGTTCTCGGCGGGGGGCTCGATCACGTTGAAGTGCTCGAGGATGTGGTTGCGGATCGCGTCTGCGGTGGCCTTGTCCTCCTTGAGGTACTCACAGGCCTTCTCCTTGCCCTGGATGCGCTGCTCGCCGACCGTGTACCAGGAGCCGCTCTTGCGCACCATTCCGGTGGTGGTGCCCAGATCGATCAGCTCGGCCTCCTGGGAGACCCCCTTGCCGTACATGATGTCGAACTCGACCACCCGGAAGGGCGGGGCGAGCTTGTTCTTGGTCACCTTGACCTTGGTGCGGTTGCCCAGGACCTCGTCGCCCTTCTTGACTGAGCCGATCCGGGTGATCTCCATCCGGATGGAGGCATAGAACTTCAGGGCATTTCCGCCGGAGGTGGTCTTTGGGCTGCCGAACATCACCCCGATCTTCATCCGGATCTGGTTGATGAACAGGACGACACAGTCGGACTTCTGGATGGCACCGGTGAGCTTGCGCAGGGCCTGGCTCATCAGCCGGGCCTGGGCGCCGGGCTGCACGTCGCCCATGTCGCCCTCGAGCTCGGCCCGGGGCACCAGCGCGGCCACCGAGTCGATCACGATGACGTCGATGGCGTTGGACCTCACCAGGGTCTCGGCGATCTCCAGGGCTTGCTCGCCGTTGTCGGGCTGGGAGATGATCAGATCCTCGATCTGCACGCCCAGCGCCCTGGCGTAGCTGGGATCGAGGGCGTGCTCGGCGTCGATAAAGGCCGCCACGCCACCCTGGGCCTGAGCCTGGGCGATGGTCTGCAGGGCGATGGTGGTCTTGCCGCTGGACTCCGCTCCATAGATCTCGGTGACCCGCCCCCGGGGCAGCCCACCGATCCCCAGGGCGATGTCGAGCCCCAGCGAGCCCGTGGAGATCGCCTGGATCGCTGGGATGTCGGTGTCGCCGTAGCGCATGACGGCGCCCTTGCCGAACTGCCGGTGGATGGACGCGATGGCGGCGTCGACTGCCTTGGTGCGCTCGTCGGACATGACTTTCTCCTCGAAACGAAGGAACAGTGATCGGGCCCATCCTCAGGCGGGGTGGGTCTGATTCAGGGTGGAGTGGACAGGATCTTCAGGCGAGGAGTCTTCGCCTGAGCATCTCCAGCGCAGCTGCGACGGAGAGTTGTTGGACTTGATCGCGGTCTCCGGGGAGCCGCAGCTGACGGTGGGTGCACCCACCAGGGCCCTCGATCGCCACGTGGACGAGCCCCACGGGCTTGTCGACGGAGCCGCCCCCGGGGCCGGCCACGCCGGTGACGCCGATCCCCCAGGTGGTGCCGGCCCGCTGCCGGACGCCGCTGGCCATCTGGCGAGCGACGGGCTCGCTGACGGCACCGTGCTCCCGCAGCAGGGCCTCCGAGACCCCGACCAGGCGAACCTTTGCGGCGTTGGCGTAGGTGATGACGCCCTCGGTGAACCAGGCGCTCGCGCCCGGGATCGCCGTGCACGCGGCCGCGATCCGCCCGCCGGTGCACGACTCGGCGGTGGACAGCGTGTGCCCCCGGGCTGCGATCAGCCGCCCGACGGCGGAGGCGTGGTGGCCTCCGCCGGTGTCGAACCCCGGCAGCGGCACCGGGGAGCCCTCGACGGTGAACACCCACCGACCCACGCGATCGAGGGTGGACTCGACGATCTCGACCAGCGCCTCGGTGGAGATCTCGGGGTCGAACCTGAGCTTGAGGTGGTTCTCGGGCAGCTTGGTGCGGAAGCTGACGGTCAGCCCCGGGGCCTGCAGATCGCCCAGGGCCTGCTGCAGATCGGACTCACCGACCCCCACACAGCGCAGCGTGACCAGGCGCGCGGGCTGCAGCTGGAAGCGCTCCCGCAGCAGGGGCAGGACCCCCTCCTCGAACATCGCCTCCATCTCCCGGGGGACCCCCGGCAGGCAGACGAACAGCGCGTCTCTCTCGGTGAAGGCGAAGCCCGGGGCCGTGCCCCGATCGTTGTCGAGCCGCGTCGCGCCGCGGGGGAGCCACACCTGGCGCTCGTTGACCCGGGCCATCTCGCGACCGAACCGAGCGTACTTCGCCTCGAGCTGGGTCAGGGCCTCCTCGTCGAGCTGCAGCGGCCGAGCAAAGGCCTCGGCGACGGCGTTCGCCGTCAGATCGTCGTCGGTCGGGCCCAGCCCCCCGGTGCAGACACACAGATCGCTGCGCTCGGAGATCGTCTGGAGGGCACGCACCAGATCCGGGAGCCGATCGCCCACGCCCACGTGGTGCATGATGGTGAACCCCAGGGTGGTGAGGTACTCGGAGATCCAGGCTGCGTTGGTGTCTGTGATCTGTCCTGTGACGACTTCGTCGCCCTGGGAGAGCACTTCGGCGGTGGGCATGGCAAGCTCTAAAGCTGCGGAACAGCAGGATGAACGGGTGTCCAGCCAGTATCGCCGGCCCCACCCCTCCGCCAGGGCTCACTCGGACAGTTTTTGGATCACATAGGGGATGGTGCTGTCGACACCGGCAGAATGCCGTGCCGGAAGCTGGGGGGTGGAATACTCCCGGGCGACCACCGTAGGAAGGGCTCGATGGGGCGTGTCATGGGACTCGATGTGGGCACCAAGACGATCGGGATCGCGATCAGCGATCCTGATCAGCGCCTCGCCTCTCCGATCCAGACCCTGTCCCGTCGATCCGTGCGGATCGACACGGCCAGGCTGCAGGCGCTCGCCGACGAGCGTGGGATCGCAGCGGTGGTCGTGGGGATGCCCTTCGAGCTGGATGGGTCTGAGGGCCGCTCGGCCCGGCTGGCGCGCCAGGTGGGGGAGGCCCTGGGCGAGCTCACCGGGCTGCCGATCCGCTACGTCGACGAGCGCTACAGCTCTGTCGAGGCTGAGCGTCAGCTGATCGCCGTCGACATGTCCCGCCGCCGCCGCAGGCAGGTGATCGACCAGGCTGCGGCTGTGCTGATCCTTCAGTCATACCTAGATTATCCGGAGATCGCCGATGGCGTCTAGCAGTCTCACCGCGTCCCACCTGATCCTCGGTGTGATCGCCTTGGTCACGGGCCTCGCCCTGGGGGGGCTGGGTCCCCGCAGCGAGGTCCGTGTGCTGCGGGATCACGTCGCCCAGCTGGAGCAGCGGGACTGTGACGGCGGGCGCAGCATGGGTCGTGAGATCGCGGGCGCGCTGCGGGGGCGTCCCTGGGGTCGCGACCTGCAGGTCCCCGTCCCCGTCCCCGTCCCCGAGCCGCCCTCCGGGCCGATCGAGCCCGGAGGCGGGGCGCCCTCCGGGGGCGAGGCGCCCGCCACAGACGGAGCCAGCCTCGAGATCATCGGTGGAGAGGGGGATCTCTCCGCTGTGGAGCTCACCGAGTCGATGGATCAGATCCATGATGCGCTGGAGCTGCGACACACCCAGGCCCGCCAGGCGCTGTCTGAGCAGGCCCGGCTGAGCGAGTCCCAGCTGCAGCACGTCGACAGGATCGTCGAGGACATGAACGCGGACCTGGCGGCCCTGGCCGATGGGTTCGTCGCCCACATCCAGGAGACGGGTGGCCAGCCCGGGCGTCGGGAGAGCATGCTGTTCGCGCGGGACTCCATCGACGTGCTGGTGTCCGCCGAGGACGAGCTGTGGGGGAGCCTTGAGCCCGGGCAGCGCGAGGGGATCGACGACGCCGCCCTCGATCCAATGTCCTACATCGACGGGACGGTGATCGACGCCCTCAGCGCCCTCGATCAGCTATGAGGGACGTGTTCCTCGTCGCGCGGTTCGAGGTGTTGCGGGCGATCCGGACCTGGCGTGCCCTGGCGCTGATCGTGTTGTTCATGGTCGCCAGCGCGGGGGCCTCGTTCTTGTTCGTGCAGTTCATCGGCCTGATCGAGAACACCCTGGCTCAGCAGATGGGGGTGCCCCCGACCCAGGTCCCCGGGGCGATGCTCGGGGAGCTGGTCGCGTCGGGGACCTGGCGCGATCTCGTCGAGGGCATGGCGGGGGCGCCTCACC
>DRPG01000174.1 GCA_011376105.1 Deltaproteobacteria bacterium
GATCTCGACGTCGGAGGGGCGCGCAACCACCTCAGCCTGGAGCCGACGCAGCTTGGGCCGAGCGCTCGAGCTTGGCGCTCCCCGGAGGTGGATGGTGTTGGCCAGGGTCCTCTGGATCCAGCCGACGCCCCGGGGGAGGTGCCGGGCCCGCTCCTGGATCATCAGCACCAGCTCCGCCTGCTGTGTGCCCGCTGTCGGGGGCGCTGTGGGGCTCATCGAGGAGAGAGCTCCGCGTCCGCCAGGGCTCCACAGATCGAGCCGACGAGGTCGGTGTGGCGGGCGGGATCTGCAGCCAGATCCTGCCGGATCTCGAGCTCGATCGCCCGGCGGAGGGCCCGCCGGACGCCGCGCGCTGCTTTGGGGCGGCGGTGGGGCTCCGGGCCTGGGCGCCGAGCTGATCGCCACCGGACACCCGATCACCCAGCGCGTCGTCACTCAGCGCCCGGGGAACAAGATGACGTTGCTCTCGTCGACCTCGGGCAGCGTGGCGGTGGCCTCGAAGCCACAGATCCCGCAGCGCTCGTGCACCCGGGCCCGGGGGCGCTGGCCCACGGGGGCCGGTCTCTCGGCGTCGACCTGCAGCTGCAGCGACAGCTGGCGGCACGCAGGGCAGTAGGCGTACAGGCTCCGGCTCCCATGCAAGGTGGTGATCAGGGTCGCACAGCAGGGACAGCCAAAGACCTCGTAGCTCCGGGGGGGGTGGGCGCCGGCGTGGCCGCCGGGCCCGCCCGTCAGGGGCTCGAGATCGACCTCACAGGCTGCACAGCGGGTGCTGGACAGGGCCAGCGACATCAGGCGCCCCTGCCATGTGGCGAAGGCCGCATAGGCCACCATCGCCGCGAAGACCACGACGATCAGGAGCCACACAGCAGGGCCTCCGCGGTCTCTCCGGTGCCCACCAGGGCCTCGATCTCGCCTGGGTCCTTGATCACCTTGGTCAGGAGCTCGGGATCGCTGTCGGTGATCCACACGTCGTCCTCGATCCGGATCCCGCCGAAGCCGATCCATGAGGCGACGGTGTCGTGATCGACGGTGTCTCCAAACCGATCCCGCAGCGTGTGGTCGCCGAGGATCGCGGGCACCACATACAGGCCGGGCTCGATGGTGACCACCCAGCCGGGCTGCAGCGGCAGATCGAGCCTCAGGTTCGCGGTGCCGAAGGCCTCGTCGCGGGCCTTCCCCCGGGGATATGAGGGCAGATCACCGAAGTTCTCGAGATCGTGCACATCGAGCCCGAGGTGGTGGCCCACCCCGTGGGGGAAGAACAGGGCGTGGGCACCCTGCTCGACCACGCCGTCGGGATCCCCCACCAGCAGGCCCTCGTCCACCAGGAACCGGGCGAGGACGCGGCAGGACGCGTCATGGACCTGTCGATAGGGGACCCCGGGGCGGCACAGCTCGATGGCGGCGCGCTGGGCCTCGAGCACAGCGCCGTAGGCCGCCCGCTGCCGGCCGGTGAAGGCGCCGGACACAGGCCAGGTGCGGGTGATATCCACGGTGTAGCCGCTGCGCTCCAGCTCCCCACCCCCGTCGAGCAGCAGCAGCCTGCCCGCCTCGAGGGGGGCGTCGTGGTGGTGGCTGTGGAGGATCTCGCCGGACTGGGTGAGGATCGTGTCGTAGCCCGTGCCGCAGCCATGGATCCTCAGGACGGCCTCGAACAGGGTCCACAGGCTGCGCTCGTGGCTGCCCGGCCGGGTCGCGGCCATGGTGCGCTCCAGCGCTAGCTTCGTGATCCGTGCGGCCCCGCGTAGCTCGGCGATCTCGTCTGGATCCTTGCGGCGGCGGAGGTCGATGATCGCATCCACCAGCTCCGGATCTCCATGGTGGCGGCCGAACGCCAGGGGGACGCCGAGTTGTTCCGAGATCCACCGGTTCCTGCCCTCGTCGGCCACCGCCAGCACCCTCGGGGCCTCGATCGCGCCCAGGGCCTCCTCCAGCTCCGAGGCGGGCCGCACGGCGTCTGCACCGTATCGGGCGCCGAGCGCTCCGAGATCGGGCCCGGGGCCGTGCCACAGGACGTCGTCGTCGCCGGGTCGGGGCAGGAACAGGGTGAATCGCCCCTCGTGGAGCAGGGCCGCGGCCCCCGGACGATCGCAGCCGGTGAGGTACAGGAAGGTGCTGTCCTGCCGGAAGGGCAGGTCGTTCATCGGTAGGTTGCGGGCGCGGGCGCCGTTGCCCAGCAGCAGGATCGGGCCCTCGAGCCGATCGGTGAGCAGCCGTCGGCGATCCGCGTGGCGGTGTATGGGTATCATCCGGTGCTCCTATCCCCGGGCTGTAGCTCGTGGCGATGGACCAGGGCCTGTAGCTGGAGCCCCTCGGCCTCCAGGCGTGCGGCAGCACCCTCCCCCCGATCCACCACGGTGAGGCACTGCACGACGTCCAGGCCCACCCCCCGGGCCCGCTCGATCCCCCGGAGGAGGGAGCCGCCGGTGGTGGTCGTGTCCTCGACCACACAGACCCGGCTGCCCCGGGGCAGGCTGGACAGCCCCTCGACAAACCGACCCGTCCCGTGCCCCTTGGGCTCCTTGCGGATCAGGAAGCCATGGATCACCCGGCCGAGGATCGAGCCGCTGAGCGCCACCGCGCTGCAGACCACCGGATCCGCCCCCAGGGTGGGCCCGCCCACCCCCACGACCTCGTCCCGCAGGGCCTCGAGCACCAGGCGGCCGACCAGCGCCGCGCCCGCTCCGTGCAGCGTGGTCTGCCGCGCGTCGATGTACAGATCGCTGAACGCACCGCTGGCGAGCTCGAAGTGGCCGGTGCGCACCGAGCGCTCCAGCAACAAGGCGATCAGGCGTTGTCTTGCTTCTTCTGACGTCACACATCCACCAGGGCGAGGGAGTTCTGTGGGAACCAGGTGATCACCACCAGGCAGGACGGCATCAACAACACGAACAACACAAACAACACAAACAACACGAACAACACGAAGGGCACCACCGCACAGAGCACCTCGTGGTCGGGAGCGTAGCCCCCGCGGAGCAGGGGGACGACCCCGGCCCCCGCACGAGGTACTCATGGAGCACCAGCAGGGCCGTCGCAGCCAGGGCGACACAGACAAGAGCGCGCTCGATCCAGCCCACCCACCGATCGAGGTGCTGCAGCGTGCTCTCGATCATCATCCCCGCCGTGCCCAGGGCGGGGATCGCGTAGAAGATCACGCCCTGCAGGGGGTCACCGAGCCCTCGCTGGAGCCCACGACCGGGCCACACCACAGCCCTGTGGTCACGGTGTCGATCCTGCGGGACAGGGCCGTGATCGCCGAGAGGACCACGCCAAGGAGGCTCATTTCGTGCTCCGGGGGTGACCACGCCCGGCTCGTCTGCCTGCGAGCGTCAAAGCCCCCCTGGGATCGAGAGGAACAGTCTCGGCGGAGGCCCGGGCCCCTGGATCAGGTGCCTGGATCGTCGCTGCTGCGGAGCACGATCTCGTCGAACGACCAGGTCTCTACCTTCTCTCCGCCGGGGACGGGGTAGCGGATCACGACCCGCTGGGCCGCCTCGTCGAGCTCTAGGGTGCCCTGCTCTAGGGCGGAGTCGTCGTGGAACGGGGCTCGATCTACGTCGAAGCCGTAGTGGTAGGCCCCGGAGGAGCCATCGAGGCTGTGTAGCCCCCGCTCACCGCTGCAGTACACGTCGCAGGCGGAGGGGGCGAGGCCGAGGCCGAGGCCGAGGCCGAGGCCGGTCAGCAGCTGGCGGATCTGGATCATGGCTGCTCCCACTGCTCGATGGTGATCACGCCGCCGTCGCTGTCGGTCACGATCAGATCGGCTTCGTAGGGGCTGGCCGCACGCAGGATCACACCGAGGCCCTCGTAGACGCTCGTGTCGGCGACCTCGATCCCGTCGAGGGTGACGGACACGAGGCTGAGATCGGCCTCGTCGTAGTCATAGAGGTAGGCGCAGTCGGCGATGGCGCCGGCTGACGCTCCAGCTCCGAGGCCTACGATGACCCCGAGGATGCTCCATCTGGACATGTTCGAACCCTCCGTGCCCTGCTCAACCTACACCGGGCCTCCGGCGGTCGCTGGCTGCCCGGGCCCGGGCCGCGCGCCAGCGGTGGGCGATCTCTGTCTTCCAGGATCGAGGGGCGATCAGGGTGCTGCAGCGATCCCTGCCCGGATCTGCTCCAGGATCTTGAGCCCACCTTCGATGGGTGGCCGCACAGGGCTTGTGGATGCCCCGGGCGAGGGTGGCGAACGCTCGCCGCCGGGCGTCGGTCAGGGTGTGGACCTCGACCCAAGCCCGCTGAGGTCGGCCATCCGGGCGGCCTCTTCGGCCCGGATCGCGGCCCGGGCGGCCTCCACCGGGCTGCGCTTGGACGGGAGCAGGGCCCTTAGGTCGTCGGTCAGGGTGTCGAATCGGCGCTTCGAGGACGCGATCACCGCGGGCTGGTAGATGTGTCGGCTGAGGGCTGCTCTGTGGGGTGAGGCTGTCGATGTTCAACGCGTGCTCTGGGTCTGCATGGCTCGGCCGGGGCAGCAGGTAGCTGATCAGCGGGCTCGCTGTGATCAGCAGCCAGGTGTGCCAGGAGCGGGGGCTGGACATGGGCGGAGTCCACCACGTAGGCCCGGGCTGCGTCAACGCGTTGCTCCGGGGGGTGTCCAGGGATAGCCACCCAGAACCCCGGCGCCCCCACCCGGAGCTGTCCATGCTCGAGCGCGACGTCCCCCTCGCCCTGACCTTCGACGACGTGCTCCTCGTGCCCCGGCACAGCTCCGTCCTCCCCCGCGACGTCGACGTCTCGACCCAGCTGGTGCCGGGGCTGGGGCTCAACATCCCCCTGATCTCAGCCGCGATGGACACGGTCACCGAGTCGGGCACCGCCGTCGCCATGGCGCTGGCGGGGGGGCTCGGGATCCTCCACAAGAACCTGTCCCCTGAGGCGCAGGCGAGGGAGGTCCGGGCGGTCAAGCGCGCGGTGACCGGCACCGTCACCGAGCCTGTCACGATCGCTCCGGATCGCCAGCTGCTCGAGGCCCGGAGGCTGATGCACCAGCACGACATCAGCGGGGTGCCCGTGGTGGTCGAGGGGCGCGCGGTGGGCATCCTCACCAACCGAGATCTCCGGTTCGAGCGAAACCTCGGGCGGTCGGTGGCCGAGGTGATGAGCACCCAGCTGATCACCGTGCCCCCGGGCACCGGGCTGGAGCGCGCCAAGGATCTGATGCAGGAGCACAAGATCGAGAAGCTCCTGGTGGTCGACGACGCGGGCTACCTGCGGGGGCTGATCACCATCAAGGATCTGGAGTCCCTCGATCGCTACCCCCTGTCGGTGAAGGACGAGCGGGGCCGACTGATCTGTGGCGCCGCCGTCGGGGTCGGCGGCGATCGCGTCGAGCGCGTCGAGGCCTTGGTCGAGGCCGGGGTCGACGTGCTGGTGATCGACACCGCCCACGGCCACAGCCAGGGGGTGCTCGACGCCACCCGCGAGGTCAAGGCGCTCCACCCAGATCTGCCGCTGATCGTCGGCAACGTCGCGACCGCCGAGGCGACACAGGCGGTCATCGACGCAGGCGCCGACGTGGTGAAGGTGGGGATCGGCCCGGGCTCGATCTGCACCACCCGGGTGGTGGCGGGGGTGGGGGTGCCCCAGTTGTCCGCCATCGCCGCCTGCGCTGAGGTGGCCCACGCCCGGGGGGTGAGCCTCGTCGCCGACGGAGGCATCAAGTTCAGCGGCGACATCGCCAAGGCCATCGCTGCAGGCGCTGACGCAGTGATGCTCGGCTCCATGTTCGCGGGCACCCGGGAGGCCCCGGGCCAGATCGTGCTGCTCCAGGGCCGCCGCTACAAGAGCTACCGGGGCATGGGCTCGATCGAGGCCATGCAGCAGGGCTCGTCTGAGCGCTACTTTCAGGAACACCTCGGGGATCCCGAGGCCGACACCCTCAAGCTGGTGCCCGAGGGCATCGTCGGGCGGGTGCCCTATCGGGGCCCCCTGGGGGATGTGATCTACCAGATGGTGGGCGGGCTGAGGGCCTCGATGGGCTACACCGGCTGCCCCACGATCCAGCAGATGCAACGCGACGCTCGCTTCGTGCGGATCACCAACGCGGGCCTCCGGGAGTCCCACGTCCACGACGTGATCGTGACTCAGGAGGCGCCCAACTATCAGCACCAGCGCTGATCCCCCCGGAGGGCAGGCGCGAGCAGGGAGCAGGGAGGGAGGAGGTGAGCAGCCCTCCGTCCGCCCGGGGCGCCCGGAGCGCCGGCGGCCCGCTCAGGGCTCGGAGTACACCTGGGGCCGCAGCGCGACGAACTGATCGAGGGCCTCTGGGTTGGCCATCGCGTCGCGGTTGGGCGTGGGCTGATCCATGAGCACCCGGGCGACCGCGAGCTCGACCTTCTTCCCGGAGATCGTGCGGGGGACGTCTGCGATCTCGAGGATCTTCCAGGGCACGTGGCGAGGGGTGCACGCGGCGCGGATCTGGGCGCGCAGCCGCTGGATCAGCGCCTCGGACAGCGTGATCCCCTCGTGGGGCACCACGAACAGCACGATCCGGACGTCCCCCCCCACGGGGACACCGACCACCAGGCTGTCGCGGATCTCATCGAGGGCCTCGACGACCCGGTAGATCTCAGCGGTGCCGATCCGCACCCCGCCGGGGTTCAGGGTCGCGTCCGAGCGGCCATACACGATCACTCCGCCGTGCTCGGTGATCTCGACGAAGTCGCCGTGCCTCCAGATCCCCGGGAAGTGCTCGAAGTAGGCCTGCCGGTAGCGGCTGCCGTCGGGATCTCCGTAGAACCCGACGGGCATCGAGGGGAACGGCGCGGTGCACACCAGCTCCCCCTTGGTCCCCACCGCCGGCTCGTTCGGGGCCACCCAGGCCTCGACCGCCATGCCCAGGCCGCGCTTCTGGATCTCCCCGGCGTAGACCGGATCGATGGGGGAGCCCAGCATGAAGCAGCTGACGATGTCGGTGCCCCCACAGATCGAGGCGAGTTGGAGATCGGCACCGACGTGGCGATAGACCCAGCGGAACAGCTCGGCTGAGAGCGGAGAGCCGGTCGACAGCAGCACCCGCAGCGCGCTCAGATCCATCTGCTCGCCAGGGTGTAGCTTGTGCTTCTGCAGGGAGGCGAGGTACTTGGGGCTGGTGCCGAAGTGGGTGATCCCCTCAGCCTCGGCCATGCGCCACAGCACGCCTAGATCGGGGTGTCCGGGGCTGCCATCGAACAACACCACCCGGCAGCCGGTCATCAGGCCGCTCACCAGCCAGTTCCACATCATCCAGCCACAGGTGGTGAAGTAGAACAGTGCATCATCTGCGCGCACGTCGCTGTGGAGGATCAGCTCCTTGGCGTGCTGGACCAGGGTGCCCGCCGCTCCGTGCACGATGCACTTGGGCACGCCGGTGGTGCCGGAGCTGTACAGGATGTAGACCGGGTGATCGGGGGGCAGCTGCTCGAAGTGGGGCTCGGCGGGCTCGGCGGAGGGATCCCCCGGTGCTGTGATCTCGGGCCAGCGCACCATGTCGCAGGTGGCAGGAGCGCTCGGATCCTGACCACCGAGGGACTCGATCCACACCAGACCAGCCAGCCCCGGGAGCTCCTCGGAGACCCGCAAGACCCGATCGGCGATGGCGAACGGCTTGCCCCCATAGGTGTAGCCGTCGGCGGCGAGCAGCACCTTCGGCTGGATCTGGCCGAACCGATCGAGGATCCCAGCTCGACCGAAGTCGGGGCTACACGACGACCAGATCGCCCCCAGCCCGGTGGTCGCCAGCATCGCCACCACCGCCTCGGTGCGGTTGGGCAGGATCGCCGCGACCCGATCCCCCACCCCGACGCCACGCTCGATCAGGTAGGCCTGGACCTGGGAGACCGCGGTCCGCAGCGCGTCGTAGCTCAGGGTGAGGCGTGCACCGGACTCGTGCTGTGCCACCAGGGCCACCCGTGGGCCACGGTGGCGCAGCAGGTTCTCGGCAAAGTTTAGCCGAGCCCCCTCGAACCAGGCGGTGCCCGGCATCGATGGCTCACCCCGGATCCGCTCGGGGGGCACAGAGGTGACGAGGCCACAGTGACGCCACACCGCGCCCCAGAACGCCTCGGGCTCCTGGAGGGAGAAGGCGTAGAGCGCGTCATAGTCGGGCAGCGCCCGGCCGGTCTGCCTGCGCAGAGAGACCAGGAACGCAGCGAGCTGGGTCTGGCTGGCCCGCTGGGGGCTCGGAGTCCACAGCAGCGTGCCGACCTCTCCCAGCTCGGCCATGGGCTAGCTCCCGGCCTTGACGGCCTTGCGCACGCTCACCACCGCGCCGTTGGGGCCAGGCACGCCGCCGCGGATGAAGATCAGGTTGCGCTCGGTGTCGACCCGGGCGACGTGCAGGTTCTGCACCGTCACACGCTCAGAGCCGAGGTGACCCGGCATCTTCTTGCCCTTGAGCACCATGCCCGGGGTCAGCCGGGTGCCGATGGAGCCGCCGTGACGGAAGAACTCGTGCACACCGTGGGTGCGGATGAAGCCCTTCATGTTGTATCGCTTCATGACGCCCGCGAAGCCCCGGCCCTTGCTCGTGCCACAGACGTCGACCTTCTCGCCCTCGGCGAACACATCGGCCACGGTCAGCACCCGGCCGGGCTCCATCGTGCCGACGGTCTCGGCGTCGAGGCGGAACTCCCGCACGTGGGTGGGGGGCTCCTCCATCCGAGCGCTCTCGAGCCGGCCCAGCTCGGGTTTGTTCGCCCGGTGGGTCTTCTTGGTGCCGAATCCGAGCTGGACAGCGTCGTAGCCGTCGCGGGATCCTGCCGTCTTGACCTGCATCACGGTGCAGGGGCCGGCCTGGATGACCGTGACAGGGATCACGGCCCCGTCCTCTGCGAACAGCTGAGTCATGCCGATCTTCCGGCCGAGCAGGCCGAGGGTCTGGTTTGCCATGGGTCCTCCGCATTGGACGACGAGGTCGTCGTACGGGACGGGATCCACCGAGGATCCGCTGGGTTGGAGCCGGAGCGCCGGCTGCTAGAACGTGTACTTGAGGTAGCCCGAGGGGTAAAGCCCGATGTCGAGCCCCAGGATCACGAGCATGTCGATGTCCGCCCCCAGCGAGAAGTGGGACAGCTTCGTGTAGTACTCGATCGTGGGGCCGATCAGCAGGGTGGGCTTGGCCCCCTGGTGCAGCGCCTGGGGGACACCGCCGATCAGCGGCAGGATCGTCTCGTTGTACTCGAGCTCGTCGACCAACAGGGGGATGATGGTGGCGCCACCGCCTGCACGCCCCCCGATGCCAAAGCGCCGGGTGAGGTAGGTCGAGGCCTCGAAGGAGACGAGGCCGGACATCACGTGGACGTCGCCCTGGGCTAGATCGGAGAACTGCCCCAGCTCTTCCGTGCGGGGGCCGTTGAACAAGGCCTGGCTGAACTGGCCCTCCACCGCAGCGGAGAAGCGCTCACGATCGATGATGTCGGAGCCCACGCCGATGCCGAGGGCGACCACCCCGGAGAACAGGCCAGAGCCATCGAAGCGGGTCTGGCCATGGGTGTTGAAGAACAGGGCGGAGCCGATGTTCGACTTGAGGTAGATGCCGCGCTCGACCTCGCGGACGATCTCGCTCTCGAAGTCACGGGCGCGGCGACGATCGCCGTCCTGGGCCCCAGCGGTTCCGGCGAGGGCCCACAACAGCAGGGAGGCCACAGCCTTCGACAGTCGCATCACATCCCCCATCGAGAACGCCGCTAAGTAGCACGGTTGGTGATCGTGGGACAGTCAGAAACGTGAAAGCCCCGACGCCGTCGAGGGCGACCGGGGCTTGGGCTCCACCGAGCGGTGGTCGTCTCTTCGCTGCCTTGGGACCTAGCCCGGGGAGAAGAGGAAGGGGTAGGAGACGATGACGATCCCGCCGCCCTTGGGCTCAGGGAACTGCATCCGCATAAACCGGCTGACGATGCACTGCTCGACGGACGCGTTGCCCATCGTGGTGGTCTTGGTGCTCGCCGATGATACCGTACCATCCTTGGCGATGGTGAACTTGATCACGATCTTGCCGCCCAGGCTCGGATCCTTGGTCAGCTCGCGCTGGTAGCAGTACTTGATCTGGTTCATGTGCCGCTTGATCACCTCGTCGATCAGGGATCGATCGAGGGCCCCGAGGATGATCGGATCGCCGCCGACCTGTCCGATGCCGCCCTGGCCCTTCTCGCCAAAGTTACCGCCGCCGGAGCCAAAGCCCGATCGGCCCGAGCCGATCCCCTTGGTGCCCAGCCCGCCGAGACCCTCTGCGGTACCGCCGCCGCCGAGGCCCGAGCCACGGGCGCCGAGCCCACCGGAGCCGAACTGGGTGCCCTTGGCCCCGATCAGGCCACCGATCCCACCGGTGAGGTTCGCGTCCAGGCCGGAGGAGCCGAACATGCCGTCGAGATCACCTGCGTCCCGCAGCGCGCCGAGCACACCGGCGTTCTCAGCGATCTGGCGATCGAGCTCCCGCTTCTTGACCTCGACCTTGTTGCCCTTGGCCTTCTCCATCTTGGCTTCTTTCTTGCCGACCTTGCCCTCTTCCTTCTTCGCCTTGGCGCCCTCACCGGCGTCGGGGTTCCCCGAGGGCTTCTTCTTCTCCTTCTTCTCGATCTCGGGCTTCTCCAGCAGCAGCTCGACAAACCGGTCGGGGATCTCCGACAGATCGTTCTCGGGCGGCTTGGGCAGGAAGTACATCACCAGACCAAACATCAGCCCAAGGAAACCCACGAAGGAGAGGATCGCGACGAACGGATAGTCGACGTCCTCGCTGTTGCGCTGCAGCAGCTTCTTCCCCTCGTAGACGAGGTGGGAGAAGAAGATGACGCCGTCGACATCCACCATCAGGCGGACGTTGTCCTCCATCGGGATCTCGTAGACGTTGCCGGCCTTGGTGGCCTTGCCCGCGGCCACGAGCTCGTCGAAGCTGTAGCGCTTGCCGTCGACGTCGGCGAAGCCGTCCCAGTCGTCCTGGACCCGGGCGGTGTACTCCTCCTTCGTCAGCTCGAAGAGGGTGTGATCCTTGCCGGGGAGGCTGTCGTCGGGTGCGTAGAAGTCATTGCGCCAGTCGGACGCGACCTCAGACCACATCGGGGGGGTGTAGGGCAGCACCATGTGCAGCGGCACAGGGATCCACCCCATGTCGATGCCAAGGAAGTGCCACTTCCAGCCCACCGCGGAGCCGATGGAGACGCTGTGCCCCATGGTCCGGGAGAAGTGCTTGGTGTCGATCAACACCTCGCCCCAGATCTGGTTGACCTCGAGCACCTTCTTGCGCTTCTCGTTGATCCCGAGGCTGCCCTTGCCGGTGCCTGAGCGCAGGATGAACGCCATCACGTCTTCGGTGGGGAGCTCCTCCTCCTCCTCCTCGCGATCGTCGGGGGTGAGCACCGGGCGCCGTTGGGCGCTCGCTCCGGCGATGGGCGCTGGGGCTGCGGCCTGCTGGACCGCCACCGATGGCTGGCTGATGGTGACCCGAAACTGGAGCGTTCCGATCGCGAAGACATCGCCGCTGCGCAGGGTGGCGTTCGACACGCGCTGACCGTTGTAGATCAGGCCGTTGTCGCTGCCGAGATCGAGCAGGTTGATCGTGCCATCGTCCTCGACGCTGATGACCGCGTGGATCTCAGAGAGTTGGGGATCGTCGATCGGGAGCAGCGCAGACGCACCCCGGCCGATGGTGATGCTCGGCTCGCGGAGGTCGACCCGATGGATCGGAGTCGATCCTCGGAAGACCTCGAAGGTGAGGATCGGGAGGTTGTTGGACATGGTTGATCGGCTCCGATGCGTGGGGGACGCTACTTGACCTCGTCGACGGACTGCTTCATCTCCTCATCAAAGTTCGTGCGGAGCTTGATGAGGGGGTTGAAGTCGGCCTTGCGACGGTTGAGCAGCAGCTGGCCCTGGGGCTTGACGAGCTCACCGGTGACATCGACACCTTCGAAGTCGATCTCCGTGCGCTCCTTGTACCGGATCTGACGACCAGAGTCAGCGTCGGCCTCCTCCTGGGCAGCAGCGGGACCAGCCAGAGACAGGCCAAAAGCAGCGAGGATGAACAGGCGAGTCATGGGGATACCTCCGTTTTTTCCCTGCGCTCTCGAGCCGGAGTGCAGGGTATCTTGCTGTGGAATAGGGCGACGAACAAGCTGTTGTGGGTCATGTTCACGTCAACGATGTCCGACAACAGAGGGTTGTTCGCGGTTCCTCCGCAGCGGTCAAGCAAACGCAAAGAACCCCCGGACACGGACCTCCATCCGCGATGATCCGCGAACGTGACGATCGGATGGACGGGGGAGGAGGGCGTCACATGGCTCCGGGGTGTCGATGGGTGAGGACCCTCGGGGGTCGTCGGGGTAGACCTCGGGGGCAGGAGGGGGTTCGTCAACGAGGCGCAAAGTCGCACGAGCCTCTCCCCCCGGCGTGATCCGGCAGACCGACGGCCCTGACGCAGCGAGGCCCGGACCGACGGTCCGGGCCCTGGAGGTTCAAGCGCTGAGCGCTACTCCTCGGAGGGAGCCTCCCCGGAGGGAGCCTCCCCGGAGGGAGCCTCCTCGGAGGGAGCCTCCTCGGAGGGAGCCTCCCCGGAGGGAGCCCCGCCTGGGTCGCAGCCCTCGATCGCCTCGTCCACCGCGGGGACATAGGCATCCATCAGCTGCTGGATGTCCTGGGCCATGTCGACATCCTTTGCGTCGACGACCATCTGCGCCTGCTCGAGGATCATCGAGACCTCCTCGACGGAGCCGGGATCGAGGCAGCTGCTGTAGGTCTCGAGCTTGGTGGAGGTGGCGGTGATGACCGACGCCATGTTCTCGAGCAGCTCCTTGTTGCGCTGCGCTCGCTCCTTCTCGATCCGGATGCGCTCGGCTTCCTCGGCCTTGCGGCGGTCCTCTTCGGCCTGGGCCTCGTCGACCCGCTGCATCAGGGCGAACACCTCGTGGGTCGGGGAGATCTCCCCGGACCGGGAGTCGACATAGGCCTGGAGGTAGTCCTTGGCCTTCTTGAAGTCCTTGGTGTACCGCTCGTGCAGGGTGGCGGCGTTGAAGTAGGCCGCCTCATAGCTCGGGTCTGCCTCGATGATCTCGTCGTATAGGGCTCCGGCCGCCCGGTACTCCTTGACACCACGCTGCGACACGGCCATGCCCAGCTTGGCGTCGAGGCTGCCGGGGTTGGACTGCAGCGCGTTCTCAAAGGAGGTCTTCGCCAGGGTGTAGTCGCCCGAGTTCAACGCGACGAACCCGAGGTTCATGTTGGCCTCGAAGTTCGTCGTGTCGAGCTTGATCGCGGTCTTGAACTTCTCGATGGCCGCGGGCTCGTTGCCCTGGATGAGGAAGGTGACGCCCATGTTGTTGTACACGCCGGGATCACCGTCGTTGAGCTCCAGCGCCTTCTCTGCGGTCAGCTGACTCATCGAGTAGTTGTTCTGGGCGTAGTACATCGACGACAGGCTGCGGTAGACCCCGGCGCTGTCGGGCTTGGTGCGCAGGATCTCCTGGGCCTCAGCCATCGCGGCATCGTACTGGCCGGCGCGGACCAGAGCGGCCACCAGATCGTTGCGAGCCTCGAGATCCTCGGGGTTGTTCTGAGCGTGGGACTGGTACAGCGTCACAGCCTCGGCGTCCTTGCCCTGCATGTCGAGGATGCGGGCCAGGGAGAACATCGCGGCTTCGTAGCTGGGATCCGCTTCGTAGGCCTTGCGGTAGTGAGCCTCGGCGTCGTCGAGGCGGCCGAGCTTCTCGGCGACCCACCCGGCGTTGAAGTCCGCCTTGGGGCCGGCCCCGAGATTCGATGCTGCGTTGAAACGCTCGTAGGCGGTCTTGTAGTCGATCGCACCGGTGCGTCGATCGGGGCTCTGCAGGGTGGTCAGCCCGACCTGGAAGTTGGCGGCCGGGTTGGTGGCCAGATCTTCCTCAGTGTAGTTGGTGGTCTTGCCCTTGGGACAGCCCGCCAGCAGCGAGATCGCCAGGGTGAAGATCAGGGAGGCGCGGGTCAGGGTGTGCATGATCATCCTCCCTACAGGCTCGTCTCGAAGTCGAACTGCTTGGCCGACTTCGACGCGGTCCAGCGGGGCTCGAGCAGCTGCTCGGACAGCCCAGGGTAGTCGTCGGGGCGTAGCTCGCCGAGGCGGCGGGTCGCATACGCGGTGTTTTCGTTGTACAGCGTGAGCTCGTAGGACTTCTCCAGCGCGAGCTGGAACGCGTTGACCGCCTTCTCTTCCTGGACGTAGGCCCGGTCTTCGAGCTGCATGACGTAGATCTCGAGCTGATCGTCGGTCAGGTAGTACGGAGCGTCGCCGGTCCGCAGGGTGGTGGCCATGTTCTCGTAGGCCTTGCCCAGGGCGACCAGGGCCGCGAGGCCCCACTCTCCGGCACCGAGCTTCACGATCTCGGTGAACGCGGCCTCGGCATCGACCAGGGCCTTGGCCTTCTTGCCGAGGCTGTCGACCAGGGCCTTGTCCTCGGCCTTGCGGCTCGCGCCCCTGCCCTTGCCCTTGATCTCGAGGGAGAGGTAGCGATCGAGCTGTGGCTGGGCCTGAGTGAACATCATCTCAGCCACGAACTCGGTGTGGGCGCCCTTCTCCCCACCGCCATCGATGTACTTGTTGTACAGCTTGATCGTCTCGTTGTAGACCGCGTCGCGCTTGCTGATCTTGCCGAGCTTCTCCATCGCCTGTCCGTAGTGCAGGCGTGCGAAGTAGGACAGCTCCAGCGGGGCGCCCGAGGGAGGCCGGGTGAAGTACTCCTGGTAGACGTTCGCGGCGTCCTGCCAGCGCTCGTTCTCCTCGTAGATCCGGCCGATGCGGATCCGGATGTCGGGGACCCGCTCGTCGTCCGGGTAGGCGGCGACGAACTGGTTGTAGTCCTCGATGGACCGCTCCCACTCGCCGAGGCCCTTGCGGAACACCGCCGCGGAGTAGATCGCATCGCCCGCGCTGCTCGACATCTGGTCGAGCTTGTCCGCGTTCTCTGGCTTACCCTTCTCCTTGCCGAACAGGTCCCACAGCTTCTCGTAGTAGAAGGCGGCCCGATCGTAGTCGGCGATCTGCTCGTAGTTGAAGCCCAGCTCGCCGACCTGTGTGTAGTAATACTTGGTCTTCTCGCCGAACTTCGGGTCTTCGACCAGGATGTGGCGCACCTCCACCGAGTCGGAGACCCGCCCGGCCTGGCTGTAGTAGGCCGCTGCGTTGTTCAGCGCCTGAGCGGCGACGTCGGACTCGGGGAACTCCTCGTAGAAGCTCACAAACCCGTCTGCGGCCTTGCCGTAGTCCTGGTCCTCTTCGAAGGTGACCTCGATCAACTTGAAGGAGGCGTTCTGGTAGATGTTGTACGAGTCCTTCTTGAACGCCTTGCTGCCGAGGCCGGGCTGATCGTAGAACGCCTTGGCGGTGCTCTTCAGGGCCTGCCAGCTCTCCTTGACCGCCAGCGCGTCCAGGATCAGCTGGGCGCCATACTCGGCCTCTCGTGACCGCGGATCCATCGCGATCACCGCCTGGAACTGCTCGGCGGCCTGATCGAAGCGGTACTTGTTGTACAGGAGGTAGGCGGACTTGTAGATCATGTCCTTGACCTTCTTCTCCTCCGGATACAGCCGCGCATACTTCAGGCACGCGTCCACGAAGCGCTGCTCCCAGTCGGTCAGGGTCTGGGGCTCTACGTCCTTGGTGATCTTGGTCGTGGTGACCCGGCCGCTGGCGTCTGCGCCGCCCTCGAGCTTGACCTGCTCCTCTGCGGCGAACACTGCGGACTCAGCGCAGAACTTGCTGCGCTTGCCGTTGGGATCCATGTCGACCACGGTCATGTACTCGGTGAAGGCCCCGGCGAAGTCGCGAAGCTTGTACAGCAGCTCCCCGTGGGCGTAGTGCACCTCGTAGGCGTGCTCGTTGTTCGGGAACAGCTCGAGGTAGGTCTGGTACGCGTTCTTCGCGAGCTCGAAGACCTTCATCGCGTCGTCGTGGCGACGGCTCTTCTCGTACTGGTTGCCCGTGTCGTGGTACTGCACCGCGATCCGCCGCAGCTCGCCCTCGATCGACTCCTGGGCGGAGGCGACCGCCTGGGGATCGCTGGCGTTGGCCTGGGCCCAGGAGCTGTCAGGGCCGTAGTCGGTCCGGAGCCTGTTGATCTCCTCGAGCACCTTCTCGCGCTGGCCCATCTTCTTGTAGGCGCTGATGATCTCGACCTGGTACTCCGGGTTGTCCTTCGCGGTGGGCGCGTCCAGGATCAGCCGGCGGTACATCTCGACGGCTCGCTCGAACTTGCCCTGCTCGAAGAACGTGGCCGCGAGCTTCTTCAGGGTGGATCGGATCAGATCGGAGCGGCCGAGCTTGGTGAAGTACTCGATCGCCTCGTTCATCGCGTCGGCATCGGCGAAGAACCGGACTAGATCCCGCAGGGCCTCGTCCTGCAGCTGCAGGGTGGAGGTCGACTGCTCCTGGGACATCGAGTTTGAGACGACGATCTTCATCGTCTCGATGGCCTTCTCATAGTCGCCGACGTTGTAGTAGCACCACCCGAGCTTGTACATCGCATAGTCGTACTTCGGGCTGTCGGTGAAGGTCGTGGCCTTGAGGTAGGCCTTGAGCGCACCGTAGGCGTTGGCCTCGATCTCGAAGTAGTACTCTCCGATCAGCACGTAGGCGTCGGGGAGGAAGCTCGAGTCGGGGTACAGCTTCACCAGCTGCTTGAAGGCCTCGACCGCCTCGGCCTCGCGGCCCAGATCCTTCAGCGCGCTGCCGAGGTAGAAGGTGGCCTGATCAGCCCTGGCGTACCGGGGGTAGCTGCTCAGGATGCCCTGGTACAGCTTGATCGACTTCTCCTGCCACTCCCGCGAGCCCGAGTTGTCGGCCACCAGAGCCTCGGGATCACAGGTCTCGGAGTTGAAGCACGCCTCGAACTGCCGATCGAAGACCTGCATCTCCTTGAGGTACAGGTAGCGGCCCTGCTCGAAGTACAGATCCGCGAGCCGCAGCATCATCTCGGCCTTGGTGTCGTCCTCCACGCCCCGCAGCAGGAGGCCCTTCAGGCGCTCGATGGACTCGAGGCGCTTCTGCTCAGCGAGCCGCTGGAACTCGCTCTGCAGATCGACCTGCTCCATCTGCCGGAGCTTGATCTTCTTGCCGGTGCGCGACTCGAGGTCGAAGGCCTCATCGTCGGCGGCCTGGGCCTTTGAGGCCGGGGCGGCCAGGGCGAGGAAGAGGCCCATCGCCATAGCAGCGGTACGAAGAAACGATGTGGAGCTCATGGGGCTCTCTCCTAAGGGTGCGTGGCGTGGGCTACTGGCAGCTGCCGTGCTCGGTGTAGCGGTAGTACCCGAGCTCATCCCGCCAGAACTCACCGTTGAAGGGCCAGTAGATGATGTCGCGGCTGGTGGCGAAGTCGACCTTACGCTCGTCGCCGGCGTCGAGATCGTCGGTGTTGCTGGCCTTGAACTCGTAGTCGACCCGCTGGGCGTCCACGACCTCGAAGCGGATGATCTCGGACTGCACAAGCAGGCTCTTGAGGTTCTCGTTCTGCTTGAGCATCTCCCGCAGCAGCTCGCCGCCGGCCCGCTTCTTGTACTGGAGGCGGTCGGACTCGATGATCTGCTTGAGGTGATCTCCGACCGTGTCGCGGAACTGAGCCGAGCGGCTGTCGATGTCTTCGACCTCGGCATCCATCATGGCCAGGTGATCGACGAGCGCGGCGAGGTCTCGGTTCCGGAGGACCCGCGCGAACATCGCCCGATCGAGGGTCGACTGGTCGTGGGGGCTGACGAAGTATGCCTCATACGCCTGATCCCACAGATCCCTCGAGTCTTTGTACTGGTTGAGGAAGGCCTCGATCTCGGCCTGCATCGGTGTGTACTTCGCTTCGAACCCGATCAACATGCGCTCGACCTCGTCGTACTCGCACAGGTTGAAGAAGGTCAGGGCGCGCAGGATCGCGACCTCAGGGATGAACTCCCGCTCGCTGAAGTAGGGGCTCTCCACGGTCAGCAACAGACCCAGGGCCAGGTTCAGATCCGCCTTCCAGAAGTTGGTCCACGCACGCTCGAACAGGCTCTCGGGCCAGTAGGTGCTGTCGCGATCGACCATCGAGTAGTAGGTGTCGGCGTTCTCGAAGCGCTCTAGGCCGAAGTAGATCCGGGCTACGTTGATGTAGGCCAGATCCTTCATGTCCTCCATCTCCCGGACCGAGCGTGCGGTGCGCGACAGCTCGGGCTGGGTGGAGATGACCTCGCGGAACGCCATCACGGAGCTCTTGAGCTTGCCCCGCTGCTGGTTGATGATCCCCTCGTAGTACTTGGCCTGCAGGTACTGGGGCGACTTGGCGGAGACCTGGGCGAAGTACTCGGCGGACTGGGTGAGCTCACCCCTCGAGAACAGCTTGCGGCCCATCAGGTAATACAGGTGGTTGCGGGCCTGGCGGGGGAACGCCTCCGGCGGGATCTTCGACACGATCCGGAGCAGCTCGTAGTCGTTGCCGGTGATCTCAGCGGCGCCGACCAGCCCGGGCAGCGCGTACTTGAAGTATGGGTTGCTCGGGCCCTTGCGCACCACCTCCATGTAGTAGTGCTGAGCCGAGTGGTGCAGCTCCATCTCCTCCAGTGACTTCGCCAGGTAGTACTGGATCTTGGTCTCGTGGGAGGGGAACTGTGCGTCCCGGAGCATGGTGTACAGGGCCTGGGCGGCCGTCGCGGGCTTGCCCGAGCGATAGGACTGGATCGCGTCCTGCAGCTGGTTCGGACCACCGCTGTCGTCGGGCTCTTCGCCGATCTGGCTCAGATCTCCGCTGAAGTTGAGCTCCTGGCCCAGGGTCTCGTCGGTGTCGAAGCTGCCCAGGGTGGGCTCGGGGCCGGCGGGGGCCGGGGTGGGGGAGCCGGCATCGACCGAGCCCCCTCCAGCCTTGGCGCTCGCGGCGTTGATCACCTCAGCGGGCGCACCACGGCCGCGCAGGCACTCCACGTCGGACGATTCGAAGGAGGGTGCGTTCCTGATCGTGTCCACCACGATGTTCGCGGGGATGTTCAGGCTCACCATGTTCATGACGTCGTCACAGGACAGCGCCCACGCGCTGGTGGGCAGCCAAAAGATGCTCGCTGCGACGAAGCTGTGGACGAATGTGGTGAGACGACGCATCATTTCATCCCGGGGAAGAAGATGGAGGCGCTGGCCAGCAGCGTGAAGTTGTTCTTCATCTCGAGGGTGGTACCCTCGATGACCTCGATGTACGACAGGCCGCGGCCCTCGGTCCGCACCGCGAAGGTCTCGGAGAAGATGACCCGGATCCCGCCACCGAAGTTCAGCGTGGGGTGGAACTGGCTCGCGGTCGCCTGAGCGACTGGATCATCTTCCTTCTGCAGGGCCTCGAGATCGTCGCGGGTGTTGACCACGCCGGTGCCGAAGACCCCGAAGATGTCGAAGTTGATGATCCGGCCCGAGCCCACCGCGACCTTGCCGTAGATCGGTGAGAACTGGAAGTTTCCGTTCACATAGAACTCGATCTTCGAGATGTCGGGGGTGACCTCGTTCTCGTTGATGATCTGCTCGGTGATCTGCTTCCAGTCCGCGGTGCCAAAGTCCGGGGAGTAGGTGCCCTGGAGCTCGACCCCGAAGATCTCGGTGACGTGGTAGGCGAGCCCTCCGCCGAAGAGGTAGCGGTTGATGAAGGGATCGTTGGTGACGAAGCCACCGTGGAAGTTGCCCTCGTATCGACCGATCTTCATGAAGTTCTTGCGCTGCAGCGTCTGGATCACCCGCCGCTTCCGGGGACCCTCGGGCAGCTGCTCCTCCTCGGGAGCGTCGGTCATCAGCGCCTGGCGCTCCTGAGCCACCGACTCCTCAGGAGGCTCGAGATCCTCGAAGATGTCATCGGGCAGATCCGGAGCCCCCTGCCCGAGGGCAGGGGTCGCCAGCAGGAGGCCAAGGGCAGCAAACAGGGGAGATGTGTGCATGGAGACGTGCCGGGGCATGGGATCAGAAGTCGTAGAGGCGGGGCTGCATCTTCGGGAAGAACAGCGCGATGCCTCCGCCAGCGACAAAGTTGTTGTACAGCCTCTGCTCGAGGACCTGGACCTCGGGATCGTACTGAGGGCGGTTGTCGATGTAGAACGAGCTCCGGAGATCGAGCTTGAACGCCATGGACTGGCTCAGGAAGTAGTTCTGACCTAGGCCGATGTACAGCCCCGGCCGGACCTCGTTGATGCCCTCGGAGAGGTTGACGATGTCGACGGCTTCTGGGGAGTCGTCGTAGGTCGCGACATAGTTGGTCTTCGACACCATGCCGAGGCCGCCGAAGAGGTAGAAGTCGAAGTTGAGGACCGTCTCACCGACCAGGTTGATCTTCCCGTAGATGGGAGCCCAGGTCACACCCAGGGTGCCCCCCAGCTCGACCTTGTCCAGTGGCTGCTGGAAGTTGGTCTCGCCGTTGGTGTTGGCTGTGAATGCCCGCTCGAGCAGGACCGACGTCAGTTCCTTGAGATCGTTCTCCCCCAGATCAGGGGAGTACGTCAGCTGAAACTGGGCGCTGAAGGTCTCGCTGAAGTGGTAGCCGAGGATCGCCCCGCCCACGTACCTCCTCGCGAAGGGGTTGTTCGGGACGTAGCCAAAGATGGGGGCGATCTCGAAGCGGTTCTCTTTGAGGAAGAAGCGATTCTCGACGGCGGGGTTTGGCTGCCGGCCTGCTCGATAGTCACTCTTGGCGTCGAGGCCCGGGCTATCGGCCTGGGCAGCAGTGCTTAGGAGCAGCACCCCCACACAGGACAACCGGCGGAGTGATTTGATGGTTGAAGGGTTCATCCAGGTATCTCCGGTGCTACCAGGGGTCTGGCTCCCCGGCCTTCAGCCGCGGAACCTTAGCACGGAAGAGCCGGAATGGCCCGTCCGAGCGGGGTCCACGTGCTCCAAACTGACTCTGCCTCGACGGGAAGCGGGTTGATCCCTGGAAGCCCCGCTCCGTTGTCAACTCTTTGTCATCGAGGGGCTGATCCGGTTCCAGGAAACCTGGAGTCCCGGCCCCCTCCGGCCGGTCGCCCCTGCCCCGGTGATCGAGCTAGGGAGGGCCGATCTGCCAGTCCTGCCGCCACCAGCTCATCCCCCCCCGCCGATCGCGGACCACGACGTACCAGGTGCCCTGTGCGCCGGGCTCCGCGGGGGAGATCCAGGTAGACTCCATGTAGGGCCACAGGGTGACGGACTCGAGCAGCTCTCCCCCCGAGGTGTACCAGGTGGCGTAGGGCTCCTCAACGCGCTCCTCGATCTGACCCCCGCTGTTGAGGTAGACATAGCGCTCGCGCCCGAGCCCCTCCTCCAGCAGGATCCCCAGCTCGTAGGGCTGCCCGGGCTCGAGCCGGATCGCCTCGATCTGCGGGGGGACGGCGGAGCCGTCGATGGTGAGCGCCACCAGCGCCGGGTTGTGGTTGGGGGTGGGGGCCTCGCTCACCACCAGGCGCTTGTAGCCAGCCTCGATCTCGTTGAAGTCGAGGGCTCCGGGCTCGGTCGCTGTGGCCTGGGGCTGCAGCGTGTCGAGGGGGAACGCGGTCAGCTGGACCAGGACGTTGAGGCCCTCGAGGCGCGCGCTGTCGTCCAGCTCCGAGAGGATCCCGGGGGGGGCGGTGTAGGTCGGGGGCAGCCCCGGCTCGAAGCCGATGAAGCCCAGCGCCGCGAGCTCTTCGGGGGTGGCGGTCTCCAGATCGAAGCCCCCCAGATCGGTGGTGCAGCCCACCCCCTCCTCGGGGCACGCCAGCCACAGCAGCCCCAGCTGGATCTCGTCGCCCGGGGCGGTCGCGATCAGGGCCTCGAGGCTGGCCTGCTGGCCGGGCTCGAGCTCGGCGGGCTCAGCCCGGATGCCCAGGATCCGGGTCCGATCCACCATCCAGCCCTGGGCCAGATCGGCGGGCCTCGCCCAGCGATCTCCGTTGATCACACAGCCCCCGGACAGGGCCATCGCCGCCACCACGACCCCCCCCAGCGCCGCACGACCGACGATCCGCGCTGTATGGATCGGAGGATCAGGTGCGTCGTGGCTTCTCCTCACGGGACCTCCGGAGCGCCCGGTGGGCGCGATCAGGGGTAGAACTTTGCCTCGAGGCCGATGTTCGGGATGAAGGGCAGCCCGCGCACGAAGGCAAACTCGGAGTAGTCGTAGTTGTAGATCGTGAACTCCGGGTTGATCCCCCGCACCGCGTTCAGCAGATCCACGTAGGTCTCGAGCTGCCAGCGCTTGAAGGTCCACAATCGATCGAGCCGCAGGCTGGTCTGGAAGTATGGAGGCATCCGATCGTCGTTGAGCTGGCCGACGCGGAAGCCGGAGTAGACGTCGCTGTCGGCGTCGTAGATGCCCGCGTTGAACACGCTGCTGGGGTTGCCGCTGACGTACTGGACCTGGGCGCTGATCCCAAAGTCCCTCGGCAGATCGTAGCCCGCCTGAGCGCTGAAGATGTGAGTCTGGTCAAAGTCGAAGGGATACCAGCAGGGCCCGTTGCCCAGCAGCAGGTTCTCCGGCTGATCGTCCTCGACGCACTCGAAGGGATCTCGCCGGGTGGCCCGCGACAGGGTGTAGCTCACCCAACCGAAGAACCGCCCGACGGGATCGTGGCGCGCCATGATCTCCATGCCATAGGCGCGCCCATCTCCACCGTTGACGAAGGGGTTGGTGCCGAGGCCGGTGAAGGACTCGTCGAACACCACGAGGTTGTCCATCTTCCGGTAGAACAGATCGACGTCGTACTGGATGGCCTGGGTCAGCCGCTGCTCCCAGCCGAGGGTGGTCGACCAGCTCCGCTCGAAGCCCACGGTGGACGCGGTGCCCACCCCGATCGACTCCTGGGGCTGGGGGGGCTGGTGGTACAGCCCGGTGGCCCCCTTCAGCGCCAGCTTGTCGGGCACGAGCTGGTAGCGGGACAGCACCCGGAGATCGACGGACTGGTTGAAGGCCGGAGGGACCTCCTCCTCGCCGGTGATCCCGCCGTTGGTGGTGAAGTACACCAGGTTGTACCGTACCCCGGGGCTGACGAGCCACCGATCGGAGCCCTCGAAGGGGCGAAGGTTCAGCCGCAGGTAGGGATCGGGGCTCCAGAAGGTGCCGCTGCCGTCGAACCCAACGGGCTCTCGCTCAGCCAGGGGATCGCCTAGCTGCTCGAAGCTCGCGGCCGAGCGGAAGTCGAACCCGTACCATCCCCCGAGCAGATCGGTGCCGGGCACGATCTCGAGGACCGGCAGCGGGCGCCAGGACAGCTCAGCCCGCACCTGAGGCAGCACGTTCGTGCTCTGGATCGTGAAGTCATCCCCCAGACCGGTGGTGGTCCCATCGATCCCAACGCTGGGGATCACCTCGAGCTCCAGGTCGTCGGTGATCGCCTCGTGCCATCGGCCGATGATCCGGTGGGAGCTGTAGCGCACCTGCAGGTTACCCTGGGTGTCTCGATCCGAGCCCTGAGCTACGTCGGCGGGCGTCTCGACCCGGAGCAGATCGTCGGATCCATAGACGAACAGCGACAGATCACGGGTCGCGTCGAGCTCGGGGACCCACTTGAGCTGGTAGTCCCAGTAGCGTGGCTTGAACACGAACTGGCTCTCACCCAGGAACAGCGGGATGAACAGATCGATGTAGGAGCGGCGCGCGCCCACCGCCAGCCCCTGGCGCTTGTCCCTGCCCAGCCTCCCCTCGTAGTACACCTGGGAGTCGAGGATGTCGGTGCCCCAGACGAGCTTGCCGTCCTCCTCGAACGCTCGCTTGGTGTTGACGTTGACCGTGCCCCCCATGGTGCGGCCGTACCGAACCCCGTAGCCCCCGGGCAGGTAGTCCACCGACTCGATCAGATCGGGGGAGAGCACCGAGGTGGTGCCGGTGAGGTGGTAGATGATCGGGACCCGGATCCCGTCGATGTACACTCCGGAGTCCTCGGGATCTGCGCCCCGGATCACCAGAAAACCCGTCCCAAACGGGGTCCGGGCGGCGCCCGGCAGGGTCTGGACCACCTTGATTGGATCCCCGAAGGTGCCGGGCACCCTGCGGATCTCCTCGATGGTGATGGTGCGGCGTGTGACCTCGTCCTTGGCTCGCTCGTAGACCGCGACGACCTCGTTGTCACGGTAGGCCTCGCTGCGCATCCACAGCTTGGCGCTGGTGATCTCCCCCTCGACGATCTCGATCTCCTTGGTGAGGGTGACATGGCCTGTGTGCAGCAGCCTAAGCTCGATCTCACCGGAGGGGACCCCCCGCAGCTCGAAGCGCCCGTCGGCGTCGGTCTCGGTTGACAGCTCGGTGCCATCGACCACCACCGTGACCCCGGCGATGGGATCGCGGGTGGCCATCTCGATCACCTCACCCTCGAGGTTGACCGGAGGGGGGGCCTCAGGCTCGGGGGGGGTGGGCCCGGGGCGGAGCTCGAACCCGTACTCGAAGTCGAACACCACCGACACCGGGCCCTCGGCGGTGCGGGCCGGGGAGAAGGTCATCGCCAGCACGGCGTCGACCGCGGCCTCGTCGAAGCCGTGCCCCGCGGGCTCCAGCACCTCGATCCCATCGACCTCGCCCTCCCCCGTCAGCTCGATCCGGAGCTTGACGATCGCCTCGAGGCCCTGTGCCTTGGCCTCCTCGGGGTAGGGGGCCTCGACGTACTCCACGATGGCGGGGCCCTCCACGATCGGGAGCTCGCCCTCGTCTTCCAGAGGGGCCTCCGGATCGGCGGTCGGCTCCGGGGCGGGGGGTTGCTGAGCGCTCGCGTCGAGCGCCATCCAGAGGAGGAGTGGTGACATCAATCCGGTGACATCTCGAAGCGGCAGGAGTAGGGAACGCCCTCGACGGTCACGGGGGTGCCGTCGCGGGTGCCGGGCCGCCACCTGGATCTCCGCATGGCGGCGACGCAGGCTGCGTCTGCCTCAGCATGGAGCTGCTGCACCACCTGGATCCCCGACACCTTGCCGTCGGCGCCGACGGTCAGCAGCAGCTCGACGCGGCCCTCGAGCTTGGCGTCGATGATCGCCTGGGGTACCTCGAGGGTGGGCTTGTAGCGGACCTTCGGGGCCTTGGTGACGCTAGCGAACGGCACGATCGCCGACTCGGTGGCCTCATCGATCCCCACGATCTCGTCGGTGGCCTTCGTGGCGGTGGTGGTGCCGGCGCGGGCGTCGAAGCCAGAGCCGGCACCTTCGGCGAACGAGCTGGCGTTCAGCCCCTGGACGATCCTGCGCACGGGCTGGGGCTGGGGCTGGGGCTGGGGCTGGGGCTGGGGCTGCTCGAGATCGGGCTCGTACTCGATCACCTCCGGCTCTGGCTCTGGCTCTGGCTCTGGCTCTGGCTCTGGCTCCGGCTCTGGCTCTGGCTCTGGCTCCGGCTCCGGCTCCGGCTCCACGGTGGCGATCGCCATCTCCACCCAGACAGGCTCTCGATCCTGTCGGGGCTCGATCCGGGAGATCCCAGCGCTCAGGGCCAGGTGCA
>DRPG01000175.1 GCA_011376105.1 Deltaproteobacteria bacterium
ACCTCGCTGGAGGCCTTCCTCGACCAGACCCGCCCCGCTGAGCGGACCGAGGCCGCCCTGGCGCTGGTGCGCTTCGTCTGGCGGCCCCTGTGGGGTCACAAGGTGCTCCACGCCGATCCCCACCCAGGCAACCAACTGTACGCACAACACCAGGTCGGGTTCCTCGACTTTGGCTGTGTGCGCGACTTCGAGCCGTCCTGGCTGGCCACTGAGGCCGCGGTGATCGAGTCGCTGATCGCCGGAGATCGGGCCGCGTTCCGCAACGCCAGCCTCGCCACCGGGCTGATCGCGGTCGAGCGGGGGTTCGACTGGGAGCTACACCGGGAGCTGGTGCACCACCTGTGGCGGCCCTACCTCACCCCCACCTTTCGCTTCACCCCCGACTACCTGGAGCGGGGCATGGCGCTGTCCCGCCCCTCCAACCCCAACCTGCGCAGGCTGGCGATCCCCCCCGAGTGGATCTGGCTGCAGCGGGTCGCCTGGGGGCTCCACTCGGTGCTGGCCCGCATGGGGGCCGAGGCTCCGTTTGCCGAGGTGCTGCACCAGGCGCTGGCGGCCCGCCCCCCACAGGCACCGGCGCGGTAGCCCGATCCAGCCCGATCGATCCTCTGTAGATCAGGCTCGTAGCCACCTCGTTGGGACGATCTTCGATCTGGATCTCCCACGAGGTCGCCCCCGGGCGTTCTCGAGACAGACCCCTGCCTGGATCCAATGGACGCCCACCGTCGATATGCACCGGCCCTGTTGCGGAAGCGCGGGCGGATCCTCGCCGGCCGCGAGGACGCAGAAGACATCGTGCAGACGTTGTTCATCGATCCGACCCGCTCGGGCCGGACCGAGCTTGGGGCGCTGTCGGAGGAGGTGCCCTCGTGAGTGGATCCTGGCTGGTGCTGGAGCGATACGCCCTGGGGGAATGCAGCGAGGACTAGCTGCGGTGATCCTCGTTGTACATCGCTCTCCTCGTGGCCTCGATCCCAGGTCCGATCATGATGATCCTTCTGCATTGCGAGATCCATCCAGGGGTGGGCTCGGTGGATCCAGATCGCCTCCGGACCTGGAGGGTACAGGTGCCGCAGGGTGTGGTTGTGCTCGAGCGCCTCCACCACGGTCCGGGCGCCCGCGTCCAGCAGGCCGGTGTTCACCAGATCCAGCGTCGTGATCGAGGGATCGGTGCGCAGCAGCGCTGCGACGGGCTCAGCACCCTCGGGGCCCAGGGGGTTGCGCTTCAGCCACAGCCCCTCGACCTCGTCCGCGTCCGCGTCCGCCAGGGCCTCGCAGATCGGCGCTACGCCGTCCCGATCGAGCTCGTTGCCGGCGATGTACCAGACCCGGACGTGGCTGTGGCCCGAGCGGATGAACCGGGCGATCCGCTCTCCCCCGGACGGACCCACGACGTTGTTCCCGAGCAGGAGCCGATCGATGTGGACGTTGTCGGCCAGGGACGACAGCAGCGGCCCGATCCCCGCGGGCCCGACCACCTGCTTACACAGATCCAGTCGCCCGTCGGGCATCACCGTGCCCCGGGGGAAGGACCGGGGCACCAGGGTCTTCTCCTGAGTGCCGAGGAAGCGCAGCAGGGGATCGAGCTCGTCGAGGGGGCACGGGACCACCGGGACCGGCCGGGGGCGGCTGAGATCCTCGGGTGGGCTGCCGATCACCGGGAACGCCCGCCGGGCCTCGGACAGCAGCTGCTCCAGCACCTCGCCCCCGGGCAGCCGCTCGGCGATCGTCTCGTCGCTCATGCCCTCGCGCCAGCCCGGATCGTCGAGGTGCCGGACCGGGGGGGGCGCCTCGAGGAAGGGGAACAGGAAGCTCCGTCTGTGGATCACGCTCTTGATCGTCGGTCACCACACACCTGAGCCGAAGACCCGTGACCTGAGGCCACGGGCGCGGCCGGCTCACTCCCCCCGCAGCCGGCGGGCGGTGGAGATCAGCTCGAGCAGCTCGCTGTCCTCAGGGTACTCGGGCCGGACGGCGGCGGCGGCGAGCTCCGCGACGTCCCCCAGATCGATGTGCCGGGTGTGGGGGCTGTCCCGCAGCACCTCGGCAAGAGAGGCCGCAGCACAGGCCATCCGGAACTGATCCGAGGACCCCTCCAACGAGAACACCACGTCCTCCAGCGTCAGGGGGAAGCGGGACTCGACCGAGGGCGCGGCGCGGCGAGGCGCCTTGTGCCGGACCCGGACCACTCCTAGATCTCCGGGGGGGCCCTCCCATCGGATCTCATACAGGGCGGTGACCTGGTGATCCGCGCCGATCTCGCCCGCGTCCACCTTGTCGTCGCGGAAGTCGACGTCGGCGATGTCCCGGTTCTCGTAGCCGATCAGGCGGTACTCCTCGATGGCGCCCGCGTCCCACTCGACCTGGATCTTCACGTCCCGGGCGATGATCTCCAGGGTGGAGGTCATCTTCTCGACCAACACCCGCTCGGCCTCCCGCCGGGAGTCGATGTAGAAGTAGTTTCCGTCTCCGTCGTCGGCGATCTGCTCCATGATCTGATCGCGGTAGTCACCGGTGCCAAAGCCCAGCGTGGTCAGGGTGATCCCGCGCTTGGCGTGGCGGCTGATCAGCTTGCTCAGGGCCGCGTGGCTGGTGGGCCCCACGTTGGCGTCCCCGTCGCTGGCGAGGATCACCCGGTTGACATGGCCCGGCCGGTAGGCCCGGCTCGCCTGGGCATACGCGAGCTCGATCCCCGCCCCCATCGCGGTGGAGCCTCCGGCCTCGAGCTGGCGGATCCCACGGGTGATCGCGTCACGCTCCGAGATCGGCGTCATCGGCAGCACCAGCCCCGCCGAGCCCGCGTAGGCTACGATCGCCACCGTGTCCCCGTCCTCGAGCTCCTCGGTCAACATCACCAGCGCGTCCTTGAGCAGGCCGATCTTGTCGGCGGACTGCATCGAGCAGCTGGTGTCCACCAAGAACGTCAGGTGCACCGGCTTGCGCTCGTCGAAGGCCACGTGCTTGCCCTGCACCCCGATCCTCGCGTACCAGGTCGCCTCGTCCCACGGTGACGGAGCGATCTCGACGTCCACCTCGAAGGGGCGCTCGCCGTCTCTGGGGTGTGGGTACTCGTAGGGCAGGTAGTTGACGAACTCCTCCACCCGAACCAGATCCCGGGCGGGCAGGGAGCCGCTGCGCAGGATCCGCCGGGTCAGGGTGTAGCTGCCGGTGTCCACGTCCACCGAGAACGTCGACAGCGGATCGATCGCCGGATCCACGAAGCCGTTGATCCGCAGGGCCTCCCCGTCGGTCGGCCGGGGCCGATCCAGCTCGAGGTGGTGGCTTGGACCAAGGGACGGCGGAGCTACAGCGGAGGCCACCGCCGGGGGAGGCAGGAGCGTAGGCGCCTGGGGCGGAGGGCTGGGCAGAGCGGGGGGCGGAGGGCTGGGCAGAGCGGGGGGCGGAGGGCTGGGCAGGGTGGGGCGGCTGGACGCGCTCGTCCGCGCTGGATCGTGTGCGATCGGTGCGCGCGTCGGCGCGTCGGCGGCCGGCGCCACGGCCCCGGGGGCGACCTCCGACGCTGGCTCATGGACCTGCCGGGCCTGGACCGCCCCGATCACCGCCGCGGGCGCCCCCTCCTGGATCAGGCACCGCAGCAGGCCCGGCTCCAGGGTCGACGCCCCCTGGATCTGTGCAGTGATCTGCGCGGTGGGGATCCCCGCGCGCAGATCCTCGATGATCTGCTGACAGGTCAGCGCCGACGCAGTGCTCGGCAGGGCCGAGAGGACGGCGAGGGCTAGGACGGTGAGTCGCACGGAACGCATGGAGTCTCCAGATCTGGACGTGCTACCCACCCTGCTCCCCGAGCGTTTACACGCCCGACGTAAACGCCTGGATCCCCACCGGGGTACACCCCCCAGTCGATCGCCAGGCGCACACAGAGCGGATGTCCACAGCAGCCCCCCGACAAGATCCAGATCACGATCTCCTCGTGCGCGCTGTCGCAGGCGAGCAGGGGGCGCTGGCCGAGATCGCCCGGACCTGGCGGCCCCGGATCCGGCGCTGGGCGCTGCTCGAGCTCGGCGATCCCAACCTCGCGGAGGACGCCAGTCAGGAGGTGTTGGTGCGGTTGATCCGACACATCCACCGGTATGATCCAGCTCGCCCCTTCGGGCCGTGGCTCCGGACGATCGTGAAGAACTGCAGCCATCGTACCCGCAGCCGGTACCAGCGCCGGGGTCAGACCGAGGTCCAGGAGGGCCACCTGCGCGTCGTGCCCACCCCCGAGCAGCGCATCGACGACACCCGGGCGGTGGCCGCCGCCCTGAGCTCGTTCCAAAAACTCAGCGCTCGCCAGCGCGAGGTGTTCCACCTGTGCACCCACGGGGGCCTCAGCGCCGCCGAGGCCGCCCGAGAGCTCGGGATCGCGGCCTCCACCGCCCGGGTGTTGTTGTTCCGGGCCCGCCGAACCCTCCGGGCCTCACTGCAGCAGGAGGTCCCATGAGCTGTGAGCAGGTCCGGGAGCAGCTGATGGAGCTCGACGTCGCGGACTTCGACACGATCCCCCACCTCGAGGGCTGTCCAGGCTGCCGACGGCTGGCCGACGACATCCGCGAGGCCGAGCAGGGCACCACCGCCCACGTCGAGGCCTTCGCCCACGCCGGCTCCTTCGAGGAGGACTGGGCCCGGGCGCTGGCCTCTGCACGCCCCCGGAGCCGGTGGTGGGCGATCGGGGCCAGCCTCGCCGTCGCGGCGGCCCTGCTCCTCGGCCTGCGGGTGGGCTGGGAGATCGCACCCCCGGGGACGGATCAGCCCACGATCGCAGCTCCACCGCCGGCCCCGCTCCCGCCGCCGGCCCCGCTCCCGCCGCCGGCCCCGCTCCCGCCGCCGGCCCCGCTCCTGCCACCGAGGGTCGCTGACCCAACGGCGACGCAGCCCGCGCCACCGACGGCCCCGCTCCTGCCGCCGAGGGTCGCTGACCCAACGGCGACGCAGCCCGCGCCACCGACGGCGACGCAGCCCGCGCCACCGACGGCGACGCAGCCCGCGCCACCGACAGCGACGCAGTCAGCCCCGGCGTCCCCGATCGCCGCCCCCCCCGCCATCGATCCAGCGTCCCAGCGCCCGGCGTCCCAGCGCCCGGCGTCCCAGCGCCCGGCGTCCCGGCCGAGGCCAGCTCCAGAGCGATCCAGGCCCATCCCGAGGCCCGCACCGGTCCCGGTGAACGCGCCGGCGCCGGAGGTCGCCCCGGAGGCCGTGGCGCCGGCCACAGACGCGCCGATCGCACGCGCTCCAGGAGCCGATCCAGGGCCCACGAGCCTCCTGGAGATCCGGGTGGCGGACAGCGGCTACACCTCAGCGTCGGTGAGGTGTCCAGGCCACCGGGCCCGGGCCACGCTGCAGGGCACGGTGCTCTCGGCACGGATCCCCGACGCGCTCTGCACCGTCCGGCTCACCGGTGGAGGGCCTCCGCTCCAGGCCGAGCTCCGTCCCGGGCGCTATGTGCTGTCCCAGGGCGGAGGCGGTGCCCAGATCGTGCCCGGGCCCTGATCCGGGCCCGGGCCACGGCCTGGATCAGGGCTACAGCGCCAGGGCGTCGAGGACCATGTCCTCGGTGATCGTCATCAGCCCCGCCTCCAGGACCACCCCACCCCGCCCGATGATGTGGGTCGAGGGCAGTGTGTTGTCGATCACGTAGGTCTGGGTCACCGAGAACGAGGTGTCCTGGAGGACGGGATGGGTCGCTCCAAAGCCGGCGGACCACGCCTGCAGATCCTCGAGGGACGGAGACTGATGGTTGATGTCCTCTCCGAGGAGGGTGATCACCATCAGACCTGCATCTTTGTGCTTGTCGTACCAGATCTTCAGCTGGGTGGCCTCGACCTGGCAGGGCTGGCACCACTCAGCGGCCGAGGCGATCACCACGACCCGGTCGCAGAAGTCGTGCAGCCGCACGCCGTCTCCGTGCTGATCCATCAGCGAGAACTGCGGAGCGACCTGCCCGGGCGTGGTGCCTGTGCCCTCCAGATCGTGACGGCAGTCGGCGATGGGCCAGCCACCGGCGTAGGGATGATCGAAGCCATCGAGGGGATCGGTGTTGCTCTCGACCTCGAGCCCGTCGTCGTACCCATCGTGGTCGGTGTCGGCGGCCTCAGGGTTGCTCCCCAGGTACGCCTCCTCCTCGTTGGTCAGCCCGTCGCCGTCCCAGTCTTCGGGGCTGGGCTTGTTCCCGCCGTCTCCACCCTCACAGCCGACCACCGAGAGCCCCATGAGCAGGAGGGTCGCCGCCGGAGCCGCGCGCCGGGGGAGCAGGCGCGCGGGCTTGTTTGGATCACGCCACCGGAGATCCCCACCGGGGATCGAGATCAGCGGCCTCAACCAGAGCCTCAACTGAAGGTCCCGCTGCCGTCGTCGAACCAGGTGATCCGACCCGTGCCGGCATGGACCCCGAGGCCGATGGTCTCGCTGCCCACTTGCTCGTAGACCCCGAACATCGGACCGAAGACCTCTGGGTAGCAGCTCATCGTGACGTGGCTGGCGATCGCCAGTCGAGGATCCTGCTCGGCGATGCAGGCCGCCGCCTCGGCGCTGATCCAGTCGGCGGGGTTGCAGCAGGTATATCCGTATGCCATGCAGTCGGACGAGATCGAAGGTGCGTGGGGATCGAGGAACCGGACCGGGTTGGCCTCGATGCAGGCCACCGCCTCGGGGACAGGCTCACACCCGTCGGCGTAGACCACGACGCTCGGATCGAACGGCGGCAGATCAGGGGACGGATCACCTCCTCCTCCGCCGGCACCACCGCACCCAGCGGCGAGGACCCATGGGATCAGATATCGCAAGCACACCTCCTCATGGGAACATGACCGTCGTGGGTCGCTGGCTTCTCGATGAGCTGTCAACAATCTGTGTGCCTCACACCCAGGAGCCCGCGCTGCCCCGCCCCAAGGCCTTCTCCATCGACGAGGCCCTGCAGGCCGCGGTCCAGACCTTCTGGGCCCGGGGCTACACCGGCACCTCGGTGCGGCAGCTCTGTGCGGCGATGGGGATCCAGAGCGGCAGCTTCTATGCGACGTTCGACAGCAAGGCCCACCTGTTTCGCCTCGCCCTGGAGCGCTACCTCGAGGGCATGGAGCTGGGGGGCCCGGGCCCCGGGGCCCTGCAGCGCTACCTCGAGCACGCGACCGTGGACCGTTACCCCCGGGGTTGTTTGCTGGTGCTCTCCGCCCTGGAGATCGAGGCCCTAGAGCCTGAGGCCGCGGCGCTGGTGGCCGCCGGGTTGGCCGGCCTAGAGCGCTTCTTCCGCGCCTGCCTCGGGGATCGTGCGTGTGCAGCGGCGGAGGCGAAGCACCTGGTGGCGACCGCCACCGGCCTGATGGTGCTCCACCGGGCCAGCGTCCCCCGCGACGAGCTGCGCAACATCGCGGATCGTGCTCTGTCGATCCTGGACATCGGGCCCCTGCCCGGGTAGGTGCGCCCATATTTGAACGATCGATACAAAATAGGAGCACCCATGGGCCTCTTCGCCGGCGTCCTTGCAGGCCTCGTCGCGATCCTCCACCTCGGCTTCTTCGTCCTGGAGAGCGTGCTGTGGGCCAGGCCCACCGGGCGCCGGATCTTCGGGCTGTCCCGCGAAGACGCGGAGACCACCCAGGTGCTGGCGATGAACCAGGGGGTGTACAACGCCATGGTCGCCGTGGGCCTGGGGTGGGGGCTGATCAGCGCCGAGCCCGCGCTGGTCTCCTTCATGCTGTTCTTCGTGGTGGTGGTGGGGGTGTTCGGTGCGATCACCGTCAAGCCCACGATCCTCGTGCTGCAGGCCCTGCCAGCCCTGCTCGCCCTAGGGGCTGAGTTCGTCACGGGCTGATGGGCTGGCTATGGCCAGGGGATGCACTCCGCCGTCCAGCTGACCCAACACCAGCTCCCGAGCTTCCTGCTCCACGTCGCCGTGGTGCGCCCCGTCTTCGTCTGGGGGGCCCCGGGGATCGGCAAGTCGGCCCTGGTCACCCAGTTCGCCGAGTCCCTGGGGCTCGAGTGTGTCTCCCTGCTCGGCTCGCAGCTCGCACCGGAAGACATCCTCGGGGTGCCCCAGATCGTCGAGGGGTGCACGGTGTTCCGTCCACCTCGTCAGATCGCCAGGAGCGAGCCATACGTCATGTTCCTCGACGAGCTCAACGCCTGCTCCCACGAGGTCCAGAAGGCGTTCTACAGCCTGATCCACGATCGTCGGGTCGGGGAGTACACCCTGCCCGAGGGCTCGGTGGTGATCGGAGCGGGCAACCGGGCCCAGGACGCAGCGATCGTCAAGCCGATGTCCAGCGCCCTGCTCAACCGGATGGTGCACGTCCACCTGCGGGTGAGCCACCGCGACTGGCTGCAGTGGGCAGAGCGCTCGGGGATCCATCCGTGGGTCCTCGACTACATCGGCCTGCGTCCCGATCACCTGTTCTCTCCCCCCCCGAAGCACGAGGCGCCGTTCAGCACCCCGCGGGCCTGGCACATGCTGTCGGACGCGCTGCACAGCTATGGCGAGGACATCTCCGGGGAGCCGCTCGAGGCCCTGATCCATGGCTGTGTCTCGCCCCACCACGCCACTCAGTTCCGGGGCTTCCTCAAGCAGATCCGAGACCGCTTCCTCCTCGATCACATCCTCGACGGCAAGGAGCGCTGGCCCGAGGCCCCTGAGCAGCGTGATCTGCTGTACTTCCTCGCCCAGTCCCTGCGGGCGCGGCTGGTCAAGGAGCTGCCCCACGAGCGCGCCCGGCTCAACGAGAGCACCCACAACCTGGCCCACCGGGCCAAGGTGCTGCTCAAGGAGCTCGCTCGGATCAACCTCGAGATCGCCCAGCTAGTGGTCGCCGAGGAGGGGGGGGGTGATCTGCCTGCGTGGCTCCGGGTCGACATCGTGCGGGATCTGCCGCGCCTTGTGAAGCGAGACAGCTGATGGGCAGGCGCCGCCGTGGCTCCAGCAAGGCCAGGCCCCCCGAGCCCAGGGTGCTGGGCTGGAGGCTGATCCAGCAGCACCCCCTGTTCGTGTCCCTCATCTCGCTGGTCTGGCCGATCCACAGTCCGGACGCGGTGGGTCCCGAGGGCTGGATGATCCTCGATCCCAACGGGCGGATGCACATCGATCCCAATCGGCGCGGGACCGCCGAGGAGTGGGCATGGATCTATGCCTATGGCCTGCTGCAGCTGGGGCTGGGCCACCTGCCGGTGCGGCGCCCCGCCGAGGCCTGGATCGCCGCCGCCGACACCGCCACCCAGCTGCTGCTGCGCAGCCTCAAGATCGGCAAGCGCCCCGCCTCGGTGCCCCCGGCCCCGGATCTGTCCCCGAGGGACGCACCCTCGCTGTTCCGTCGCCTCCAGGCCACCGGCGTCCCACCGGAGCTGACCCAGCTGGGCGTCGCGGGTCGGGATCGCTGGGATCTGATGGATCAGCCGCTGCGCGGGAGCGAGTCCAAGCAGCTGGAGCAGCGCATGCTCCAGGCCGAGCGGGCGCTGGCGATCGGCCTGACCCAGGCGGTCCGCAGCGCGGTGGACCTCGCGGCGGGCGTGACCGATCGCCTGGGGGGGCGCACCCAGACCACCTCCGCCCAGGACGCGATGCGGTGGTTTATCTCGAGCTTTCCGCTGCTTGGAGCGCTGGCTTCCTCGTTCGAGCTGGACGAGGATCCGGACCACTGTCGGGCCCTCGACGTCCAGATCGCCGCTGTCGATCCCGAGCAGAAGCGGATCTATGTCAACCCCACCGCCGGCCTCGATCTCGAAGAGAGCCGCTTCGTCCTGGCCCACGAGATGCTGCACGCGGGGCTGCGCCACGAGACCCGCCGCCAGGGCCGCGACGCCTACCTGTGGAACGTGGCCTGCGACTATGTGATCAACGGCTGGCTGGTGGAGATGGGGATCGGGCGGCTGCCGGATCGGGTCATGCTGTACGATCCCGAGCTGAAGGGCAGCTCCGCTGAGGAGGTCTACGATCGGATCACCGGAGACCTGCGCAGGCTGCGCAAGCTGTCGACCCTGCGGGGCCGGGGCCGGGGGGACATCCTCGAGGGCAGGCCCACCTGGTGGCACGGCTCGGGCTGCGATCTCGACGCGTTCTATCGCCGGGCCCTGGCCACCGGCCTGGAGCTGTGCCTGTCCAGCGAGCGGGGCCTGCTGCCCGCCGGCCTGATCCAGGAGATCCGGGCCCTGTCCCACCCCCCGATCCCGTGGGACGTCGAGCTGGCTCAGTGGTTCGATCGCTACTTCGCTCCGCTTGAGCGGCGCCGGACCTACGCCCGGCCCAGCCGCCGCCAGTCGGCGACCCCCGACATCCCCAGGCCACGCTATGTGCTCCAGGAGGATGCGCTCTCAGGGCGTACCTTCGGGGTGATCCTCGACACCTCAGGCTCGATGAGCGCTGAGCTGCTGGGTCGGGCCCTGGGGGCCATCGCGAGCTATGCAGCGAGCCGCGACGTGCCCGCTGCCCGGGTCGTCTTCTGCGACGCAGCCCCCTACGATCAGGGCTACATGCCGGTCGACGACATCGCCCGGCGGGTGCAGGTGCGGGGCCGGGGGGGGACGGTGCTGCAGCCCGGCGTCGATCTGCTCCAGGGCGCCGAGGACTTCCCCCGCGACGGCCCACTGCTGATCATCACCGACGCAAGCTGCGACGTCCTGAAGATCAAGCGCGATCATGCGTTCCTGATCCCCGAGGGCCGGCGGCTGCCGTTCAGCCCGAAGGGGCCCACCTTCCGCATCTCCTGAGGCCCGCGTGAGCCGAGCCGATCCACCCCGGCCGGGGGTGATCCGAGACGGAGCCAAGACCCACTTCACCCTGATCAGCCAGGTCGCGGACGCGGTCGATCTCTGCCTGTTCGATCGAGACGGGATCGAGTCCCGGATCACCCTGCGGGATCGGGGGGGAGGGGTGTGGAGCACGGCGCTGGAGGGGATCGCGCCCGGGCAGACCTATGGATATCGGGTCCATGGCCCCTGGGATCCACCGCGGGGGCACCGCTGCAACCCCCACAAGCTGCTGATCGATCCCTACGGCAGGGCGATCGCGGGCTCGCTGCGGTGGCACCCGGCGTGGCTGCCCCACCGCGAGGCCCAGCCCACCCACCCCGATCTCCGGGACAGCGCCCCCTTCACCCCACGCTCGGTGGTGATCGAGGAGCCTCCGCCCCAGAGACCCCCACCCCGGCGCCGGCCGCTGGCCGACGAGGTGATCTACGAGGCCCATGTCAAGGGCCTGACCCGGCTCCACCCGGCGGTCCCCGCCGCCGAACGGGGCACCTACCGGGGCCTGGCCCACCCTGCGGTGATCCAGCACCTGCTGGAGCTGGGGGTGACCACGGTGGAGTTGATGCCCACCTGTGCGTTCATCCACCGTCGCGCGATGATCGCGAGCGGCCGGTGCAACTACTGGGGCTACGATCCCATCGGGTACTTCGCCCCCCACCCCGGGCACGCGGCCACCGCGATCCCCCAGGATGTCCCTGGTGAGCTGAGGGGCGCGATCGAGGCCCTGCACGACGCGGGGCTGTCGGTGATCCTCGACGTGGTGTTCAACCACACCGGGGAGGGCGATCTCCACGACGGCGCGCTGTGCCTCAAGGGGATCGACAACGCCCACAGCTACCGACACGCGGCGGGGGTCTACCAGGATCTGACCGGAACGGGCAACACCCTGGACGTTCGACACCCTCCGGTGCTGGCGATGATCCTCGATGCCCTGCGCTACTGGCGTGCTCAGATGCAGATCGACGGCTTCCGCTTCGATCTGGCTCCGGTCTTGGGCCGGGCCGAGGACGACTTCGATCCCGGTGCACCGTTCTTTGCGGCGATCGACGCCGATCCGCTTCTGCGGGACGCGATGTGGATCGCCGAGCCCTGGGATCTGGGCCCGGGGGGCTACGCGGCCGGGCGCTTCCCTCCGCCCTGGTCCGAGTGGAACGATCGCTTCCGCGATGATGTGCGCAGCTTCTGGCTCGGCTCCGGCGCCGGGGTGGGCCAGCTGGCGAGCCGGCTGGCGGGCTCCTCAGATCGGTTCGCGCCCCGCCGTCCCCCCACCGCCTCGATCAACTTCGTCACCGCCCACGATGGGTTCACCCTGCAAGATCTGGTCTCCTACGCACGCAAGCACAACGAGGCCAACGGCGAGGGCAACCGCGACGGCTCAGATCACGAGCGCTCGTGCAACCACGGCGTCGAGGGGCCCACCGACGATCCCCGGATCCGGGCGGTGCGGGCTCGACAGCAGCGCAACCTGTTCGCAACCCTGCTGCTGTCGCTGGGGGTTCCGATGATCCGGTCCGGCGACGAGCTGGGCCAGTCCAGGCATGGCAACAACAACCCCTACAACCAGGACAACGAGCTGTCCTGGCTGGACTGGTCCAGCGTCGATCCCGAGCTGCTGGCCTCCTGCCGCCGCCTGGTGGCCCTGCGCCGGGCGAACCCCGCGCTGTGGCGCACCGGCTGGCTGCCCGAGGATCAGGAGCGGATCGCCTGGCTCGATCGCCACGGCGCGCCGATGCGGCTCACAGGCTGGGAGGATCGGGGCGAGGCCGCCCTGGGCCTGTGGCGCAGGGAGGGGGATCAGGAGCTGTTCATCGCGTTCAACGGCCACCCCGGGCCGGTGCGCTTCGTCCTCCCCACCCCCCACCAGGGGACCCGCTGGCAGCTGCTGCTCGACACCGCCCGGGACGACGTGCCCTCCACGAGCCCCGGGGCCCGGATCGTGCTCGCCGCACGCTCACTGTGGGTGCTGGGGCCTGGCTGAGGCGCCTCAAGCGGGGCCTCAGCCAGCGGGGCCAGCCCCGTCGACGCCGTCAGCGGATCACCTCGACCCCTGATAAGCACGCTCCACGTGGCGTAGAGCCCGCCGACACGATCCCCCCGATGATGCCTGTAGCCACCGACCGAACAACGTGTGTCCCCGGACGTCCATCTCCAGCCGGAGGGGGAGCATGATCTGGATCTGGCTCGCTGTGGCGTCCACCCATGCCTCAGACCAGGAGGCCTACCTCACCTGTCTGGCCTACCAACAGCCCGCCTACGATCCCGACGATCCCCTCGCCGAGGACTGCACCTGGACGATCGGCAACCACGAGGCGGTGCGCAGGCTACGGCTGGCCCTGTCCGGCAAGCTCGCCCTGTGGATCGAGGATCTGGAGGGGGATCAGGCCCTCGCCGAGCTGCTGCACCCGGAGCTGTCCAGCGGCTGGCCCGAGTTCGACGCCCACCGGCCCGGGCCCGATCTCGCCTACGTCTCTGAGTGGATGGAGGCCCGGATCGCGCCGCTGCGGGTGCGACAGGCGCGCCAGATGTTGGCTCAGGTGATCTACGAGGAGGCCCGCGATGGGATCGTCCCGTCCTACGGGGAGCCGATCCGCTGGAGCCGTGACTTCCGTCGCCGCCACCCGCTGCCCAAGGCCACCCGCCTGCTGCTGACCCTGTCCTGGGGCCGCTCGTCGTACACCCTGCGCACCGATCGCGAGGAGATCCTGATCGACTGGCTCCTCGCCCGCTCCGATCACAGCGTGACCCTCGAGGCCCTGTTCCGTCAGGCGTACCGGGCCTGCGACGGAGACGTGTACCTGGCCCTGCTCACCGCTGAGAACGTGCTCTCCCGCTACCTGTTCGATCCTGATCGGGAGCGGATCGAGCTGATCCTGCGGCTGCACCCGCTGATCCACACCTGGGAGGATCGCGGCGATCAGTTCGGTGCCTGGTACCACCTGTTCGGGATGATGTTGTACACCTACGCCGAGGGCGGCCTCGCGGGCCGGGTGGCGGCCAGCGCCGAGAGCTTCGGCAGCCACGTCTCCAACCCCCCGGGGATGATCGAGCACCAGGAAGACCACATCAACCGGATCGGAGCCGCGCTGGGGGGCTTCCTCCGACGCTTCGTGCGCCAGCAGCGCTGGCTGGAGCACACCGACGATCCCGGCGCGCTGTGGCTGTACAGCTACGCGACCCCAAACCCCTTCGAGCCCGGCCAACCCACCCCGATCCTGCGGCTGCCCTGAGGCTCACGGGGTGCACTCAGCCCGGATCGCGGCAGCGACGCGCTCGTCCTGTGGCTCCGCTCAGCTGCGGGCGCGGGCGATCGCGATCCGCCGCGCCACGTTGAGGACGATGAACGGCAGCCCACCCCCGAGCCGGACGTCGTGACGCATCCACAGGGACCAGGCCACCACCCCCACCGTCAGCCCCAGCAGGGCCAGGGAGGTGCGACGGACCCAGGCGCGATCGGGGTGCGGGCACCCGATGTAGCCCGCGTCCGAGGCGAGCGTGGCCACGATCCCGACGCCTAGGGCACAGATGAACAGACCCGCGGCCTGGATCCGAGCGTACAGCGCCGTCAGGGCCTCGATCGGGACCCAGAACGCCACCGCACCGATCCACAGCCACAGGCCCGTGCCGATCAAGATCGGGTTGGCCCGGTGGCCCCGGATCCGCACCAGCAAGGCCACCGGCACGGTCAGCGCCGCCGCGATCCAAAACATAGAGCCGGCCGCGGCCAGATCCACCTGGCCCTCCAGGACGAAGGGAGCAGCCAGGATCAGGATCGGGACGAGCTGGATCAGCTCAGCCCAGGCGGGGTTGCCCCGGGGAGCAGAGCCCGGTGGAGCGGGGCTCGGTGGAGCAGAGCCCGGTGGCGCGGAGCCCGGTGGAGCGGGGCTCGGTGGAGCGGAGCCCGGTGGAGCGGAGCCCGGTGGAGTAGACATCGTCGACGTCTATCCGCCTGCGACGCCAGCCAGCCAGCATCAGGGCGCCGCCCAGCCCGAGGAGCAGCTCTGCACCTGGCTCTGGTGCAGAGCTGATCACCGCAGCCCCCCGACCACCGCGGAGCCTCCCCGGCGGGGCGCGTCCTTGGCGGGGATCCGGCCGGGCAGCCAGGCGTCCACGTCCTCGTCCCGATCCGTCGAGGCGTCCCAGAACAGGTTGCGCACCTCGCTGGCCACCGGCAGCGGCCAGTGGGCCGCCGCCCCGTCACCCTGGCGGGGGACGATCACCTCGAGCCACAGGTGCAGCGGGGGCCCGGGCTCGCCCAGGTGCCACACGTCCGCGGCGCCCTGCCTGGGCTCCACCGGGAACGCCCGCAGCCGGTACTGCTGAGGCCCCACCGCCTCCAGCAGGGCCGGATCCACCCGCCGTCGGACCTCGGCGTTATAGACCTCCTGGGCCGCCCCCCGGGGCGCGACCACAGCAGCAAACGCCTCGCTCCGATCGTCACCGGGCCCGAGCCACAGCCCCGTCACCACAGCGGTCTGGGGCAGGGAGAAGTGCAGGGAGATCTCCTCGCGGACGGAGGTCTTGTCGCGGTAGACATCATGGATCGTCACCCGGGCGAAGTCGCCACGGGGCTCCACCACCACCTCCTGGCGATCGAGGTGGACCCGCTGCTCCCCGATGCCCAGCAGCCCGGCCTGCGCGTCCCGCCAGCTCCAGGTCTGGCGCGCGGCCTCGACCAACACCCCGCGCTCGGCCCGGCGCATGGGCTGATCGAAGAGCTGGCCGTAGGCCCCCTCCGCCCACATTCGATCCTCTCCGATCCGGGCCCAGGGGTGCCCCTCGTCGGTGGTGGGTTGGTACAGATACGGCGCCATCGCGACGCACCACAGCCCCTGGGGCAGCTCCGCCAGCTTGTCCCACACCAGCTCGCCCCAGAGCTCGCGCACATGCCTGCCCTCGATGTCTCCATCGATCCAGCGCTCGGTGGACAGGCGGGCCGCCAGCAGCCCACGACGCACCGCGGCGATGTCGCTCAGCACCGCCCGCCGATCGGC
>DRPG01000176.1 GCA_011376105.1 Deltaproteobacteria bacterium
GGGATCTTGAGGTGATCCTCGATCACCCCGTGGGTGATCGGCAGCTGACCCGACAGCATCGTGGTGTGGGAGGGCAGGGTCCAGGAGGTGGGGGACCACATGTTGTCGAAGCGCACCCCCTCAGCCGCGAGGCGCTCGAGGAACGGGCTGGTCGGGCGCTCGTAGCCATAGGCGCTGAGGTGATCGACCCGCAGCGTGTCGATGGACAGCACGATGACGTCGGGCTGGCTCGGGTGGCCCACAGGCAGCGGCCGCTCCGGATCGAAGCCCTCAGGGTTGTTGTCGACCCGGACCGCCGCGGTCGGCGGAGGTAGCCCCTGCAGAGCAGCCTCGAGCCGCTCGGTCTCGAGGCTGAGCTCGTCGATGGAGCGCTTGAGGGCGTCGATGTTGGCGTCCAAGGCCTCCACCCGATCCTGCACACAGCCCGCGAGCCACAAAGACAGAGCCAAGCTCATCAGGACCCCTCCGCGCTGACCACCAAAGAGCGCTCTTCGTTGCCGATAAACAAGGTCTCGATCAGCACCCAGGGGCCATCCCCGGGGGTGGCCACCACCAGCTCCCAAGACGAGCCGCTCGGGGGGGTCTCGATCTTCAGCCCGAGGCGGTTCTCGCGGCCCTCCCGGGTCTGGCCCAGGGCGGAGACCGAGGCCTGGCCCGAGGGGACGAGCCGGGGACGATCCGGGGTGCCGACCGGGAGCAGCCGAGCGTCGAAGACCAGGCCAAAGTCGCCCCAGGACTCGTCCCAGGCACCCTCGAACGAGAACGTCAGCGAGGTGCCCGGGTAGATCCAGTACATGCCCCGCCCGTCGATCGCCCGGGGCACGGGGATCGCCTCGTCGACGCTCAGGGTCCAGGTGCCCTCGACCGCGTCGGGGGACCAGGGGGAGAAGAAGATGTACTTGGGCTGGACCCGGAACGCTCCGCTGCAGCTGCGCTCGAACCTTGGCGGCATGGCGTGGGGCGACAGGTTCGAGCCATCGAGCTGCAGCAGGATCGGGGAGGACCTGCCGCTGCCGCTCTTCTCCAGCGACAGATCCGAGATCGCCTCGAGCCAGGGAGCGGAGAACCGCCACCCACAGTCGGTGTCGCTGCGACGCTCGGGCTCGCCCGGGAGCTCCAGCTCGGGCAGCTGCCCGGATCGGGTGACGGAGAAACTCAGCTCACCGGCGAGCCCCCCCCTCGGCCCGACGGTGCTGGCCCCGGCGGGACCGCTGGGGATCAGGTCTTCGGCCTGCATCCGGGCCCGCATCGTCGCCACGTTGCTCCTCAAGACCGCGACCTCACGCTCCAGAGCACGCTGCTCAACCTCGAGCTGTGCCAGATCGGGCCCTCCACATGCCCCGAGCAAGAGGACGAACGCCCCGAGCGAGAGTACGGGGGGGATTGAGCTGCGGACCATGGGGGGATCCTCCTCGCTCCGCCCCATAACCGACGTGCTCAAGCCCACACACGCCCCCTGCGGTAGGGTGTCGGGGGGGGAGGATGGCCTACCAAATCCTCAACGCGGTGTGGGGGTCGCTCTTCATCTACGCAGCGCTGGTGCAGCTCAACGATCCCGACCCAGTGCGTTGGATCACCGCCTACGGTTTCGCCGCCACCCTCTGCGGGCTCGCCATCGTCGGGCGACTCCCCTGGCGTCCCACCCTCGGCTATGCGGTGTGCACCCTGATCCTCGCCGGCCTCACCTGGCTGGGGGGCTCGGGGGAGAGCCACCCAATGTCCGGCTTTCCCTACTGGGGGCCCCTCCGGGAAGAGGTCGTGCGGGAGGCGATCGGGATGTCGCTGGTCGCCCTGTGGATGACGATCCTCGGGCTGTGGACCCGGCAGCGCGTGCGCTCCCACGGTCCCTGACTCCACCCACAGAGCACCGCCGGGGCTCGTGAGCCGGTGGGTGAACTGGGCTCCGCCGTGCGCTGTGCGGGCTCCGCCGTGCGCTGTGCGGGCTCCGCCGTGCGCTGTGCGGGCTCCGCCGTGCGCTGTGCGGGCTCCGCCGTGCGCTGTGCGGGGTCCTAGGACGCCGTGCTGAACCGGGGCACCCGCTCGAGGAAGCGCTCGTACTCGATCCGAGCGCACAGATCCGACAAAAGCTCGCGATCGGCTCCTCTCCACGCCAGCTGCTCGAGGGTCTGAGGCAGCGGCACATCGACACACAGCGTAGCCAGGGTGCGGTACAGCTCGGCCTCACCCCGGTGGACACGCAGCTGCTCGGCCAAGGCCGCGGCTCCCCGCACCTTCACGTCCCACTCAGCGGGATCGTCGGGGATGTCCTCGATGTGATGGTACCGACAGAGCAGGGTCGCAGACGACTTGGTCCCCCAGCGTGGGATGCCTGGGATCCCGTCGGCCGGATCCCCCACCAGCGCCAGCCAGTCAGGGATCGAGCCAGGCGGAACACCGTACTTGGCCTGGACCCCGGTCTCGTCCAGCTCCCGATCCCGCATCCGATCGTACAGCACGATCCGATCGCCACGGACACACTGCGCCAGATCCTTGTCGGGGGAACACAGCACCACCCGATCGGCGGAGGCCCCGTAGCGGACCGCGCCGGTGGCTAGCGCATCATCAGCCTCAAACCTCACCATAGGCCACACCACCAGCCCGAGAGAGCGCATGGCCTGCTCCGCGATGGGGAACTGCTCCAGCAGCCCCACCTCGAGCCCGGCCCCGGTCTTGTAGCCCTCGAACAGGTCGTTGCGGAACGACTCGATCACCCGATCGAAGGCGACGGCGACGTGGGTACAGTCGGGCTGGTTCAGCTGCGCCAGCATCGTGCGGAGCAGGCCCCGGACGGCTCCGACCTCGCGCCCGTCGGAGGTCTGCGCCCTCGGAGCCCCGAAGAAGCACCGGAACAACTCGAAGGTCCCGTCGATCAGGTGCACCTGCACGCTGGCTCCTGAGCTACGAAGGCGGGGCAGAGCCCCGCCTTCGGTTGCACCTGTGGACGCGATCAGCCCTCGGAGCTGAACGCGCTCTTGAGGTCATCGGTGAGCTGCGTCATGGCAGACACCACGGCCTCGGGCTCATCCTTGACCTGGCCCAGGACCTTGAGGTTCGAGGCGATGGTCTTCATGAGCTTGGGAGCCTCGAGCGGCTTCACGCCACTGTCGATCAGGCTCTTGGGGTTGAAGGACTGCGCCGCCGCGATCACTTCCTGGATCTGCGCGGGGATCTCGGAGAGCTCGGCGATCGCCGCGGTCGCGTCGGACACACCCTGGTTCACGGCGTCGATCGCGGAGCTGACGTTCTCAGGGACCGCGTCGCCGGGCTCGAGGGAGGGCACACCCTGCTCACTGATCGCGAGGTTGATCTTGCCCTCGGCCTTCTCCATCAGATCCGACAGCGCGTCGGAGAAGGGAGTCCCCTCGGTGAGGCCCAGGGCCTGGATCAGGCTGGGGCTGATGTTCTCGATCTTCATCCGCGCGTCGCGGAGGCTCTCGATCGGAGCGTTCGCCTTGGTGAAGATGTCGTCGATGTCGGCCACGCCGGTCATCTCGATGACGAGCTCTTCGGCCTCCTCTTCGGCGGCCTCCTCGGTCATCTCCTCACCCGAGCCCTCGCTATCGGTGGCCTCGGTCATCTGCTCGGTGGTCTCTTCTCCACCCTTCTTCTTCTTCTTCTTGTCCTTCTTGGCCTCGGCGATGTCGCTCATTCCGAGCGTGACGAACAGCGCGAGGGTGAAGATAGCGAAACGGCGCATTGGTGCCTCCTCCTTGGAAACGCTGGTGCGCGACCCCCGGGAGATTAGTGGGTGGCACCGCACCGTGCAACACGTTTTGTCCGCCAGCCGTGAAGCTGTAGCCTCAGGGACCGAAGCTCCGGTCACGGGGAACAATTCATCCCTGCGGTGGGTTTTGCGCCCTCACCTGCGCCTGTAGACGAGCCCCAGCACAATGAACAGGGCCACGGGTAGCACAGGGCCCTGCCCCACCCCACACTGACACCCCGATCCTCCCCCGAGCTCACCCTCGTCGGACTTCCGTGGGGGCACCGTGGTGTCTAGCCCGGTGTCCGTGGTGGTCCCGGTGTCCACCTGATCATCCCCAGGATCGAGGGGATCGGTGCCTGCGCTGACCTCCCCCCCGTCGGAGACGCCGCCACCGTCCGTGTCCGGCTCCAGCGGATCAGTGCCATGGACGTCGATCTCATCTCCGTCCACCAGCCCGTCGCCGTCCGTGTCCGGCTCCAGCGGATCGGTGCCGTGGACGTCGACCTCATCCCCGTCCACCAGCCCGTCGCCGTCCGTGTCCGCGAGGATCGGGTTCGTCCCGTACAGCTCCAGCTCGTCGGCGTCCGTCAGCCCGTCGCCGTCCGTGTCCGCCGGAGGCGGCAGGTCATCACTTGGATCGAGGGGATCGGTGCCTGCGCTGACCTCCCCCCCGTCGGAGACGCCGCCACCGTCCGTGTCCGGCTCCAGCGGATCGGTGCTGTGGACGTCGATCTCATCTCCGTCCACCAGCCCGTCGCCGTCCGTGTCCGGCTCCAGCGGATCGGTGCTGTGGACGTCGATCTCATCCCCGTCCACCAGCCCGTCGCCGTCCGTGTCCGGCTCCAGCGGATCGGTGCCGTGGACGTCGACCTCATCTCCGTCCACCAGCCCGTCGCCGTCCGTGTCCGGCTCCAGCGGATCGGTGCCATGGATCAGGGCCTCAAGCCCGTCCGTCAGCCCGTCGCCGTCCGTGTCCGGATCCAGCGGATCGGTGCCCCACACCAGGATCTCGTCGACGTCGAGCAGCCCGTCGCTGTCCGTGTCGAGCCGATCGTCGCCGGGATCGAGGGGATCGGTGCCGTCGATCGATACCTCGTCCCCGTCGGACACGCCGCCGTCGTCGCTGTCCGGATCCAGCGGATCGGTGCCCCACAGGACGACCTCGTCCCCGTCTTCCAGCCCGTCGACGTCGCTGTCCGGATCCAGCGGATCGGTGTCGTAGACGTTGATCTCCTGGCCGTCTGTCAGCCCGTCGACGTCGCTGTCTGGCAGCAGGGGATCGGTGCCGTAGATGTTGATCTCGTCGACATCGAGCAGCCCGTCGCTGTCGGTGTCCACCGAGGCGGGATCGTCGTCGGAGGCGTTCAGCGGGTTGGTGCCGGCGTTGACCTCGTCTCCGTCGTCGACACCGCCGTTGTCGGTGTCGACATCGAAGGGATCCGTGTTGTAGGTGTCGACCTCGAGCCCGTCGGACAGTCCATCGCCGTCCGTGTCCGGATCCAGCGGATCGGTGAGGATGATCAGCACCTCTTCGCCGTCGAGCAGCCCGTCGCCGTCCGTGTCCGCCAGGGCTGGATCGGTGCCATAGACGTTGTTCTCCTCGTCGTCGCTCAGCCCATCGCTGTCGGTGTCGCCCCCCACCACATCGTCGGAGGCGTTCAGCGGGTTGGTGCCGTGGATCAGGATCTCAGCGCCGTCGTCGATCCCTCCTCCGTCGGTGTCTGCCAGGGTTGGATCGGTGCCGAAGAACTGGATCTCCTGCCCGTCGTCGAGGATGTCGCCGTCGGTGTCCCGCCGCAGCGGGTCGGTGCCGAGGGTGAGGACCTCGACGCCATCGAGGAGGTTGTCGTTGTCGCTGTCGGCGTCGTCGGGATCGGTGCCGTAGACGTCGATCTCTTCTGCGTCGGTCAGCCCATCGTTGTCGCTGTCTCCAGAGGAGACCAGGGCAGCGGCGCCGGCCTCGGAGGTGCCCGCCGGGGTCGTGGCCGTCGCGGTGATCGCGTCCCCGAGCGCCAGCACCCCCGCAGGCAGGGACAGGACACAGTCAAAGGTCCCCGAGGCTGAGGTCTGGCACGTCCCCAGGGACAGGCTGGGCTCACCATGGGCTACGCTGACGCCGTCTCCAACCACGATCTCGCCGAGCTGATCGCCGTCGTCATCGGCGAGGAACAGCTCGACCTCGGCGACCTCGGCGATCGTCGACAGCTCGGTGCCGACGTAGCCCGACACCCGGATCTGATCGCCGGACTCCAGCTCCACCTGCGCCAGCACCGGGTAATCGATCCCTGTGTTGGCCTGGCTTGTAGCGAGCGCTCCGTCGTTGGGGGTGACCCCGTCCCCCGCCCCCAGGGTCCGGGGATCGTCTGCGTCCGCGTCGTGATCGATCGCGGGGCCGGTGTTGCGGGCGAAGCTGTTGCCGATCAAGGCCACCCCTGCAGCGCTGGACTGGATCACGACCCCGGGGCCCGCACAGTCGATCACCTGGTTGTCCCGGAGGGTGACGCTGGAGGCGTCGATCTCCCGGATCACGATCCCCACAGCCTCAGCGCCTACAGCCCCGGAGCCGAGGCGCCCGACGCTCGAGACGGTGTTGCCCTGGACCGACAGCCCGACGAGCGCGCCTCCGCCCCACCCCAGCTCGAGCGCTGCGCCGCCGAGATCGGCGAACAGGTTCCCCGAGATCAGATCGTCGACGCCCTGCTCGCCGGGCGCCACCTGCAGCAGCAGGCCCGCGTGGGACACGGTGTGCCCCCCCTGGGGCGAGAGCACGGCGTTGGACACGATGGTGGCCCCGCTGCCGCTGCCGCTGCGCACGATCGCTGTGGCCTCCACCGCGATCCAGTTGTGGCGGATCTCGACGTCGTCGGCCCCCGCCGACACCACGATCCCCCCGAGGGGCGAGGGATCGGGGTTGGATCCATCGGCCCGGGGTCCGATCAAGCTGTCCACGATCGCCGATCCCGTGCCGATCAGCCTCGCGCCGGAGCGGTACAGGGACAGGTGCTCGATCCTCGCCGCCGCCGCGAGCTCGAGGAAGAAGGTGTCGGCGCCGTCGATCTCCAGCTCGGGCAGGGGCCAGACCTCGAGCAGCTCTTCGTCGCCGGAGGAGGCGATCCCGTCCGGACCGAGCCCCACCGGATCCGACGTGGACCAACTCCCCGGGTTCTCGTCCCGCTCCTGCCCCAGGGGGCAGGCCCGCCCGTCGCACCAGGCGGTCCCATCGATCACCACGTCGTCCACCACCACCAGCGGCAGGGCGGCGACGGGGGTGACGGTCCACCAGCCCGCGGCTCCCCCCCCCGAGGTGGGCGGGCTGGCGGGGACGAAGCGCATGTGGTGAACACCAGCGATCGCGTTGGCGTTCTGGATGAACTGGCGCAGCCCACCCTGCAGGGTGGCCGCCCCCGCGATGTCGTCGCCGTCCAGCGGAGAGCTGACCAGATCGAAGGAGAACGCGGCGATCAGGTCGGTCGCGTCGCCGCCCTGCAGCGTCACCCGGAACAGGTGCTCCGCGGTGTCCAGCTCACCCGGATCGTCCGAGCGCAGGGCGAGGCGTCCGCCGTAGCACGGCCCATCAGACCCCTGCCCCAGCGCGTCGCCGGCCTCGTCGCTGCACAAGCCCCCGGCGGAGGCAAAGGTCTGCTCAGCCCACAGCGCGTCGGGATCCGCACCCGCCCGCAGCCCCGCGCTGGGTCGGATCGTCCGGGAGGAGACGCCGATCCAATACGTCGCGTTGTCCCCGAGCCCGGTGAGGGACCAGCCCCCCCCCACGCCGCTCAGGGTGCTGCCGATCCAGACGTCGTCGACGCCGTCGGCCAGCCCGTCGCCACCGTCCCGCCACGCCCCGATCGCGACCGAGGCGATCCCCGGATCCCCCGAGATCTGGGCGTCCGCGCCTAGATCTTCCACCACGATGCCCGAGATCGTGCGCGATCCAGGCAGATCGGAGCCGTCGCAGTCTTGATCGATGCCGTCTCCGGCCACCTCGATCCCCCCGGGGAAGCTGGTGGGATCGCCGTCGTCGCAGTCTGTGACGCCGGCCTCGATCTCAGCGACGTCGGCGCAGTCGCCGTCCAGATCCAGATCCTGGCCCCCGGCGCAGTAGCCGTCTCCGTCGCTGTCCAGCAGCGAGGCACAGGTGCCCCCCGACAGCGCCACGTCGTCGAACAGGGCGAAGGCGCTCCCGCCAAGGAAGTCACTGCTGGAGACCTCGAGCAGCAGGGTCACCGGCTGGCCACACAGCCCCGAGACGTCGAGGACGCTGCCGCTGAAGCTGCCCACGCTGGGCGCCATCAGCGCGCTCGCCACCACCGTCGAGCCGTCGTCCCGCACGAACACCCGGGGCTCGACGATGCCGGACTCCGACAGCTGCTGCAGCTCCAGCGACTCCTGAGTCACATAGAACGGATCGCTGATCACCCGGCCCCGCCCCAGGGCATACCCCACCCAGCCCCCACGCAACAGCAGCGCATGATCCGGGGACGGGAACACGATGGACGTGGTGTCGGAGCCCGACGAGAACGACGTCCCCTGCGACACCACCAGCGCCTCACCGGACTCTAGGCTGTCGTCGCTCCATCCGGGGGACAGGCCCCCGGAGGACAGATCCCCGTTGGTCACCTCCTGCGCAAAGGCCACGGATGCGCTCCAGAGCATAGATGCAGCGAGCCAGATCGGGAGTAGGTGTGTCATCGGCCTCGGGGGGCTTGGTCCTCCCCCCCCACGTCGGCCAGACCCCCCCTCGACCTTAGGATGGAGTCGTCTCGTCGTCGTCGATCACCCCGGGGGACTCCGGTACGATATCGTGGAGCCCCACCCAGGAGCGTCCCGATCGTGACGATCGATCGAGAGCAGCCGCTGCCCGCAAACCCCAACTGCGTGTCCTTCGCCGCTGAGGCCCACGAGGTCCTGGTGGGCCGCACCTGGGCCGAGGTCCAGCGCCTGGGGATCCGGCTCGCCACCCCGTTCCACGAGGCCTCGGGGCTGGCGGTGATGGTGGGGTTCGGCTGGCGGGTCGCCCTGGATCGCAAGAACCGCCGCCACAGTCAGGTGACCGTACACTTCGTGTTTGACGGGCCCGCCACCGCGGCCCACCTCGACGCGCTGGACGCAGCGGCGGAGGGGGAGGTGATCCGGTTTGGAGCGGGCAGCGTCGAGCGGATCCCGGCCAACGGGATCCGCTCGACGCTGCTGTGCGACGGCCGCGCCCACCTGATCCTGGATCGCGACGAGGCAGGCACTGCGTGGCTCCGACGGCTGGAGCTGGTGCAGGGCAAGGTCCGCCCGGTGCGGGTGGACCACGCGTCGGCCACCGACGACGACGTCGCAGCCGAGCTGGTCCCGATCGTGGGGATCCCAGCCCCCTACGGCGAGCAGGAGCAGGAGCAGGAGCGGATGCGGCTGGCGTTCGCCCGCCACTTCTCCACCAAGATCGTCGAGGCCGACGGCGTGCTCCGCGACGGCGAGGCGGAGTTCATGGCCCACGTGTTCCCCTCCGAGATGATGGAGCGGCTGGGGCTGATCGACGACGCGGCGCAGCTCGAGTACCTCGAGGCCGCCCACCGCACCCTGGGGGGCACCCTGGGGTACCACGACAAGCTCGGCCTGATCGGGCTGTTCTTCTCGGCCTGCTACAGCGATGGATCGCTGGACGCGAGGGAGATGCGGATCCTCAAGGAAGCCGGGGAGTGGCTGGGCTTGACGCGCGAGGAGGTCGTAAAGTACCTGCGTCGTTTCTGGTGAGGTCCATGCCCATCTCCCTCCTGCTCGCCGCCTGCACCGAGGCCCAGCTCTCCACCCCCACCGCCTGGGAGCCCTACGATCCCCTCCCCCTGGTGGATCCACTGGTGGGCACCGGGGGGGTGGGGGCGCAGACCACGGGGCTAAACCCCGGCGCCTCCTGGCCCAACGGGATGACCCTGGTGGGTCCCGACACCCGAGACAGCGTCCTGGGCGCCCCGAGCTTCTACCACTTCGGGGGATACCACCACGACGACGATCGGATCGTGGCCTTCTCCCACACCCACTCCCACGGCATGGGCACGAACGACTTCGGTGGGGTCTCGCTGATGCCCAGGGCGAGCTTCAGCGGGGCCTACACCACCGGGATCGGGCGGATGGCGCCCCTGGATCATGAGCTGGAGATCGCCTCCCCCGGCCGGTACGAGATCACCCTGCCCGACGACGGCACCCGGGTCCAGATCGCCGCGACCCTACACGGCGCCCACCACCGCTACACCTTCACCGGCGGCGGGGAGCCGGTGGTCCTGCTCGATCTGGCGCACGCCCTGCCCAACGTCACCATCGGCGAGGAGAGCTGGGTCGAGGTGGATCTACAGGAGGCTGAGATCCGGGGCTTCCAGCTGCTGCAGGGCAGCTACTCGTCCCGCTTCGGGGGGCTGCAGACCCACTTCCTCGCGACCTTGGATCCTCCACCCGTCGCCTCGGGGGGCTGGTCGGATCCAGCGCAGCCCGAGCCGGGGGCCACCTCGGGCTCGGGCTCGTCCGGTGGGGTGTGGGTGGTCTTCCCCGAGGGCACCACCCAGGTCGATGTGCGCGTCGCCCTGTCCTATGTCGACGCCGAGGGAGCGCGGAGCAACCACCGGGCCGAGCTCCCGGACACCGCCCTCGATGCGCGCCTCGAGGAGGTCGCTGGAGCCTGGCGGGAGCGCCTCTCCCGGGTCCGGGTCTACGGCGATCCAGTGGATCGAGCCCGGCTGCACACCGCCCACTACCACGCGATGCTCATGCCCAGCCGCCTCGACGACGTGGACGGCCGCTACCGGGGCCTCGACGGGGAGATCCACAGCACGGATCATCCGTACTACTCGGACCTGAGCCTGTGGGACACCTTCCGCACCCTGCACCCCTGGTACGCGCTGGTGCACCCCGAGCTCCAGCTCGACGTGGTGCGCTCCCTGGTGAAGATGGCCGACGACGGGGGCTCGCTGCCCAGGTGGCCCCTGGGTCATGGCTACACCGGCGGGATGATCGGCAGCCCGGCGAGCATCGTGCTCGCCGAGACCTCGCTCAAGGGCCTGGACGACTGGCCGGTGCAGGAGGGCTTCGAGGCCGCCTGGCGCCACGCCACAGGCCCTGTGGCGCGATCCTCCCGCGCCGGGATCGAGGACTACCTCGAGCTCGGCTATGTCCCCGCAGAGGTCAGCCGGGGGACGAGCCGGACGCTGGAGTTCGCCCTCGCCGACGCCGCTGTGGCGCGCTGGGCAGACCAGCTGCAGCGCGACGATCGCGCCGAGACGCTGTGGCGGCAGGCTGAGAGCTGGCGCAACGTCTGGGATCCAGAGGTGGGCTTCTTCCAGGATCGGTTCCGCGACGGCGGCTTCACCCCGTTCGAGGGAGAGCTCGTCTGGTCCCCGGACTACGTAGAGGGCAACGCCTGGCACTACCTCTGGGCGATCCCCCACGATCCCCGGGGCCTGATCGACGTCCAGCACGGCGGAGCGCTCGAGGCGCTCCACGAGCGCTATGCAGCATACTGGGATCGCGTCCGGAGCGAGCCCGACGATCTGTTCCCCGACGACTGGTACTGGCACGGCAACGAGCCCGTGCTGCACTATGCCTGGCTCGGCTCCCTCGTGGGCCGCCCCGATCTGACGGCGGCTGCGGCCCGCTGGATCCTCGCCAACCGCTACAGCCTCGATCCAGAGGGCCTGGACGGCAACGACGACTCCGGCACCCTGTCCGCCTGGTACCTGTGGTCAGCCCTGGGGCTGTACCCCATCGCGGGCACCACCCAGTACGCGATCGGGAGCCCCTTGTTCGAGCACGCCGAGATCGACACCCTGAGCGGCACCTTGTCCCTGGATGCACCAGGGACCTCGCCACAGCGGCTGTACCCGGAGGCCCTGCTGGTGGACGGCCAGCTCCGGCGCGATCCCTGGCTGCGCCACACCGATCTGCTCGGGCACCACCTGGTCTTCGAGCTTGGCGAGGATCCGGTGGCCTGGGGTGGGATCGCCACCCCCTAAGCCCCCTCGGGGGCAGGTCCAAGACCAGGTCCGGCGGGTGTGGTCGTCAGGGGCTCCGTCGCAGCAGATCCTCCCGGGGGGAGGAGGCCGCGATGGGGAGGTGGGCTCACCACCCCGTCGATCGCGTCAGACGGGGGCGAGCACCGAGTCAACCGCATGGAGCCACCAGACCTCGTGGATCCGGAGGGCACCTCAGGGCGCTCTGGTAGGCTCCAGTCGCGACACATCCTCCACAGGAGGTCTCATGGCTCAGGTTGGCTCAGCACAGCGTCCACTCAGGGTGGCGATCGTCGGTTCGGGTCCCTCGGGGTTCTACACCGCCGCTGCCCTGCTCCAGTCCGGGATCCAGCTCCAGATCGATCTCCTCGATCGCCTCCCCACCCCCTTTGGCCTGGTCCGGGGGGGGGTCGCCCCCGATCACCAGAAGATCAAGGGCGTGGTCCGTGCCTACAACAAGACCGCTCAGATGCCTGGTTTTCGCTTCCTCGGCAACGTCACCGTCGGCGTCGACGTGTCGCTACAGCGGCTGCTCGAGGCCTATGATCAGGTCGTGCTCGCGGTCGGTGCCTCGTCGTCCCGCAAGCTCCACATCGAGGGGGAGGAGCTGCCGGGCAGCCACGCCGCGACCGACTTCGTCGGCTGGTACAACGGCCACCCCGATCACCAGCACCATGACTTCGATCTGAGCTGCAGCGTGGCGGTGGTGGTGGGGGTCGGCAACGTGGCGATGGACGTCACCCGGATCCTGGCCCAGGATCCAGCGCGGCTCACCCAGACCGACATCACCGACGCAGCCCTCGATGAGCTGCGCGACAGCAAGATCACCGACATCTACGTCCTGGGCCGCAGGGGCCCCGCCCAGGCCGCGTTCTCCCCGGCGGAGATCAGGGAGCTCGACGAGATCGAGGGCGTGGATCTGATCGTGCGCCCCGAGGACGCTGCCCTCGATCCCTGCTCCGCGGCCTGGCTCGAGGAGCACGGCGACAAGCGCGCTCAGCAGAACGTGGCCTTCCTCCAGGAGGTGGCTCAGCGACAGGGCACGGCCCCCAGGCGGGTCCACCTGCGCCTGCGGACCAGCCCCATCGCCTACCGAGGCCCCGATCGGGTCCGACAGGTGGAGCTCGGCAGGAACGTCCTGGAGTGCCACGATGGCGAGCCCACCGCCCGGGACACCGGCGAGCGGGAGCAGCTCGACGCGGGCCTGGTGCTGCGTGCGGTAGGCTATCGGGGGGTCCGGCTGCCCGGCGCCCCCTTCGATGAACGCCGTGGGATCATCCCCAACCGGGCGGGTCAGGTGATCGACGGCGAAGCGGTGGTGCCCCGGCTGTTCGTGGTCGGCTGGGCCAAGCGGGGGCCCAAGGGGCTGATCGGGACCAACCGGGCCGACGCCAAGGAGACTGTAGAGCACATGCTCGCTGCCCTGCCTGGGCTCGATCCAACCCCCCGCGACGCGCTGTCCTTCGACGGAGCCGTGTCCTGGGATGGCTGGGAGCGGCTCGACGCGCTGGAGCTCGCCGAGGGCGAGCAGCGGGGTAAGATCCGCCAGAAGTTCCTGGAGATCGACGCGATGCTCGGTGCCCTCGAGGACGCATAGCCCACAAGCTGCGTGGTATCCTGCGCAGGGTGTGGGGCACGAGGCACAAGGCGTGATGACGAACCGACGATCCATCCTCCGGCTCCCGATCCTGGCCCTCGGGCTCCTCACGCTGACCGGTTGCTCCCTGATCCCCAGCGGGTGGCTCCCGTTCGATCGCTCGGAGCTGCCCTCGCTCTCGTTTGCCTCCCCCGACGTGTACACGGTCCAGCGCGGCGACACCCTGTCGAAGATCGCCACCCGGTATGGGGTGACCGTCGCCGATCTCCAGTCTTGGAACGACCTAGAGGGCGATCTGATCGAGGTGGATCAGATCCTGATGATCTGGAAGCCCTCGTCGGGGGGAGGCCTGGCCGCGCTGCTGGGCAGAGCCCCGGCGCCGGGGCTGGTGCCGGGCACCCCGGGCCGGGCGCCGCGCTCCGGCGCCCCGGCCCGCGCGGCGGGCACGAGCGAGCCAGCCACCGGCGGGGCACAGCCCGGGCCCGGGCCCGGGCCCGAGCCCGAGCCCGGGCCCGGGCGCCGGATCGCGATCCGGCGCCCCACCCTCAGCGGCGTGCTGGGGCTCGATCTCGGTGGCGCTGATCTCGAGGCGCTGGCCCAGAGCGCCGCGGGCCTCGAGCACCGCACCCTGGAGCTTGGCGGCGACGGGCTGGCGAGCCGCAGCGGGGGGCTGGGCACCGGCGGCACCATCGAGACCATCGGGGCGCCGGATCGTGCGTTCCGGGTGGCTGAGGGCCCCAGCATCCCCAGCACCCCCGTCACGCCCCCGCGGCTGGCGAGACCTCCGGCAAGGCGCTGCCTGTCGGGCCCCCGTGATGTGTCCGGCGACGCAGACATGGCCGCGAGCCAGGGGCTCTCGGTCGCCCAGATCAACGCAGGTATGAGCCGGATCTCCCAGCAGGCGGTCCGCTGCTTCCCCCGGGGCACCGCCGGGAGCTACACCGCGCTCGCCGAGGTCGTGGTGGGCTGCAACGGTCGAGTCACCAGCGTGGACGTCACCGCCCCGGCCCTGCCCGATCAGGTGGTCAGTTGCCTTGAGCAGACGCTGGGCTATGCGGGCTTCCCCGCCCACGCCCTGCCCGACGGGGTGGTGTTCCAGAGCCCCCTGAAGTTCACCTTCTGAGCACCCTCGTCGCTCAGGGGGGCGCAGGCGCTCCAGGCGCCCTCAACGATCCAGACCCTCCCAGACGAAGATCCCGCCCCCCCGGGCGGTGGCGGACACCTGGTGGGGGCTCAGCGGATCGTCGAGGATCCCGGGATCGACGGTGACCAGCCCGGTGGTGTCGAGATCCAGGGCGTAGGCCCCCGAGGGGAGCCGCAGCCTGATCGCTCCCACCGACAGGACCGCCTCCACCCTCCGGGGAGGCTCGACAAAGCCCAGATAGAGGCTGCCCGTGTCGGCCACCACCATCACCGGGGGTGCGCCCTGGCCCTCGATGGAGACCGCGCCCCCCCCGACGTTAGCGATGATCTCGGCATCCATCCCCACGATCTCCAGGTTTCCGGCCCCCAGCCACACGTCGAGGGGGGTCTGCGGGGGGACGGTCAGGGTGAGATCTCCCCCACACAGCCCAGGCCCCCCACAGGCATAGTCGAGGTACAGCACGCCGTCTTCGACCTGGTGACCGACGTCTCCGCCCCCGATCCCCCCGAAGTCGATCTGCAGGGTTGGATCGCTGCTGTGGCCCACGATGGAGATGTCCCCCTTGGAGACGCGAGCCACCACGCGATCGATGTGCTCGGAGAGCACGGAGGTGCCCTCCACCCCCAGCACACATCCTGCGAGCTGTAGCCAAGCCCCCAGCAGATCCGCCTCCCTCTCCGTCGGCCCCTTGAGACACCGGCTCGGCCCATGAGCGCTACGATCGAGCATGGATCGCTGCCCTGATCCAGCGCCGGCCGGGCTCGCCCCCCGGCCCCGACCTCACCCCGACGCGAGTCGCTCGATCAGCCAGGACAGCCCTACCACCGAGATCGCTAGCGATCCAGCCCGGAGAGACCAGGCACGGAGTCGCTCGTGACGCCCCAGGAGCCATAGGGCAGCGAGGGCCACCGAGACGACCACGAGCTGGCCGAGCTCCACCCCGAGGTTGAACCCCAGCAGAGCGAGCAACAGCTGGCCCGTGGGGACGCTAAGCTCCCCCAGGACGCCAGCGAACCCCAGCCCGTGCAGCAGCCCGAGGCCAAACACCAGCGCCGTCCGCCTCCTGGGCTCCGGCTCCAGGGTGAGGTTCTCGATCCCGACGATCACGATGCTGGCCGCGATCAGCGGCTCCACGATCGAGGACGGCACCACCAGCAGCCCCAGGGACGCGGCCCCGAGGGTCAGGGAGTGGGAGACGGTGAAGGCCGAGATCTGCAGCAGCAGGGACCGTGGGGCGACAGAGGCCAGGCACAGCCCCAGGACGAACAGGACGTGATCGAGCCCCCGGGGGATGATGTGGACGAGGCCCAGCCCCAGATACCGCTCAAAGGACGCCACGGTTTCCCCACCGGGCACCCCGGACGCTCCGGGGTCGCTGGGCATGGGTCGATCGGATCCATCGAGCCCGAGCACCCGGGCCTCCCCGCCCAACAGCAGCAGCTCCCGCACCGGGGCCCCCTCGGGATAGAGCGACAGCCCCCAGGGGCCGGTGCCTGGATCCGAGCGAAAGCCGAAGGTCTCAGCCCCCTCTGGGATCGTCCCTCGGTACTGCAGCAGGAAGGGATCGGCGGCCCGGGGACGAACGATCAGCTCAGGCGGACCCACGATCCGCTGGCCCCCGAAGGTCAGCTCGAGCTGGTGTGGGAGGCTGGCCTCGGACGCGATCAGCCACGGCCCCAGGTCCCCGACGTCTCCGGGGGGATCGAGGGAGATGCTGATCTTGTAGCTCTCCCCTGAGAGCTTGACGTAGACCGGGGTCCAGCCCAGATCGTGTGCAGCGGCTGTGGCGAGGAGCATCGAGAGGAGCATCGCCCCAGGCTATCCGCCGCTGCGCCCCCCCGCTGGCTCCCTCCGGGCCTCGCCCCGCTGGCTCGAGGCCTCGAGTGCCTTGGAGAGGGTGTCTCCCACGGGCGCTCGCCCCCAGGTGGTGGAGCTGCGCCGGCTGGGGATCGACGCCTGAGAGCGGGCTCGACACGCTCGAGCGCGACCTCACCCTCACACCCCGGGCGACGCCGTGCAACGTTATACATCGTTATAAGATGTAATGCATCATTATGCATTATTATGCATCATCATGAGGCGCCGCACAAGCCGTGCGCTGCGCCGATCCTCCGCAGGATCCGATCTCCACCGACGCCAGGGACCACCGGGCGAGCACAGGAGCCCCTGCTCCACCCTGGCATGATGCTTGCGTTTAGACGAGCTGACGGCGCGCTGCGCCACCGACTCAGGAGATCTCCATGCTCGCCCTCGCCCTCGCCCTCACCCTCAGCTGCGCTCAGACCGCTCCCCCCGCCGCCCCCCCCCCCCCC
>DRPG01000177.1 GCA_011376105.1 Deltaproteobacteria bacterium
GCCCACCCGGGGATCTTGTGGCCATGAGCCAGGGGTCTGTCTCGCGTGCCCTCGTCGGCGCGTGCCCTCGTCGGCGCGTGCCCTCGTCGGCGCGTGCCCTCGTCGGCGCGTGTGCTGATGTTGCTCGTCAGAGCACGACGCTCGATCCGGACGTGCGACGGGCCCCTGCGCCGCCCACCCCCGGTGTGGGGGTGGGCGGGGGGACACGGAGTCGGAGGGATTCGAACCCTCGGTGGAGCTTCAAACCCCACACTTGATTAGCAATCAAGCACCTTCGGCCAACTCGGTCACGACTCCAGAGAGATGTAATGGACGGAGGCGGAGGGATTCGAACCCTCGAACCCTCGCGGGTTGGCGGTTTTCAAGACCGCTGCCTTCAACCACTCGGCCACACCTCCAGCAAGACTCCATGGGCACGGCACCCCGGTGGTCTAATGGGTGCCTCTGGCCACCGTCAAGCCCCAACCGGCGCGATGACCTCCAGCCCACCCATGTAGGGGCGCAGGACCTCGGGGATCGTGACCGTTCCATCGGGCTGGACGTTGTTCTCAAGGATCGCCACCAGGGTGCGGCCGACCGCCAGGCCTGAGCCGTTGAGGGTGTGGGCGTGGCGGGGCTTGGCCTTCTTGCCCTCGCTGGTCGGGCGGTAGCGCAGGCTCATCCGCCGAGCCTGGAAGTCGGTGAAGTGGCTGCAGGACGAGATCTCGCGGTAGCCCTGGCTGGGGAGCCAGACCTCGAGATCGTAGCAGCGCGTCGCTGAGAAGCCGACGTCTCCACCGCACAGCTCCACGACGCGGTGGGGCAGTCGCAGCTGCTGTAGCGCGGCCTCGGCGTGGCCGACCAGCTGCTGGTGGCTCGCCTCGGCCTGCTCCGGGGTGGTGATCCACACCAGCTCGACCTTGTGGAACTGGTGGACCCGGATCAGGCCCCGTACGTCCCGCCCGGCGCTGCCCGCCTCGCTGCGGAAGCATGGGGTGAAGGCTACATACCGGAGCGGGAGCTGCGCCTCGTCGAGGATCTCCCCGCGGTGCAGGTTGGTGACCGGCACCTCAGCGGTGGGGATCAGGAACGCATCGGCGCCGTTGAGGGGCTCGGCGAGCCGGAACATGTCCTGGCCGAACTTGGGCAGCTGGCCGGTGCCCTCCGCTGCGCTGCGGTGCACCAGGTAGGGGACCATCACCTCGGTGTAGCCGTGCTCGTGCACGTGCAGATCGAGGAAGTAGTTGATCAGGGCGCGCTCGAGGCGGGCCCCGGCCCCCACCAGCACCCAGAACCGGCTGCCGGTGAGCTTGGCCGAGCGCTCGAGATCGAGGATCCCGAGGCGGGTGCCGATCTCGACGTGGCTCTCCCCGTCGCCGGGCTGGCCCCGGGGGTCGCCCCAGGTGCGGATCTCGACGTTGTCTTCGTCGCCCTTGCCCTCGGGCACTGAGGGGTGGAGGAGGTTGGGCAGGCCCATGCACAGGCGCGAGCGATCGCCGTCGACCACCTCGAGCTCGTGCTCCAGCACCTCGATCCGAGCGTTCCCCGACTGGACCTGGGTCTTCAGGACCTCAGCCTCGTCGCGGCGGCCCTCCTTGAACAGGGCTCCGATCTGCTTGGACAGGGCGTTGCGCGTGGCCCTCAGCTCGTCCCGCTCCGAGATGAGCTCCCGACGGCGCTCGCTCAGGGCGACGATGGCGTCGACGTCGGCGAGGGTGTGGGGGTCTTCGTGGCGCTTGACGAGGTGGGCCTTCACCTCGTCGGGGGCATCGGCGATGCGCTGGGGATCGATCATGGCTGGAGACTCCAGGTTGCGGGAACGTTCAAAGAGGTCGTGGAGAGCTGGGCTATGCTCAGCTTTGGGATCGTTCGCGCAGGAGGATCGTCGCCATCATGGGGCTATCGTGACTCGTCTTCCGGGAGGCTGCAAGTGCGTGTGTCTAGCGCTGCTGGGGTGGCGACGTTGATCTTGTCGCTGGGGTGTGTGGGGCTCGAGGGCGTCTTCGCGCCCCCCGGGGGCGGGATCGAGGTGTTGCAGCCCGCCCCCGAGGAGCCCGAGCCGGCCCCGGCCCCGGCCCCGGCCCCGGCGCTGCAGGCCCCCACCTCCACGCCGTTCGAGGGGATCTCAGGCTGGGTGGGGCAGGGGGTCCAGCCCGGGCAGGGGTGGTGGGTCCCCGCCGAGGGGGGCGCCGCCGTGTCCTGGGACGCCGACGCCTGGAGCGGGGTCGGCCTCGGTGCGACGTTCTCTGGCCTGAGCGCGGCGGGTCCGGTGGAGCTCTCGTTCACCGGGGTGAGATCCATCCCCCTGTGTGGCACCCCCCCCCCCGCCGCGACCTTCTCTGCGCCCCGGGCGCTGTCGGGGGTGATCTGGATCACCCGGGACCCCAGCGCGATGCGGGCGTCGCTGCCCCGCCAGGCGAGGGCGGCGACCGCCACCCGGAGGCTGTACTCGCTGCCCAGCGGCGCTGAGGTCGACATCTCCCGCACCGGGGGGGTGGGGCGCACCGTCGTGGAGTGGGGCGGAGCGCGGCCATGGGTGCAGACCTTCGGTGGCGCTGGGGTGGATCTCCGCCGGCCGGACGCGCCCGGGCCCATGTGGCCTGAGCTCGTCCTGCTCGACGACGACAGCCTGTCGATCCTGTTCCGGGTCCACGAGGCGGGGAGCCTCGGCTGGGAGTGGGTGCGGATCGAGGGCCGGAGGGGCATCAGCCTGGGCCGCACCAGCCTCGCGGTCGCCGGCTGTGGCTGATCAGTCCGGGTAGAGCTCACGGATGATCCGCAGGATGTCAAAGCGGGTGATCGCGCCCACCAGCCTGCCGTCCTCGATCACCGGGAACCTCCGGACGTGATCGTTGAGGAACATCCCGGCGACGAAGTAGATGTTCATGTCGGGGTGGACCGAGCGGATCTCGGTGCTCATGTAGTCGGCGACCGTGCCCTGGGCCCGCCCACCCTGGGCGTCGCCATGGGCCAGCAGCTTCAGGCAGTCTTTCTCGCTGATGATGCCTACCACCTGATCATCCCGCACCACCGGGGCGCCGGTGACGTGGTTGTCGATCAACGACTGGACGGTCTCGATGATGTCGTCATCGGGATCGAAGGTGTGGACAACGGTGTCCATGTGATCGCGGATGGTGGGAAGCTTCATTAGGATCTCCGGCCGGGCAGCCTAGCAGGGCTGACGCGGATCGTCTCCATCGACGATGCCACAGCGTGATGGTAAGGGCTCGTGCTGTGAGGTGTCGCGATGGCCGATGAGTGGATCCCGGCTGCAATCTACCTGGTGCTCTGCCTGGCTGCTCCGCTCGGGTTGTTGTTCGGAGCCTTCGCGGTCCGGGTCCGTGCCCGGGATCAGTCCCCCGCGAAGTTCGACACCTACGAGTGCGGTGAAGAGCCCGACGGCGTGGCCTGGGTGCGGTTCCATCCGCGCTACTACATCGTGGCGCTGCTGTTTGTGCTGTTCGACGTCGAGGCCGCCTTCCTCTTCCCCTGGGCGGTGAGCCTGCGCGATGCGGGCCTCATCGCGATCGTCGACATGGCCATCTTCCTCGGGATCCTGCTCGTGGGCTGGGCGTATGCTGTGCGCAAGGGAGCGATCGAATGGCAGTAGACGAGAGCAACCGTCCCTTCGAGCACCCCCTATACGCGACGATGGAGCGGGTGCCCGGCCTGTCGCTGGCGACCACATCGGTGGACGCCCTGCTGACCTGGGGGGCCAAGCACAGCCTGTGGATCTTCCCGATGGCCACCAGCTGCTGCGCCATCGAGTTCATGACCGCCGCCGCCAGCCGGGTCGACATCGATCAGATCGGCAGCGTGGTGCGTCCGACCCCGCGGCACTGCGACGTGATGGTGGTGGCGGGCACGATCACCGTGAAGATGGTGCCCAGGGTCAAGCGCCTGTGGGATCAGATGCCCGAGCCCAAGTGGTGCATCGCGATGGGCTCGTGTGCGATCTCCGGAGACTTCTACCGGGACATCTACTCGGTGGTCCCCGGCATCGACACCGTGGTGCCGGTCGATGTGTACATCCCCGGCTGCCCCCCCAACGCAGATCAGGTCATGGTGGGCCTCAACCGGCTGCGCGAGAAGGTCGCGCTGCAGCAGCGGGGCGAGCTCCGTCGTCGAGACGAGCGCCCCGAGGCCGACAAGATGATCTACCCGGAGATCAAGCGCTGGGAGGATCGCGCTCCAGACGATCCGACCAACGCTGAACAGCTCGCTCGGGCGCGGAGCATCGGCCTCGGTGGCAACGCTGAGCGCGGCCACGACGGTCGCGAGTAGGCACGGCCTGCGCCCCTCGAGATCCCACCCGGGTGGGGGCTGGCCTGTCCCGATCCTCGGCCCCACGGGGTCCCCCGGCTGGGTGGGGATCGCTGGTCTCGGCCTGATCCCCGGTGGATGTGGGGGAGGGTTTGCGTTAGCCGGGGTGCCCTGCTTCTGCCCACGATGACATGAACACCCTCGATCCCCACGTCCGCACACGGCTCGCTGAGCTGATCCCAGAGATGAAGCTCACCGGCGGTGAGCTGCCCCCGGAGGGGCCCCTGGTGCCTGTGCACCGCCACGTCCCGCTGGCGGTCATGCTCAAGGAGCTCGGTTACACGCTGTATGTCACCGTGGTGGCCAGCCACTGGCCCCAGGAGGGTGGTGGCGAGCACTTCGAGGTGGCCACGGTGCTGCGCCGCCCCCGGCGAGGGGGGGGGACCTTCCGCTGGCGGGTCCGTCTCGACACGGGGGAGGCGATCC
>DRPG01000178.1 GCA_011376105.1 Deltaproteobacteria bacterium
AAGGGCTGCTCGTACACCTCCGCCGAGACCTACTACTGCTCGGGCAACTACGGCATCGATCCGGCGATCGAGGCCTACCTGTGCGACGGCACCGATCTGATCGAAGAGGCCCTGTATCCCGAGTGTGACTGAGCCGGTCGTGGGGTGAGGTCCTGGCCCGGCCAGCCCACCCCAGCGATCAGCGCAGCAACAAACGGCGGCTCAGCGGGATGGCCCGCTGGGCCGTCGCTGCGTGTGGAGCCAGCCCAGGAAGCGCTCCCTGGGCCAGGTGTTGGCCACCTGCTCCCGGGGGACCCAGCCCCGCTGAGCCTGGCGCGCCCCAAAGACCGCGTTGCGCCCCATGTCACGGACGTGGTGGCTGTCGGTGCTGATCACGAACACCACCCCCTTGTCCACCGCACGACGCAGCACCGGCGCGGCCGCGTCCAGTCGGGGCAGGGCGCTGTTGATCTCCAGCGCGACCCCGGTCTCGACCATCGCGTCGAGGATCGCGTCTAGATCGATCTCGATCCCTGGACGCTCGCCGATGATCCGCCCGCTGAGGTGGCCGATCACCCGCACCGCTGGATCGGAGATGGCCGCGATCAGCCGGCGGGTCTGCTCGGCCTGGGACAGATCGAAGTGGGAGTGGACCGCGGCGATGCACCAGTCCAGGCCGCTGCGGAACGCCGGATCGTAGTCGAGCCCGCCGTCTGGATCGATGTTGAGCTCACAGCCCCGGAGCAGCTGTAGCCCCGGGTTTGCCTCCTGGAGTGCTCCGATCTCCTCGGCCTGGCGCTCCAGCTCGCCCCTGGAGACCCCGTTGATCGGCAGATCTTCCGCGTGATCGGTGATCGCGAGGTAGCTGTAGCCCCGCCGCACGGCCTCAGCGACGAGCTCCGCCAGCGAGCTCCTCGCGTCCCCGGAGCGATCGGTGTGGATGTGGAGATCGCCACAGAGATCCTCCACCGAGACCACCCCGGGCAGGGTGCCGGCGAGGGCGGCCTCGATCTCGCCGGTGTCCTCCCGCATCGGCGGAGGCACGAACTCCAGGCCCAGGGCACGGTAGATGCTGGCCTCATCGCCCGCGGCGACGACCTCCCCGGTGGTCGCGTCGGACAGGGCGTACTCGTTGAGGCTCCAGCCCTGCTGGATCGCGAGCTGCCGCAGCCGGATGTTGTGGCCCTTCGAGCCGGTGAAGTACAGGGTGGCGGCCCCCAGGTGCGCGGGGGCGACCACCCGGAGATCGATCTGCAGCCCCTGGCGCGTGATGATCGTGGTCTTCGTGTCCCCCCGGGCGATGACCTGCTCGGCGAAGCGGTGCTCGGCGAACCATGCCATGATCGGCTGGGGCTCGGTGCTGGCCACCACCACGTCGAGATCCCCCACCGTCTCGGCCTGGCGCCGTAGGCTGCCACAGGGCACCGCGGCCTGGACCCCGGGGAGCGCCAGCAGCTCGTTCACCAGGGTCTCAGCGAGGCGCATCGCCCGATCGATGGGGGTGCGCTGGTCCCGCTTGAGCCCCAGCCGATCGATGGCGGACGCGATCCGGGCCTCGGTCTTGGCCCCCATGCCGGACACGCTCTGGAGCTTCCCCTCGGTGATCGCGTCCCGCAGGGCCTCGACGTCCTCGATCCCCAGCTCGCTCCGGAGCCGGGCCAGGGTCTTCGGACCCACGCCCGGGATCCGGGACATCGCCACCACCGACGGAGGAAACCGCTGCCGCAGCGTCTCGAGCTTGGCCACCGCGCCGGTGTCGAAGTACTCCCGGATCTTCTGGGCGGTGGACCTCCCGATCCCGCCGATCCGCTGCAGCGTGGCCACGCTCATGCCCTCGAGATCGTCCTGGATCCCGTCGATTGCGTGTAGGGCACGCTCGTAGGCGCGCGCCCTGAAGGACTGGGCGCTCTGATCATCGAGGATCGAGAGATCCGCCAGCTCCCGGAGCAAGGCCTGGATCTCGTGGTTGCGGTCGCCCATCGCTCCTCCCCTCAGGGGTCCACGACAGGATATGGCGTCGACGGCCCCAGGACCGCCGACGCCTCCAGGCGCTACTCGCAGGAGTCGGCGAAGTCCGAGCAGCAGTCGCCGTAGCTGGCGCACAGATCATCACACCAGCAGGCGCCGGAGGGAGCGGCGCCACCGCAGCCCTCCCAGCAGCTGTCGGTCTCGCAGATCGGGGCATAGTCGGCACAGCAGTCACCGAGCGCAGAACAGGCGGCGTCACAGAAGCAGGAGCCTGCGCTCCCGCCACAGGAGCCAGAGCAGGTCCCGCTGCAGCCCTCGAGGGAGATGTTGAGGATCTGGGCGTTCATCCTGGCCGTGGCCCCGGCCGCACCCCCGACGACGATCCAGGCGTGGGCCTCGACGCTCAGGGTGATGAACTCCGAGTCACCGGCGGAGCGCGGTGGCAGATCGCAGAACAGGCTGCGGGTGTCGCTGGGGGTCCCCACCTCGTTCCAGCGCGCGATGTAGACCTCCTCGCGATCCGAGCACAGCAGCGCGCCCGAGCTGTCCCGGGCCTCGAGGAGCAGCTCGAGGCCCGCCTCGGCATAGCCGAACAGCCAGGCGTCCGCGTCCGCCAGGGAGTCGATCAGATCGACCTGGGCCCGGGCGGTCAGGCTCTCGTCCGAGCGGCGGGTCAGGATCTGGGTGCTGGCGGTGTCCCGATCGTGCTCCTCGTCGGCGATGATGTCGTCGGCCAACACCGACAGCTGTCCGTTCTCCAGCGATCCCGGGCGGCTGGGCACATAGGTCCAGTTGTGAAAGTCGCTCTTGGTGACCGTCTCGCAGGCCGACTGGGCTCGGGCATCAGCCAAGCTCACGATCAAGCCCACACACACCACCGCACCCAAGCTCGCCGTCTTCAACGTTCCCATCATCATCTCCTCTCGACCGGGCGCCCACGAGGTCGCGGGCTCGCCCTACACCTCCAACTCAACCCGGCCCGGCGGATGGAGCCTGACCGGCGGATGACAAGTTGTTGATCGGGATCTGATCAGGGATCGACGACCCGGATCCGGTGCAGAGGTGCTGACGTCGGAGGGCCCGGAGAAGGGGGCTGTGTGTCGGAGCGTCGCCACCTGCGCCCAAGACATCGGACTACGCTCCCTCACCGCGCAGGGGCGCGCAGGGGCGCGCAGGGGCGCGCAGGGGCGCGCAGGGGCGCGCCCGACCGAGCCACACCATGATCCTCCGTCCTGCTCCGCTCGGTGGCTACGGCGCCGGGAGCAGCTGGTTGCCCACCACCTCCAGGCGCTGTGCGACGCGGCGCTGGCGATCGAGCCACGGTGAGTCGGGCACGGTGAACCAGCGCGCCGCGTTGAGGAGCCCGGGGACCCTGGGGGGGCCCTCGATCTCGACGGCCGGGCCGGCGACACCCGCGGGCGGAGGCTGGTAGGCCTCGAGGTGGATCCGCTCCGGCGACAGCACCTCGGGCTCCACGACCAGCTCGAGGAACGGGCGGGGGGGCTCAAGCTCGTGGGGGCGCAGCTCGATCCGCTCCTCCACGGTCCGGAGCACATGGGATGCCTGCTGGAAGTAGCGGGCGGCCTCGTAGCGATCCGAGTCGAGCCGGGTGTCCCCCAGCCGGTGGAGCAGATCGACGAGCTCGCCCACCAGGGCCCCACGCAAGACCCCGGGGCGCAGCAGCAAGGCCAGGGCTGGATCCGTGGGGGCGCTCCACCAGGCCTGCGCCAGCTCGGGGTGGGGCTGGAGCGCTCGGGTCTGCTGGAGCAGGCGCTCGTAGATCGGGATCGCGTCCTCGGGGTGGTCTGTGCTCAGCTGCTCCCGGGCGGTGCGCCAGGCCTGCGCCCACTCCCCGAGGTGCGCGAGGGTGGTGGGCCAGTCGAGCGCCGAGGGGCGCTGGTCGGTGGCCCGCCGGGGGACAGGCTGAGCCACGATCACCGTGGGGGGACCAGGCTCGCTCCGGGCCTCGACCGCCTCGATCGTCTCCAGGGTGACGATGTGGGTCTCGACGATCGCCGAGTCGGGGATCTGCAGCGGCTCACCCGGGGTGCTGGGGCCCACCACGAGGTGGGGCGGACCCAGGGCGGCCTCCAGCGCGATCGTCTCCCCGGTGGGGGGCTCGGGGAGGGTGGAGAGCCAGCGGAGCCTGGCCTCCAGGGCGTCGGGATCCAAGGCGCCCTCGGGGGCGAGCATCGCCCGGCGGGACGCACGCCACGCGGGCTCGGCCTGTAGGCTCCGCCACTCGGCCCTGGCCCCGGGGCTGAGCTGGAGGCCAGGCTCCAGCTCCAGCGCGATCCGTTGGATGAAACGCTTGACCGCGGCGGTGGCCTCCACGATCCTCGGCGTGGCGCTGCCCCCGTCGACGTCGATCAGCAGGTGCTCTAGCAGATCCTGCCGGGTCTTGAGGTGGGGTGCATCGGGCCTGAGGGCGGCGAGCGTCGTGTCCATGGCGAGGGTGCGGGCCCGCCGCTGGATCCGGTCCTCGATCGGGGCTGCGTCGGTGTGTCTCCGCACGACCCGGGCGATCTGGTTCACCGTGGCTGCGCTGGGGCGGGTCGCCCGCCAGTCCTCGGGTGGATCGCTGCGATCGCGCCACAGCGAGGTGAGCTTGATCTTGCCGAGCCCCTGGAGCACGGCGCGGCAGCCCTCGAGGCGGATCAGCCAGGCGGCGGCGCCCGGACCCCGCAGCTGCTCTGGCTGCAGGGCGAGGTGATCGGCGTCGAGCAGGGCCTCGACCGTCGCCCGGGACCAGCCGGGGAGCTCGGCCAGCGCCTCGACCAGCGCTGAGGGATCGCGCCCGGCGGCCTCGAGGATCGTAAACACCCCGGGGCTGCCCTCGGGCCAGCTGCGCTCAAGGCAGAGCACCTCGAGCAGGGCGAGCCACGCCTCGGAGGGGGCTGAGGCCTTGCTGGTGGTGGGCAGCGAGCCAAGCTCGAGCCAGCCGAGCTCGAGGATCCGGCCCAGCGCATCGGTGGGCAGGCTCAGATCATGGATCCAGCGCGAGGCCTTGCGCAGGGTGAGCAGCAGCTGGCGAGCGGGCCTCAGGGCACGCCCGCTGCACTGCTCCTCGCTGGCTCCGGGCAGGGTCTTGTGGTGCAGGGGCTCCAGCCCCTTGCCGTCCCCGGAGAGGTGGGCGGTGAGGAGATCGAGGACCTCAGGCTCCAGGTCGAGCCAGGCGAGCAGCTCCTCCAGGATCAGGGCGTCGGCGGCGGTGCGCCCTCCCTCCAGCCCGTCGAGCCTCCCGCCCAGGCGGAGCAGCAGCGCGATCACCTCGTCTTCGTGGGCGGGCTGCAGCGTGAGGGCGATCTCGAGGTGATCCGACCCCACCCCGAGGTCGCGCATCTGCCCGAGGATCCGGATGGCGCGCACGGTGTCTTCGACCTTCCGCCCGTCGAAGGGATCGATCCCTACGAGATCACGCAGCGCGATCACCTCGCCGATCGACGCCCCGGCGGCCTGGGCGAAGGACTCCAGCGCGGCCTTGGCCTGCTGAGCCCCTGGATCCTCGCCGGGATCTCCGCCGCCCTGGAGGGCAGCGAACACCTCGTCGGCGCCGTCGGGCAGGGTCCACCAGGACAACACGGTGGCCACCGGCAGCTCCAGCTCCCCCCGGAGCTGATCGAGCACCGCGATCTTGTGGAGCAGGGCACGATCCAGGCGCTTGGAGCCCAGGGCCTGGATCGCGTCGTCGAGCTCCCGGATCGGCCAGCCCAGGGCGCGCTGGAGCCGGAGGAAGCGCTGGAGCCGGCCCGCGTAGGCCTTGCTCATGCCGGAGATCTGGCCGTCTTCGACCTCCAGCTTCCCGGAGGGGTTGACCGTCTCGGTCTGCAGCAGCGCCCACAGCTCTGCCCGGGTCAGCTCCGCCCGATCGAGCAGGACCGGCAGCGATCGGAGCTCCCGGAAGCTCTCGACGCCCCAGCCCTCAGGCTCGCCGCCGGTCTCTCCGACGACGATCTCGGCGTGGAGTAGGCTCAGGCCGATCCGCTGGGCGTCGATGGCGAAGGTGGTCGCCTCGGGCAGCTCCAGCTCGTGGTGGAACACCGCCAGCAGCTGGTGGCGTGCGATCCCCAGGGCCCCGAGCCACATGTCGGCCTCGTCGGTGGCCTGGGAGACGGGGAGACTCCAGGGGTAGACCGCCTCCTCGCTCGGGCTGTCCGCCCTGTGGGCTCCGAGCACTCGATCCACCAGCTCGAGGTAGCCGATCGTGCTCCGATCCCCCGGCGCGAGGGTGGCCAGATCGGGGCGGCGCTGCGCCAGGATCTCCAGCGCGGTGGCGCCGTCGGACGGCAGCCGGCCCAGCAGCGCCAGCAGCTCGAAGAGGTACGCGTCGGGGCCATCGAGCCGGGGGCCCCGGGCGGGGGGGGACGCCCCCAGGACCTGCAGCGTGTGGGCTCCGGTCAGGGCGACCCGCTGGGTGGCTGCGTCGAAGAGCTGCTCGGTGGCCTCGGCACCCAGGCGATCCGCCACCCGCTCTAGCAGCGCCGGCAGACCCAGAGACGCGATCGCATGCGCTGAGCCCAGGCCAGCAGAGAGCAGGGCGACGGCGGTGGGATAGCGATCCGGAGGGGGCGCCAGGCTCCAGATCCGCTGGAAGGCCTCGAGCTGCTGCCGGACCGGATCGTCGAAGGGCCGATCCTTCAGCAGGCCCCCGAGGTTCGGATCCAGCAGATCGAGCTGAGGCTGATCGAGCAGCAGCTGGCGGACATGAACGGCTCCCTCGAAGTCGCTGTCCTGGATGCGGTGCCGCAGGGTGGTCGCGGGGAAGCTGACCGCCAGGGCGCGCTGGATCGAGATCACATAGGACTCGACGGGATCTTCCTCCCCTTTGAACTCAGCGGGGAGGCGATCGGGGGCCAGGGGCTCGATCTTCGAGCGCCAGTCGGCTCCGCTGAGGGTCGCCAGGTGCTCGATCCCCGCCCCGGCGCCGAGCACCTCGGGCAGCAGGACCTCGATCAGGGGAGCGCAGCGGTGGGTCAGGACGCAGAGCTGCGCGGTGAGCTGCAGCGCTCGTACCTGATCCTCGGCCAGGCCGCCCTTTCGGCCAAGGGCCCGCCACTGTGCCTCAGGATCGTCGGGGTTCTGGGTGAGCTGCAGCGCGGCGGTCTGGCGATCCTTGTCGTCGCTGACGCCGGCCAGATCCAGGATCCAGGCCAGCGAGGGGAGGATCGCGTCGGATGCGCCGGGGGCCAACAGGTGGTGGAGGCGCAGCGCCTCGAGCTCCTTGCGGGCCGACTTCAGGGACCGGGCGGTCTTGGCGTGGACGTGGTTGAGCTCGATCTGCTCTGCGATGGCCGCGCGCTGCTCCTCGTGGCTGGAGGTGAACAGCCGGACCGGATCATCGGAGCCACCGGCCCGGATCAAGCCGTAGAGGATCTCAGCGTCGATGTCTGTGTCGTGGCTCAGGCGCTGGGCGGTGACCAGGGCGAGCGTCGCGGCGACGTCGACCCCGGCCTGACCCGCGGCCACCGCTAGGGACAGCCCCTCGAGCTGATCGAGATCCTGATCGGTGGACTCCATCACCTCCTCGAGGCGCCAGCCGAGGATCTCGAACTCCGACGGCACCGGCCAGTCGGGATCGGTGACCACGAGCCTCGCCCGGTGATCCGAGGGCGCCCGCAGGAACACCGCTGAGCGGGCCACGCAGGCCTTCTTGCGATCCAGCACCTGCAGCTGGAGATCCACCGGACGCCCCGCCTCGAGGCGGTACTCGATCTCGAAGGTGCCGGTGTCGGAGGTGCGCACCTTGCCGAGCTCCCGCTCGTCGAAGATGCCGCGCTCGATCGCGCGGACCACCATCCTCGGCAGCGCCGGGCCGCTGATGTGGGTCACGGTGCCCCGGACCCGGGCGACGCCGGGGGGCAGCGCGTCGGGGGCGCGCTCGCCCTCGGCCAGCGCCCCCCGATCCTGGAGGACCTCGTTGAGCCGGACGGCGGTGTCGCGATCGACGGTGCCCGTCGCCGACAGGCCGTGGGCCATCTGGAAGCTGGACAGGGCGCGCTCAGTGGAGGTGCCGAAGGTGCGCCGGTTGACGTCGGACTGGGTGATCCGGACCCCGATCTCCTCCAGGGCTCGGTGGAGATCGGCCACGCCCTTGCCGTGGGCGCCGGGTTCGAGAGGGAAGGGGACAGATCGCATGTGTGCTCCGGCCCCCCTGGTACCGCGTCTGTGTGGGGGTGCCCATGGGCTGAACACACGTTTCCCGTGTGCTCACGGTGCAAGCCAGCATCGGGCCCGATCCACCCCGGGGGATCGCGTCGAGGTGATGATCGGGATCCCCCCTGGCTCCACCCGATCGGTGACCTCCATTGCCCTGCAGAGCCGTCGCTCGACAGCCGATAGGAGCGATGTGACGACCCTCAGCCCCAACGCCCTGGAGCCCCCGGAGCCCCCGGAGCCCCCGGAGCCCCCGGAGCCCCCGGCCCGGGTCGGGCCCTGGCGCCTGCTGGAGCCCCTCGGTGAGGGTGCGTTCGGCACGGCCTGGCGGGGGGTGGACGCCAACGGTCGCCAGGCCGCGATCAAGCTGCTGTCCGAGCCTCCGGGGGACGAGATCCGGGCCCTGGCCCGGATCCACCACCCGGCGATCGTAGGGTTGCTGGGGGCCGGCGGGGTCCCCGTCCCTCACGTGGTGATGTCCCTGGCCCCGGGGGCGACGCTGGCTGTGGAGCTCGCCCGATCCCCCCTGTCCCCCGACGAGTCGCTGCACGTGATCGCGGTGTTGGCCGATGCGCTGGCTGCGTGCCACCGCGCCGGGATCATCCACGGCGATCTCAAGCCCGAGAACGTGCTGCTGGAGAGGAAGACCGGGCAGGTCACCCTGGTGGACTTCGGGCTGTCGGGCTCAGAGGGCGGGACGCCGGCCTATGCCGCGCCGGAGCTCACCACCGGCTCGAGCGGGGGCGCGGCGAGCGACGTGTACGCTCTGGGGATGCTGGCCTGGGAGCTGCTGCATGGCTCGCTGCCCTTCACCGGAGGCGGCGAGGGCTCGTGGATCCTCGCCGCCTCCCGGCGGGCCAGGGAGGTCCCCCGTCCGTCGGTGGGGCCCCCCTGGCTCAGGACGCTGCTGACTGAGATCCTGGCGATCGAGCCCGGAGCGAGGCCCACCGCGGGCTCCATCGCGGACACCCTCGAGGCCAACGGGATCGCGCTGCCGGTGCCCACCGTCCGCGAGCTCGAGCGCAGGGCCCGCACCCTGGCGGTCCCCAGGCCGCTGGTGGATCAGGCCGTGGCGTCCTGGCTCGCCGAGCGTGGCTCCCTGTCGGTGGTCGGGCCCCGTGGCTCCGGCCGGACCCATGTCCTGCTGCACGCAGCCAACGAGCTCTCCGCCCGAGGGATCCCGTTCGTGGTGCTGCACCCCAGCCCCCGGCCCTGGGGGGCGGTGGCGCTGGCGCTGTCCGATCCTGGGCTGCCGGGTCCCCCCGAGGCGCTGCCCCCCTGCGCTGATCCAGTCGATCGGGCGGATCGGGTGGTGGAGGCGCTGCAGCGCAGGGCCGGGGGCACCCTGACCGTCCTGGTGGACGACGTCGACACACTCGACGGGGGCACCGCCCGGGTGGTGGCGTCCCTGAGCCACGCCGGAGCCACGATGTTGGTGGTCGGGGAGCCGTCGGCGTCCTTGCTCAGCCGGGCCGCGATCGACCAGGCCGCGATCCTCAGCCCGCTGTCGCCGACGCAGATCGCACAGATGCTGCAGAGCTGGCTGGGGCCGGTGGACGTCGATCTGTGGATCTCCACCCTCCGCGGGGGGGGCGGGACCCTGCCCGGCGACATCGTGCGCTTCGTGATCCGGGCCGTCGAGCAGGGGGCGCTGGTGTACCGGCGGCGCTCCTGGGTGGTGGACACCCCGGCGCTGGAGCGGCTCGCGAGGCAGGGGCTCGCCCGCAGCCAGCGGGATCCAGGGGAGCTGTCGATCCCGGCGCGGACCCTGGGGGCGCTGGTGTCCCTGGCCCAGCCCCTGGCCCGGGACGAGGCCCTGGCCACCAGCGGCGCCTCCCCTGAGGATCTCGAGGCGTTGGAGGCGGGGGGCTGGGTCCAGGGCTCGGGCGTGCTGCGCTGCACCAGCCCCGAGGCCTCCCGGGCGCTGGTGTCCGGCGATCTCGCCGCGATCTGGCGCAGGCTCGCGGACGCGCTGCGTGCGCTGGATCCTGTCCCCTGGGAGCAGCTTGGACACGCCCTGGTCGGCGCAGAGGATCGGCAGGCCATCGCAGCGCACGGGGTCCGCTGTGTGCAGGCCGCCCTGTCGCTGGACGTGGAGGACGGGGTCGAGCTGGCTGGATCGATGGTCGCCCTGAGCCCCACCGCCGATCTGGTGGCGTGTCACATCGGGGGCCTGGTGAGGGCCGGTCGGGTGGATCAGGCACGCCGGGCCGGCCTGTCGTTCCTCGAGGGTCGGAGCCCGGGCCCCGGGGACGTCCCCGCCCTGCTGGCGATGGCCCAGCTGGAGGACGGGATCTCCGAGGCGCCCGAGGCCATCCTCAGGTGGACCCGACAGGCCCGGGAGCTCCTCGCGGCGCAGCCGGTCCCCACAGCGCTGCAGCTGCTGGAGGCACGCGCTCTGTTCCGGGGAGGCCAGCTGCAGCGCGCGGAGGAGGTGACGCTCCCGCTGTGCGACGGACGGCCCGATCCCAGAGAGCCCGGCCCCTGGCTCGAGGCCCGGGGGCTGATGGCCCAGATCCGGGCAGCACAGGATCGGGTGAGCGAGGGGCTGGCGCTGTTGGACGACGTGCCCACGGAGCTGGGGGTGGACGTCCGCGCCCACGCCCTGATCCAGGGGATCCGGGGCCGCCTGCTGTGGCACGCGGGGCGCCCCCGGGAGGGCGCGCGGGTGATGGAGGAGGCCGCGGCTCACCGTCGCTCCCTGCC
>DRPG01000179.1 GCA_011376105.1 Deltaproteobacteria bacterium
CTACCACCCCCTGTCTACCACCCGGGGTGGGCGCGTGTCCGGACGTAGATCCCCAGCAGCCCGGTGGCGACCCCGAGGATCCAGCCCCACAGCAGCAGGGTGGCCGCCGCCCGCCGCCCCGCGGGGTGTCGCCCCGCGGTCCGCAGCGTCAGGGCCCCCCCCAGGGCCAGGGCCACCGCCACCGCGGCGAGGTGCTCCTTGGTCTCGAAGCGCCAGGCCACCTCGGGGTGTGTGGCCCACAGGGTGGGCTTCACCCGGGCTCGGTAGCTGGGGTATAGGGCGAGGCCCAGCAGCGACGGGAGCAGCAGCAGCAGGGCGCCCAGATCGGCGGTGCGCACCGTCCATGGCGCCAGCCCACGCCTCCGTCTCAGGGTGATCACCGGGTGGAGCAGCACCGCCAGCCCCAGGCCGGCGAGGGTGCCGTGCGCCGCGTGCAGCAGGGTGTAGTCGCCGGGGCTCACGGGACGAGGATCGCGGCGGCGGCCAGGGCCAGGGCCAGCGGAGGCAGCAGCCTCGGCAGCAGGGCCAGGCCCCGGACCGCGGTGACCTCGTCGAGCCCCAGGCCGGTGACGGTGCCCGCGGTCGCGCCGTGCAACCCGGCCAGCGCCAGCCGCCAGAGGTAGGGGACGTGGGCCGATGCGATCACGTCCGTCCAGGCGGGCTCCCCCACCCAGGCCGACGCCAGGCGCTGCAGGATGTAGCTGACGGCTGCAGCCACCGCGGCCACAGAGGTCGCTAGGCCCAGCCGCGCGGATCCACCCACCCAGGGACGCCTGATCCGGCTCACGGCGTGCTCCATGCCATGACCCTTGGACACTCTGGATCCGGGTCGAGGGGATCGCCTCGCAGGTGGGCTGAGACGATCCGACACCCACCTCGGCAGATCGGCTGGTGGCTGCAGCTGGCGCAGGGCTCGCCCGGATGGATCGCGCGCTCCCGCCACGTGGTGAGCGCCGGATCGTGGGCCCAGGCCTCCGCAGCCGATCCATGAGGTGCTCCGGACGTAAAGGAGCACGGGGCCCAGGTGCCGTCGGCGTGCCGGGTGAGCAGGCTGTGGCCGCCGGGACAGCCGACCACGCCCAGGCGCGCCAGCCGCTCGGGGGGCAGCCCATGGCAGGCGAGGAACGGGATCAACGCACAGTCCCAGCGGATCGTCAGCCCGGTGGCGGCCTCCAGCTCCAGGGCCAGGGGCCACAGCCCCAGCGCCTGCTCTGGGCTCAGGGCGAGGCCGGGGTAGACCGATCGCGCTCGACCCGAGGGCTTGAGCCTCAGCCACTGCCACTCGCGGACCCCCCGCTGCGCCAAGACCTCTCCCAAGCGCTGCAGGCCGTCGTGGCCGGGGCGGGTGAGCACGGTGTTGACCCCGACCCGGATCCCGGCGTCGATCAGGTGATCGATGGCCTGCAACGCCTGATGGGCACCGTCGAAGCCCCGCACCGCCCGGTAGGTGGAGCCCAGCCCATCGATCGAGACGTTGACCTGACCGAGCAGCTCCGCCATCCGGCTCGCCAGCTCCGGCGTCAGCCCCAGTCCGCTGGTGGTCAGGTTGGGCACCATGCCGCGGAGGCGGATCGCCGCCGCGGTGTCCAGCAGATCGTCCCGGAGCAGCGCCTCTCCCCCCCCCAGGGCGATCTCGAACACCCCCAGCTCCGCCAGCTCGTCCAGGCACTGGGTGACGGCGCCTCCCTCGCCCCGATCATCGCGCTCGGGTCCCGCGTCGAGGTAGCAGGCGGTGCAGCGCACCGTGCAGCGATCCGTCAGCGCGAGGTGGACCTCGGTGGGGGCGGACAGCGCCAGCGCCTCGACCCCGCCTCCGCCGCCTCCGCCGCCTCCGCCGCCTCCGCCGCCTCTACCTCCACCGGCCTCGATCCCGGCCCCGCTGCGCCCGACACGCCTCGCCCCCGCACGGGCGGCTTCCTTGGTCGCCACGGGATCGAGGAACAGCAGGGCAGGGGGATCAGGCCAGGCGAGGACCCCACCCCCGGCCTCCACCCGGAGCCTCGGCGTGCCTCGATCCAGCGCCCTGGACCGGCGGTCGCCTCCGTCGTGGGCGTCTCTGTCGCTGGTCCCGGTGCCCCCGGTGCCCCCGGTGCCCCCGGTGCCCCCGGTGCCCCCGGTGCCCGGTGTGCCTCCGCTGTGGCCTCCGGTGCCCCCGTGGGAGCCCCCATCGGGGGGCGGATCGTGGCGATCGAGCCAGGCGAGGAAGCGATCGGCGAAGGCGTTGACCACCGCGGCGGCGGCGACGGCGGAGACCAGGGCGACGCCGACCACGGTGCCGGTGGCTGAGCAGTTGGGGCTGTGGCCCCGCCGCAGGGAGGTGATCCGCTCCTTCAACCGCCCACCCAGGCGAGAGACTCGGTGAGGTACAGGGCGAGGTAGCCCACCGCGAGGGTGGCGGACAGCGCCACCAGCCTCGCCACGCTCCGCAGCAGCGGTGGAGCGGACGCCAGTCGGATCAGGGCCAGGGCGGACAGCAGGTGGATCCCGGTGGCTCCGAGCCACAGCCACGGGATCGCGGCGCCGGCGCCGTGGGACCAGCCCTCAGACAGCAGGCCTGCTCCACCGATCGGGACCGACAGGGCAAGCACCCCCAGGGGGATCGCCCTGGGGCGAGCCCGGACGGTGGCCACCGCCAGCGGGGTGGCCAGCACGAGGCCCGTGGCCAGCACCCCCGCCGCGATCGTGGCGAGCCGCAGCCGCTGAGCCTCGATCGCCACCCGCTGTACCGGGGTGGGCCTCGGCGCGAGGGTGGGCAGCCGGATCGCGTCCTCCACCTCCCGGGCCTGCTCGAGCTGGCCCAGGCGGGCCAGCGCCAGGGCGTGCAGCTCCACGACCCTCCGCCTCAGCGGCTCCTCCTGATCGAGCTGATCGAGGCGATCGTAGGCCGCGGTGGTGTAGGGCAGGGCGTCGGAGGGGCGCTGCAGGCGCTGTAGCGCGTCGGATGCAAGCCAGATCTCGAGCTCGGCCCGCAGCACCGGCGAGAGGGAGCCCAGGCTGTACAGGGCCCGGATCTCATCGCGCAGGGTGCTCGGATCGGCGTCACGGTGGCGGAATCGGACATCGTGCAGACGGATCAGGCCGGCGAAACCTCCATCTGCGTCGCGGCGGCGCTCTAGCCGCTGGGTGAGGCGCTCACAGGCTGCCCCCCGGGGCCCCGAGGGCCAGGCGGCGATCGAGGCCCGGCACGCCTGCACCGCCTCTTCGAACCGCCCCTGGGCCTCGGCACGCCTGCTTTTGTCGAACCAGGCGTGGTGGGTCGCCGGATCCGCCAGCGCGATCCCCCCGAGCAGCACCCAGACGGACCAGGCGCTCACGACTCGGCCAGCACGAGCTCCAGTGGATGACTGCACTTGTCGCACCGGACCCAGACCGCCTCGTCGGTCACCGTGCCCACGTCGGAGATCGACATCGCCTCGCCACAGCTGGGACAGGTGCCGGTGATCCGACCGACCTTCGCCCGGATGCGGTAGTAGTAGGAGGCGATCCCCAGGCCGAGCAGCGGCAGCAGCCAGGTGCTGATCAGGTGGACCCCGGGGATGAGGATCGACAGCCCCCCCAGCACCACCCCCGCTCCGGCGATGGAGCCCGCGCGGGTGGTGCGCTCGCCCGAGCCGTAGCGGACGACCTCGGCGGTGGCCTCGACGGGCTCTCCCTTGCGCTGTCTCAGGGTGACCTGCTCACTGGACATGGGTACCTGATAGCGGACCCGGCCCCCGGAGGCGACCCCTGGACGTGTGCGCGATGGTGCACAGGTCTTCGGTGTGGAGGCGCCATGACCGAGCCCCGTTTCTTCCGCTGCTCCAGCTGCTCCGGGATCAACCGGATCCCCGCCGAGAAGATCGAGCAGCACCCGACCTGTGGTCGCTGCAAGGCGGCGCTGC
>DRPG01000180.1 GCA_011376105.1 Deltaproteobacteria bacterium
CGTGCTCCACCAGGCGGTGGCGCAGCCGGCTCCGCAGCGCCCACAGCGCCTCGGCGGGGATCTGCGCCACCCCGGCCCACAGCGCCTCGTCCCACACCCGATCGCGCCAGCCCGGCAGGTAGCGATCGAACAGATCGCGGGCGTCGGGCGCCATCCAGAAGACGGGGTGGACCCCGTTGGTGATGTGGCCGATCGGTGCGTCTTTGGGCTCGAGCCTGGGCCACAGGGCCGACCACATGTGCCGGGAGGTCTCGCCGTGCAGAGCCGAGACCCCGTTGCTCGCGGTCGCGTTGCGCAGCGCCACCACGGTCATGCACAGGCTCTCCTCCTCGGAGCCCGGGTGGACCCGGCCTTGATCCATCAGCGCGCTCAGCTCCAGCCCCAGCCCCTCCCACCACGGGCCGAGGACGCGCTCCACCAGCTGGGCGGGGAACCGATCGTGGCCCGCGGGCACGGGGGTGTGGGTGGTGAACACGCACTGGGGACGCACCGTGCTCAGGGCCTCGTCGAGGCTCATGTCCCCGGCCTGCATCCGCCGTGCGGCGACCGCTAGGGGGACGAACGCACAGTGGCCCTCGTTGAGGTGGTAGACCACCGGCTCGAGCTGCAGCGCCTCAAGGGCCGCGACGCCCCCCAGGCCCAGCAGGACCTCCTGGCGGATCCGCAGGTGCTCGTCTCCACCGTACAGCTGGCGGGTGATACAGCGATCGACCTCGTTGTTCTCGGGCAGATCCGTGTCTAGCAGCAGCAGCCGGCTGCGGCCGACGGCCAGCGCCCACACCCGGGCGCGGACCAGCACCCCCTCGATGGGGACGGTGATCTCGACGACGTGACCGTCTTCCCCTGTGCAGGGGGCGATCGGCAGCCTCGACCAGTCTGCGGTGGCGTAGGCGCTGAGCTGGTGGCTGTGGTGGATCAGCTGCTGGAAATAGCCCTGGCGATACAGCAGGCTGACGCCGACCAGGGGTACCCCCAGATCGGAGGACGAGCGCAGGTGATCGCCCGCGAGCACCCCGAGCCCCCCCGAGTACAGCCGCAGGCTCTCGTGCAGCCCAAACTCCATCGAGAAGTAGGCCACCCCGCCCTGGGCCACCAGCTCCGGCACCGCGCCGTCGGCCCAGCTCTGATCGCTGTTGTAGGCATCGAACCGCGCCCAGACCCGATCGAGGGTCGTTCGGAACGAGGTGGAGGAGGCGAGCTGCTGCAGCAGCTCGGGCTCCAGATCTCCGATCAAGGCGACGGGGTTGTGGCCGTTGCGCTCCCAGCGGAAGGGATCGATCCCCGCAAACAGCGCGGTGGCCTCCTGATCCCAGCTCCACCAGAGGTTGTGGGCCAGGTGGCGAAGGCGCTCGATCGTGGCGTTGGGGACAGAGGGCGTCATGATCGCTCCAGTCGTGCGGGGCGAGCGTAACGCACAGTAGAGTTACGTTCATAGGAGGCTGTGAGAACGGAAGAGATAGCTTGAGATCGAGCTCCATCACCGGCCCTCGGGGTCCTGTGGTCGCGGACACGCTGGGGGGGCGTTGTGAGAGCGGACTTGGGACCCTGTTGATCGAGCCATTCCAGGGCTGGAGGGTCTGATCGGGTTACGTGCGGACGAGCCTCGCCTCGCCCCGGATCTGCGTGTTCGTCGTCTACCTGCTCCTCGGACTGTTGATGTTGGTCCTTGGGGCCGAGCTGTTGGTTCGGGGGGGAGGGCAGCTCGCCCTCGCCCTCCGTGTCCCCGCCCTGGTCGTCGGGTTGACGATCGTGGCGTTCGGGACCAGCACTCCAGAGCTCATGGTGAGCCTCAACGCAGCGATGTCAGCCTCGACAGAGATGTCGCTGGCCAACGTCAACGGCTCGAACCTCGCCAACGTCACCCTGGTGCTGGGGCTCGCGGCCCTGGTCTCGCCGCTGGCCGTCGAGCGCACTCTGATGCGCCGCGAGATCCCAAGCTGCCTGTTGCTGCAGCTGTGCGTCCCGCTGGTGTGCCTCGACGGGGTGATCTCCCAGGGTGACGGCGTGCTGTTGCTGCTTGGGGGGGTGCTGTACAACGCGTGGTTGCTGTTCGAGGCCCTGCGCGGTCGGGCCCCGGCGCTCGACGACGACGAGCTGATCGGCGAGGGCCACACGCTCAAGCACGGCCTGCTGCTGGTGTTTGGGCTGGGGATCCTGATCCTCGGCGCTCAGTTCTTCGTCGATGGTGCGGTGGCGGTGGCCAAGGCGCTGCACCTCTCGGATCGGTTCATCGGGCTCACGGTGATCGCCCTGGGCACCTCCGCCCCCGAGGTGGCCACCGGCATGGTCAGCGCCCACCGGGGCGAGGTGGATCTGGCGGTGGGCAACAGCCTGGGCTCGAACCTGCTCAACATCGCGATGGTGCTCGGTGTCACCGCGATCGTGTTCCCGATCCGGATCACCGATCCGGGTGCCTGGACCGACATGGCGGTGGCGTTCGGGGTCACCGCCCTGCTCGTGCCCTTCGTCCTCAAGGGCTCGATCAACCGCTTCGAGGGCCTGCTGCTCTCGGGCTCCTATATCACCTACCTGATCGGAGGGTACTTCTTCGGCGATGCCTCAGTTCCCTGAACGATCGGAGCGGGTCCGGGCGATGCCGGGCTCAGTCTACTCAGCGCTGGTGGGCCGGGTCTATGCCCGCGGTGGCGAGGTGTTCCCGTTCCACATCGGAGACACCTGGCTCGAGCCCCCCGGGGGCTGCCGGATGGAGGATCTCCGGGCCGTGGATCATCCGGGGATGCACCGCTATGCCCCGGTGGGGGGGCTGCCCCGGCTGGTGGGCCAGGTCGTCGAGCAGGTCCGGGGGCGGACCTCGCTGCTCGTCGAGCGCAGCGAGGTGTTGATCACCGCCGGTGCGACCTCGGGCCTGTCGGTGGTGATCGGGGGCTTGGTGGAGCCAGGGGAGGAGGTCCTGATCCTCGCGCCCTACTGGCCCCTGATCGCTGGTGTTGTGCAGCTGTTCGGGGGGCGACCCGTCGCCGTGCCGCTCCTTGGGGAGGGGCTGGATCGCGAGGCTGCGGTGGCTGCGGTGGCCGCTGCACAGACCGACGCCACCGTCGCGCTGTACCTCAACACCCCCAACAACCCCACCGGCCAGCAGATCCCCGCCTCGATCCTCGAGGCCCTGGTGGGCTGGGCGGCCTCCCGGGGGCTGTGGATCGTGGTCGACGAGGTCTACGAGGACTATGTCTACGAGGGGCAGCACACCCCCGCCCGGATCTTCGCGCCCGAGCGCACGTTCTCGGCCCACAGCTTCTCGAAGGCCTACGGGATGGCCGGCAACCGCGTGGGCTATGTCGTCGGCCCGGCGGAGCCCCTGGCGGAGGCCCGCCGGGTGGGGGTGCACACGATCTACAGCGCCCCCACCGCCTCACAGCTCGCCGCGGGCCGGGTCCTCGACGGGGCCGGAGCCCCCTGGGTCGCCTCCGCTGCGGAGGCCTACGCCCGGATCGGTCGCCTCGCTGCGTCCAGGCTGGGGGTGGCCGCGCCCCAGGGCAGCACCTTCCTCTGGCTGGACGTGGCGGAGCACCTCGACGATCGCGGGCTCGGTGGCTTCCTCGAGGACGCCGGGGATCGCGGGCTGCTGCTCGCGCCGGGCCCCAGCTTTGGGCCCTACCCCAGCCACGTCCGCCTGTGCTTCACCGCGACCACCCCCGAGATCACCCTCCGGGGGATCGAGCACCTCGCCGCGCTGCTCGGTCGCTGACGCGCCTCGCTGGCGCTGCGCGATCGCTGCTGCGCCCATGGCTCCGTCGTCGGATCAGGGGGCCTCGGTGTCGCTGCGGGTGGTGGCGAAGATCCAGCGCACTGTACCGGTGGCATCCTCGGGGAACTCGAGCCTGCGCACCACCGAAGCATAGCAGCGGGCCAGATCCATCGACAGGGGCTGCCCGTCCTCGATCACCGACAGATCGGTGGCCTTGCCCTCCTGCACCGTCCAGGCGAGCCGCACCCGACCGTCCAGGGTGAGATCGTGCTCCCAGGCCGTGGTGAAGCAGTCTTTGATCGCCCGGCCCTGCTCAAACAAGGCCGCCTCGACGAGCTCGGAGGTGAGGGTCCCGGTGAGCCGATCGGAGCGGACGCTCAGCGTGGTCTTGTGGTGGGACTCAGGGCTCGCCCGGTGATCGAGCAGCTCTCCGGAGGCGTCGAAGCTCCAGGTCCCGAGGCTCTGGGTGGTGGCACCGGCGGTGTCGGTACGGCGGAGGTAGCGCTGCTCGATGGTGAACCCGCCCCCGGTGGCCTGTTGGGTGCTCTCGCCGAGGGCCTGATCGAAGGCGAGCAGGATCCTGCGGGTCCACGCGCTCAGATCGGAGGCCCGCTGCCGGGCGTCGACCCTTCCCCAGGCCTCCTGATCCAGCGCGGCGGAGGCTGCGGACTCGGGAGCGTGCAGGGTCTCTCCGATCATCACCCCGATCAGGACACAGCCCCGGGCCCCCCGGCGCACCCCCACCGCGGTGGCGTCGCGGAACCGGCCCGGCAGCTCGCCCGGGGCCTCGACACAGATCGCCTCCTCGGGCAGCTGCCGCTTGTACAGGGCCTCCACCGCCTGGTGGAGCTCGGGCTGGGCGGGTGCGGCCAGGGTGATCGTGCTCATCCACCAAGCCATCATCAGAGCCTCCGGTGGGACGCGGTGGGCGTCCCCGTGCGTACTCAGGATCGGGGTCGCCGTTGAGCTGGACGGCGGCGAGGGAGGTCAACGGGTCGCCCCCGGCTCCAGCCTACACGACCTCGCCCCGATCCGACGACCCGGTGGCGATCACCTGCTCCATGCGGAACAGGGCCACCACTCCGATCAAGACCCCGAACCACAGGGTAGCGACGCGGATCAGCAGGGTGGCCGCCAGGGCCTGGGGGCGGCTGAAGCCCTCGATGATCTGGGGGGCCAGCTCGGTCAGGGCGGCGTCGGTCATGCCCACCCCGCCGGGGGAGGGGGCCCCAAAGACCGTGGAGAAGGTGTACAGGAAGGTCGCGACGTCCAGCGAGACGCTGTGAGCCAGGCCCCGGAACACGAGCCAGTAGCCGACACACTCGGCGAACCAGGCGACCAGGCTCAGGAGCATGGTGACCGCGAAGGGCGCCGGCGCGAGGCACACCCGGGTGGCCTCGTAGGCCTCCAGGAGGCGATCGGTGATCCGGCCAAGGGCGGGGATGGGACGGAGCAGCTCCAGGCAGCCCACCACGAAGGGGCGCACCGACAGCAGCATCAGGACCGCCGCGATGGCCGCGATGGTGCCGAACACCGAGCCGCTGTACTCAGCGAGGAAGGTGGTGACGCCCAGCGCCGCCAGGATCACCACCGCGATCCCATCGGTGCCGCGCTCGGCGATCAGGGCGGGAAGGGTCTGGGTGATCCGGGTCCCGCTGCAGATCCGCACCAGGTAGGGCTTGACGATCTCCCCCGCCTTGCCGGGGCTCACGGCCATGCCCAGGCCGGTGGCGAAGATCCAGACGTTGGTGCGGTGGGGGATGTGCACCCCCAGCTGCTTCAGCAGGTAGTGCCACTTGAGGTAGCGCAGGCTGTAGTTGATCAGGGTGAGGCCGAGGATCGGCAGGTACA
>DRPG01000181.1 GCA_011376105.1 Deltaproteobacteria bacterium
GCCGGAGGCACGCTCCCCTCAGGGGATCCGCACCACCAGCCGGATCGGCAGGTGATCGCTGATGTCGTCGAACCGGTGCAGGACCTCGACCTCCAGCACCTCGAGCCCGTCCGAGGTGAAGGCGTGATCGAGGGCGCGCTCAGCCAGTGGCTCTCCCGGGGGCAGCCAGGTGCGCCAGCGCTGGGGGTCGGATCGGTGGGCCGAGGCGCTGATCGCCGGGCGCCAGCGATCGAACAGCACCGAGATCGGGGAGACGATCTCGGGGTACAGCCCCGCCGCGGCCCCCAGCCGGGCTGGATCGTCGCCCGGGGGCAGGGCGTTGAAATCACCCCCGAGCACCCAGGGCACCGCCTCCCGATCCAGGCGGCACAGGTGCCGGACCAGGGCCGCCACCTGGCGGGGTAGGGTGCCATCCCCCCGGGAGAACGCCGAGAGATGGGTCTCCAGTACCGCGAGTGGCCCGGCCCGCTGCCGGGGCAGCCGCAGCTCCAGCAGGGCCCGGCGCAGGTTGAACTGCCTGCGCAGCCAGGGCTCGTGAAGGGCGGGCAGCTGGTGGCGGATCGCCTCCTGGAGCTGAACCCGGGACAGCACCGCCAGGTGCATGTCCATCCGCCCGAGGTGCTGGTGGGCAGGGAACGGGATGTAGGGGCTGCGGTGGTAGGGCGCTGAGAGGTGCAGCGGGTAGGGTGCGCGCTGCAGCAGCGCGGCCAGCTGATCGATCCGGCCGGTGCGATCCGAGGAGCGATCCACCTCCTGCAGCAGCACCAGATCCGCGTCGAGCTCCCGCAGCACCTCCCCGATCCGATCGAGGCTCCGGACGACGACGTCAGGAGCGACGTGCACCGCCGATCCTCCGTCGTAGAAGAAGATCTGATCCCGGCCTGCGGCGAACTGCACGTTCCACAGCAGCAGGGTCAGGGGTTGTTGCGGACGGAGCGTGGGCAGCGGCCCAGTGCGCTGGATCGGGACCCGGGCCCGGAGGGGAGGGGCTGCGAGCACCGACCACAACAGGGCGCGCGCCGTGCGCCGGCGGAGGAGGGACGACACCGCGACACCATACCGGGTCCGGGGGCCGCTGTCCGGGCCCGGGCCCCGCCGGGGGGCGGACCCGATCCGCTCCTGGCCTGGGTCCTCGACGGTGTTGACAACTGATGACCTGCCGATCTCGTGCGGGTGTACACGAACTGTGGGACTCTGAGATCGAGGAGCTCCGTTTGCAGATCGCGCGACCCTTCGGCATCCCCCTCCGCCTGCACTGGTCCTTCTGGATCTTGATCGTGGGTGTGCTCGGGTACACCTGGTCCCTGGTGGGCGTGCCCGCCCTGCTGCCCACCTCGATCCTGCTGGTGGGGCTGGTCGCGTCTGTGGTCCTACACGAGCTAGGGCACGCCCTGGCTGCGAGGCGCTTCGACATCGACACACACCACATCACGCTGTACCCCTTCGGGGGCGTGGCCGCGATCGATCACATCCCCGAGGATCCCGATCAGGAGATCGTGATCGCGTTCGCAGGTCCCGCGGTGAACTTTGTGTTGGCCGCGGTGGGGGGCTGGCTGTGGCTGGGCACCTCCCACCCCCTGCTGATGGCCCTGGTGCTGATGAACCTCAGCATGGGGGTCTTCAACCTGATCCCGGCCTACCCAATGGACGGCGGGCGGATCCTCCGCTCCCTGTTCGCCCGCCGCATGGGCTGGCTTCCGGCCTCGCGTCTGGCGGTCAAGATCGGGCGGGGCTTCGCCTGGAGCTTCCTGGCCGTCGGGGTGGTGATGCAGAGCCCCAGCCTGCTGATCATGGGGATCTTCCTCCATGTTACGCTCAACGCAGAGCACCAGCGGCTGGTGAGCCTCCACTGGGAGCGCACCACCGGCCGGCCGCCCCCCTGGGAGCAGTCGCCGGGCTCGCCGGCCCACACCACGGCGCTGTCGCTCTAGCTTGTGGGTGGGGCCCCGCCCGCCCTGCTCTGTCCTCTACGTCCACCATGCCCTGGATGGTCCATGACCGCCCCCCCGCTGCGCTGGATCGCCGGCGCGTCTGTGCTCTGCCTCTCGCTCACCGCCGCCGTCGCGATCGCCACCCCCCCCCTGCCCGGCGGTGTGGCCTCCCTCAGCGGCCCGGGCGAGTCCACACAGATCGGCGTCAGCGATCTCACCCCGCCCCGCTACGAGCGCGACGTCGCTCGGCTCGTCGGGCAGAACCTGCAGCGCTACCACTACACCGTCCACGCCCTAGACGACGAGATCAGCTCCCGGTGGTTCGACAACTACCTCGAGCGCCTCGACTACCAGCGCATGATCTTCCTGCAGTCCGACGTCGACGCGTTCTCCGCGGCCTACCGCGAGACCATGGACGACGGGCTGGAGCAGCGCCCCGCCTTGGTCGAAGCGGGGGTCGTGATCTACGAGCGCTACCGCGAGCGGATGCGCGCTCGGGTGATCGCAGCCCAGCACATCCTCGAGGCGGGGGTGGATCTGACGGATCAGGAGAGCTGGGTGCCGATGCGGCACGATCACGAGCTGCCCTGGCCCACCACCGAGGCCGAGGCCAACGAGCTGTGGCGCAAGCGGATCGAGGACGAGTTCATCGTCGGCCTGATCGATGGCCAGACCCAGGAGGAGATCTCCGAGCGGCTGACCAAGCGCTACGAGCGCTACCTCAGGTCGCTGGACGACGTCGAGAGCACCGACGTGCTCGAGACCTGGCTTGGAGCCCTGGGGGCGGCCTACGATCCCCACTCGACCTGGTTCAAGCCCGCCACCAACGACGACTTCGACATCGAGATCACCAACTCGGTCTCGGGGATCGGAGCCCAGCTCCGCTCAGACGGTGAATTCACCGAGATCGTCGAGATCATCACCGGTGGGCCCGCCTTCAAGAGCAAGCGCCTGCTCCCCGAGGATCAGATCCTGGCGGTCGCCCAGGGCGACGAGGAGCCGGTCGATGTGGTAGGGCAGCGGATCGATCGGGTGGTCGCGCTGATCCGAGGCGAGGTCGGCACCGAGGTGCGGCTGCACATCCGCCACGCCGATGGCGAGCGCGAGATCGTCTCCATGCTCCGGGATCGGGTCACCCTGGAGGCCAGCGCCGCTGAGGAGGAGATCCACGAGATCGACGGCCACAAGCTCGGGGTGATCGATCTGCCGAGCTTCTACGTCGATCCCACCGGAGACCGGGACGGCCGGCGGGCCAGCAGCGACGTCAAGGCCGCCCTGCGGGAGCTACGGAGCCAGGGCGCCGAGGGGCTGATCCTGGATCTGCGGGGCAACGGTGGCGGCTCGCTGATCGAGGCGATCGACGTGGCGGGGCTGTTCCTCACCTCGGGCCCGATCGTGCAGGTCCGCAGCCGCACCGGTGAGATCGAGGCGCTGCATGACTCCGATCCCCAGGTGCACTGGCTCGCGCCGATGGTCGTGCTGACTGATCCAACGTCGGCGTCGGCGTCTGAGATCGTCGCCGGGGCCCTGCAGGACTATGGCCGCGCCCTGGTGGTGGGCAGCCACCACACCCACGGCAAGGGCACGGTGCAGCAGGTAGCGCCGCTGACGCCGATGTTGCCCGGGCGCCACACCCGCGACGTGGGCGGCGCGCTGAAGCTGACGATCCAGAAGTTCTACCGGGTGAGCGGGAGCTCCACCCAGAACAAGGGCGTGGAGTCCGACATCGTGCTCCCAAGCCGCTGGGACGGCCTCGACATCTACGAGTCCAACCTCAGCTACGCGCTGCCCTGGGATCGGATCCCCCCTGCGCCCCATGTCCGGATCGGAGATCCCACCAAGGCGCTCGATCAGCTCAAGTCCCTCTCCAGCGCCCGCGTCAGCAACAGCGAGGACTTCGTCCAGCTGGAGCGGCTGCTCGAGGAGCGGGAGGCGCTGAAGCTCCAGGACGAGGTGAGCCTGGTGCTGTCTGAGCGCCGGGCCGAGCACGAGGCTCGGCAGAGCCGGGCGGGCACCCTCGAGGATCAGGGGCACTCGGGTATCGACCAGCCCGAGGAGGACGACTTCATCCTCGACGAGGCGCTCTCGATCCTCAAGGATCTGATCGATGTCGGCAGGTAGCGCCCCGCCCCCTGCGCAGGGGTGAGGGGCCGGCTGGGCGCCCGGCTGCTGCTGGGGATCGCCTCCACCGGGGTGATGATCGGGCTGCTGGCGGCGCTGCTCGCCAGGATCGAGCCCCAGGAGGCGCTACGAGCCCTGACCGCGGTCCAGCTGCGGGGGCTGCCCCTGCTGGGGGTGGCCCTGGCCGCGAACCACGCCCTGCGGATCTTTCGGCTGGGCGCCCTGCTGGGGCCGGAGACCCCCGTGCGTGGCCTGGTGCTGACGTCCCTGGTGGGCTTCGTCGCGATCACCCTGCTGCCGCTGCGGCTCGGGGAGCTAGCCCGTCCCGCCCTGCTGGCCCGCGAGGGCGTGCCCCTGTACCGGACGGTGGCGGCGCTGGTGGTGGAGCGGCTGCTCGATCTGATCCTGTTGTTGCTGCTGCTGGGGTGGGTGGGGCTGGCGATGCCGCTGGGGACGTCGTGGGTGGTGGACGGAGTGGATCTGGTGGTGGTGGGCCAGCGCACCGTCGCCACCGTCGCGCTGATCGCGCTGATCGCGCTGATCGGGGTGGGGCTGCTGGGGACCTCGGTGCGCCGCCTCCCGGGGATCGGGCCCCCCCTCGCCCAGCTGGCACACGCGATCCGGGAGCTGATCCGAGCCCCGCTGCGGGGCCTCGGCGCGATCGGGTTCACCGTGGCGCTGTGGGCGTCCAACGTCGGCTATGTGCAGGCGGGCCTGTGGTGCTTCGAGGGGCTGCCGGCGACGGTCAGCGGCGCCACCCTGACGTTCGTGGCGATCATCACCGGGGTCACGGTCCTGCCCACGCCCGGGTTCCTGGGCTCCTATGAGGCCTCAGCGGTGGTGGGGCTGAGCTCGCTGGGGGCGGATCCGGCGACGGCTGCGGCGTTCGGCCTGTCCCTACACCTGGCCTACACCGTGTTCACCGTCGCGGTGGGGCTGCCGGCCTTGATCGCCCTGGGGGCCTCGCTCTCGGATCTCTGGGACGCGACCTGACGACGGGGGCGGTCTCCGAGCAGGCGCATGGACTGGGCTGACGCCAGACGCCGCTGTGGATCATATCGATCCCGCACCGCCTCGAACGCCTCCCACCGGGGGTACATCCGGCGGAACGCCTCGGGGGAGGTGAACGCATCCTTGGCGAGGTAGACCCGCCCGCCGTGATCGAGGACGAAGGCGTCGAGCTGGCGGATCAGCGCTGTGGTGGCCTCGACGCTGGTGATCGGGATGTCCAGCGCCATGGAGGTGCCGGCCTGAGGGAACGACAGCAGGCCCTCGCCCTGAGGACCACAGTCCTTGAGCACGGTGACGAAGGAGCAGCCCCCCAGCTCCTGAAAGCGGGCGAGGAAGCACTCGAAGATCTCGAGCTCCCTGGGCATTACGCACTGGTACTGAGCGAAGCCACGACGGCCATAGACCCGGTACCAGTCCGACGCCATGTCTAGCTGCCAGAAGAAGGCGCCGGGGTGGGTGACGTGGGCCCGGGCCCGGGCCCGGTGCTTGCGATACCACACGGTGTTGAGCAGTCGGATCGTGGCGCGGTTGAGCAGGCCCGACGGCAGGGTGAACGGCACCGGGATCGACGGGCGGGGACCGGGGGGGTGATCGGGGGCCTCGGACGCAGTGGCCCAGCGGCCCCGCATCAAGATCCCCCGGCCGGTGGACGCGCCGGTGGCGCTGGTGTCGATCCAAGCTACGGTCATCGGCCAGGTGTCGCTCGCGGCCTGCAGCCCCGCAAAGATCTCCCGGAGCGAGCCGAGGCGCTCGCTCTCCTCGTAGATCCAGGGGCTGGGGACCGGCGTCAGCTCGACGGCGACCTCGAGGATGTGGCCGGTCAGGCCCATGCCACCGAGGGTGGCGGCGAACAGCTCGGAGTGCGCGTCGCGGCTGATCTCGAGCACGGTGCCGTCGGCCAGCTGCAGCACCAGGGCCCGGACGAAGTTGCCGAAGGTGCCGTCGACGTGGTGGTTCTTGCCGTGGATGTCGGACGCGACCATGCCACCGAGGGTGACGTGCTGGGTGCCGGGGCTGACCGGAGAGAACCAGCCCCGGGGTAGGTACAGCCTGGCGAGCTCCGACAAGGACAGGCCCGCCTCGGCCCGGAGCAGCCCGGTGGACGGATCGAAGCCCAGGATCCGGTCGGCCCGGGTGCTGATCGACACCGGACGGGTGCAGCCCTCGGGCGGCAGGGCTGCGTCGCCGTAGGCCCGCCCTAGCCCCCGGGAGAGCACCGCGCCCCGGCCCGCGCGCCGCAGATCCTCAGAGCAGACGGTGGTGGCCTCGATGATGGGGTGCCTGCCCCAGCCATGTAGCGGTGTCGTGGACATGGGTATGGGTAACGTGGATCCGCCCCGGCCCACCGCACCCAGCCCCCGGGGATCGAGCCAGGGCGGGGGCTAGGGGCGGGGGCTGTGCCATACTCGGTGGGGGAGGGGCGCTGGAGCGCTGGCTCACCGAGGAGCGACTGCAGCTGTACCCCCGCGCCTTGTTCCTGGCGCTGGTGCTGGCGCTGGTGCTGCCGGTGCTGCTCGCCGACGGAGCCCGCACCGTGGGGGGGGCGCTGGGGGGGGACTACGCCGCGTTTCATGGCGCAGGCCTGCTGCTGCAGACAGGCTCGGCGGCCTCGCTGTACGACTGGAGCGCTCAGGCTAGCGCCCAGCTCGGGCTGCACCCCGACGAGCCGGATCGGTTCCTGGCCTTTGCCTACCCCCCCTTCGTCGCCCTGCCGTATGCGCTCCTGGCGTCCCTGGGGTTTGTGGCGGGCTATGCGGTACACACCGCGCTGGCGCTGGCCGCGCTGGCGCTGGCGATCTGGATGATCGCACCGCTGCTGCCCCGGGTGGGGAGGTACCCCTTTGCGCTGTTCGTCGCAGCGCTCGCCTTCCTCCCGCTGTTCCGATCGGTGGCTGGGGGCCAGAACACACAGTTCACCTTGCTGATCCTCGCGCTCACCTGGCGGCTGCTCCACCAGGAGCGCTGGCTGGCCGCGGGGGGCGTGGCGGGGCTGCTGCTGGCCAAGCCCCAGCTCGGGATCCCCCTGCTCGCCCTGCTCGCCCTGCGACAGCCGAGGAGCGTGCCGGGGATCGCCGTCAGCGCTGCGGGGCTGTATGCCCTGGGGGCGGCGGTGGGGGGGTGGCGCTGGCTGCCGTGGTGGTGGGGGCAGATCGAGCGCTTCCACCGGATGGATCAGGCCGTCGACGCGGCCAACAGCGTCGGGATCCTGGGCTGGCTGGGGGCCTTGTTTGGGCCGAGCCACCCGCTCACCATCGGGCTGGGGGGTCCTGCGGTGCTGGCGGTGGGGATCGGGCTGGTGTGGGCCTGGCGCACAGATCGGATCGAGGCCCGGACCCGCTGGGGCCTGACCGCGGTGGGGCTGACCCTGCTCCCCCCCCACTGCCTCTCCTACGACGCGGGGCTCGGGATCCTGGGCCTGTTCGTCTGGCTCGATCAGCGCCCCTCGGGCGGCGGGGGCCCTGCGGCGCTGTGGCTGGCGGCCCTGCTCTCGCCGGTGTCTGCGCTGATCGGGGGCAGCCCGCTGCTGCCGGTGCTGGTGGGGATCGGCGCCGGGGTGTGGCTCAGCCGCCCGGGGGCGACGGCGCGGTGAGGCTCACGGTTGGTTGGGGGCGAGGCTCTCCTTGAGCCGCAGCGCCGGCTCCTCCAGGGTGCGCCAGGTCAGGATCGCCATGCCCACCGTCGCGAGCGAGGCGATCCCCAGGTGGGCGGACGCCGAGGCGAGGGAGGTCTCTGTCCCGGGCACGCCCAGCTGCCGCAGGATCAGGCTGGTGACCATGTACGCGGCTGGGTGCAGCAGGTACATCGCGTAGGAGATCCGACCGACGAGCACCAGCGGAGCCCACGACACGATCGCGTCGAGGCGGGGGTGCTGGCCGGACAGCAGCGCGACCAGCAGCGCCGCCGTCCAGGCGGACACCAGGGTGTGCATCACCGCCATGGGGCCGGGGTAGGACGCCAGAAAATCGATCGCCACCAGGAACCCGAGCGCCGCGCTCAGGGGCCACAGCAGCAGCCGGAGGCCACCCAGCAGCCTGTCCCGCCTGTGGTGGAGCGCGACGGCCACCAGCGCACCGAGCGCCAGCCCGTCTGAGCGCATGGGGGGGAACACGTACGCCCACAGCAGGTTGCCCGGATCATAGGCCAGGTAGCGCAGCGGGCCTGCGGCCAGCGTGACCCCCACCAGGCCCAGCACCAGCGCCCGCCTGGGCAGCTTGGCCACCAGGAAGGGAAAGATCAGGTAGAACTGCTCCTCGATGCACAGGGACCACGTCATGTCCAGCAGCGAGTCGGGGAAGCTCGCGATCGAGACGAAGTAGAGGTTCGAGACGAACAGGTAGTAGACCCAGGGGGGACCGGCCGACGGGGGGGTGGGCGCACCGGAGAGCGCCAGCGCGATCCGAGGGCCGAAGATCAGGGTGAGGTAGCACCAGTACAGCGGCAGGATCCGAAGGGCACGTCGGATGTAAAAGTTCCGGTAGTACCTGGGGTGGTTGAGGTTCCGCAGCAGGATCCCGGTGATCAGGAAGCCAGACAGGACGAAGAACACGTCGACCCCGTAGGGGCCTGCCCGGGACAGCTCCCGCAGCACCGGCAGGTGGGGGCCCTGCCACAGGTGGGCGAGCATGACCATCCCGATAGCCAGGGCCCGGATCCCATCCAGCGAGGGGACATGGCCCCGGAGCCCTCCGCTCACCAGGGCCCCGGGGTAGCCAGCGTCGGGGCGTCGGGGCTCTGATCACCACGCCCGCCGATGCGGTGTGCCGCCGATCCTGGGCAGGAGTAGACAAGATCGGTGATCTCGATCGACATGAGCTCCCACCACAGGCAGCCCCAGGCTACCCCATCGGAGGGGCGTGGGGGGAGCTAGACGTCGCCCTCCCCCCACGCCCAGCGACCACGAAGGACCGCGGTTTGGGTTTGTCGATGGACGGGGAGAAGGCGAGGACGACGTCGCCTGCAACATGCGGAACCGCAGGCGGACATGCAACGTCATTCTCTGAACAGATCCAGGCCCGGCCGGGCTACGGCTCGAGACACTCAGGGCGCGATCCACCGGCACCGTCAGGGTGCTGGGTCTGGCCCGAGGCATCGAGCAGCTTGACGTGCTCGACTGAGTCGAACGCGGTCAGAGTGGCGACGAGGTGATCATAGATCGTGAGGGTAGAGCCTTGTGCATCGCAGCCCCCCCGGATCTTCAGGGTGGCCACACCGTCTGCGATCTTCAGATCGGTGAAGCCCTCAGCGCCGGAGGTCACCAGGGTCAGGCCCGCCGCCGCCTCCTCGGGGGTGGGGCCCTTGAACAGGGTCCACACCGCGTTGCGCTCGGGGGTCTTCGCCCCGACCTGTCGCTCCACCGCGACCAGGTAGGGCTCCTCGCCCCGATCGAACCTCGCTCGATCCAGGAAGAAGATCTTCGCGGGGATCTTCTCCACGTCTGCTGGAGGCAAATTCGCCTTGCCCC
>DRPG01000182.1 GCA_011376105.1 Deltaproteobacteria bacterium
GACATCCAACGAGCAACATCCACGGCCCGACGACAGCGGGGTGAGCTGGTCTCAGCGGAGCGCTCGGCGTGGTGCCGCTCAGCGGAGCGCTCGGCGTGGTGCCGCTCAGCGGAGCGCTCGGCGTGGTGCCGCTCAGCGGAGCGGAGCGCTCGGCGTGGTGCCGCTCAGCGGAGCGGAGCGCTCGGCGTGCTGTCCAGCGCTCCGGGTGGATCCGGCTGGACGGGCTCCAGCGGAATGACCGGGGTCCCGTCGCTCCAGCGGCCCCGATCGAGGACACCGTCACAGGCGCAGAACACCGATCCCATGGCTGGGATCTGGTGCAGCAGCGTCTCCTGCAGGGCCGCCTCGGTGGGGCGCCAGTAGCCCCACCAGTCGATGGCGTCTAGGGGGCGATCGGGGCCGAGCAGGGCGTCTCCAGACTGCACCCCCAGGTGATCTGAGATCAGCGGCGGGCTGCCGTGGAGATCCGAGCGGATCGCGAGCAGGGCGCGCCGCTGCAGCGCCTGCGTCTCCGCCCACACCGGCCTTGTCGCGCCGTTGTCGCTGGCTAGGGTGGCGGGGACGGTCAGCACCAGCAGGGCGAGGGGATCCACCAGCTCAGAGGCGGCCTCGTGCCAGTCGACGAACCTCGTCCCGGCTGGATCGTGGAGGATCACCGCGGCGGGCTCAGGCAGGGCGGGGGCCCGCTGGGGAGCGGCGGCCAGCTCCAGCGCGAGCAGGCCCCCGAGGCTGTGCCCCACGAGGGCCAGGGCCCCTGGGTCGGGGTGATCGGGGGAGGAGAGCACCTGTAGGGCGCTGGCGACGGCGACCCGGGTGTGATCGGGGTAGCGCCGCACCGAGAGGGGGCCGCCCTGAGCGGGGAACACCACGGCGTAGCCCCTGCGAGCGAGGTGGACCAGCAGCGGGTGGTAGCGCTCGGGGCGCCGACGACCGAACCCGTGCAGGTACACCACCACCGGCGCCTCGGGGGGCACCGGATCGACGGGGGTGTACAGCCAGAGCCGCTCGCCTCCCCGGCCATGGCGCGTCACCGCGACATCGTGGGCATAGATCGGCGCTCCGGGCCCGTCCCCGGGGGGCCCCGGGGGGCGAGCGGCCAGGGCGGCGGAGATCCCGATCAGCATGGCGGCCTCGCAGGCGTGTGCCCGGAGCCTACCGCGATCTCCGGGGCTCAGGGCGTGCGGCCTCTCTGGCGCTCAGCCAGTCCGCCAGGGATCCCCCCACGATCCAGGGGACCAGGGCGAACCAGCACAGCAGCCTCAGCCCCGCGAGCCCCACCAGCGCCACAGCCACCGGCCAGCGCTGGCCCGAGATCAACTCATGGATGGGATCGAGCCCCAGCAGCCAGCTCCCCAGGCTCCGGTGGAGCAGCACGATGGGCGCGGCCAGGGACAGCCGGAGGATCAGGCGACGGACGATCACGGGATCTCCTCGGCGGTGAGCATGGCCAGCAGCAGCGCGTTGCCCAGCGCCCCCCCCACCGCGAAGCCCCGCTCGCCCCCGTGGGGCATGGAGACCCCGAACAAGCGGGTGGTGCGGTGCAGGCGCACGAACAGCCCCCGATCGCCGGCGACCCTCGCTGCGCCGAGGCCAAACCCCGTCGCTCCGATCGAGACCCCGGCGATGACCGGCCCCGAGTCGACGTCGCCCCGGCCGGAGAACCCGACCGGGTGCTCCCTCAGGGCGGAGAAGCCGAGCAGGCTGCGCTCTGCGCCCTGTGCCAGGCTCTGGTGCAGCCGGAGCGAGAGCTCAGGGTTGGAGAACGACAGGAAGTAGGCAGCGAGCGCAGTGCCCGAGCCCCGGGGCTTGCCCTGGCCACAAGCATAGACCCGCTGTCGCAGCATGCCGCTGTCTGCATGGACCGAGCAGCGGACGAAGCGCTCAGCCCAGCGATCGAGGGCTGCGGGCCTCTGGGCGCCGGTGGCGCTGGCGTGCAGCCCGATCGCTCCGGCCACCGCGGAGACGTCAGGAGGCCAGAGCTCCCCAGGGTAGGTCTCGATCAGGCCGGTGGACGAGGCAAACAGCCGCCGCGACAGGTCCCGGATCAGCCGATCGTGCAGGGCCGCGTGGGGCATCTGCGGCTCGATCCTCCGCAGCATCCCCAGCCCCAGGGCGTGGTAGCCCAGGTAGGCGTGGCCCTCCCCGGGATCGAGCCGCACCAGGCCGCTGCTGCCGTAGGCGTGCGCTGCGTAGGTGAGCTGCCGCCGGTCGGCGAGGTGATCGGCGGCGGCGTGCATCGCGGGGAGGTAGCGCTCGGCGAGCTCAGGGTGCCGGGTGACGACCTGGCCCAGCCCGAGCAGCGCCATCTGATCGATCGCCACCGCAGACTGGCCGTCGAAGCGAAGGAGCCCTGTGTGGTAGTAGATCGGATCGGGGCTGGCCTGGACATAGCGGGCCACGGTGTCCGCCAGGGCCACCTGGGCGTCGCGATCGCCGGACCACAGGCGGTGAGCAGGTGGATCGCAGAGGATCCGGGGCAGGATCAGCGCGTTGAGCATCAACGCGAGCACACCGATCCCCAGCCTCCAAATCATCCTGATCCCCACACCCCACCTCTTGTCTGCGCGGTGTGCAGGGTCTTATCCGCGCCGCGTGCAGAGATCGTGTAGGCTAGAGCCCTCGCGACCTCTCGGGTGACCGTCGGGCATGGTCTACTCGGTGGAGCAGCCGGTGTAGTCGATGTGGTGGGGGGCCTCCCAGAGCTCGATCCAGCCTGGGCTGGGGCGGGGGCTCATGGATCCTCGGGGGGGGGCGCGATCGGCAGCAGCGCACCGATCCCCACCAGACGCTGGCTGCCATGGCCGAGGGGGGGGCGCTGACCGCTGCCCTCGTAGCGGTGTCCCAGGGTGATCGAGGCCAGCTTGTTCACGTTGCGGCCGTGGTACATCGCGTACCCGATCACCTGCCTGTCTCCGTCGTGCTCGACCCCGACGACGGTGCCCATGTGGCTGATGTGGTTGTGGGCGTCGTTACGCACGAACAGCTGAGCGAGCCCCCCGTCCTGGGTGGGGCGGCCGTGGGAGAACCAGAGGACAGCGCCGGGCTTGATCAGGTGGCGCAGGGCCTCTAGATCCGAGGGGGCCTGTGCGGGGGCCTGTGCGTCGTCGTACCATATGGGGACGAAGCGGCCCTGATCGTGGTACCAGCGCGCCAGGCCGCGGGTGCTCCGGGCCGCGGCCTCGAGCCCGGCGGCGTTCGGGCCCCCGGGCTCGTAGTCGCTGATCCCCGGGGGTGCGGCCAGGTAGGGCTCGCTGCCCGGACAGATCGACGCGAGGTAGCTCGACAGGCGAAGGAAGTTGCCCGAGCAGTCCCGCCACTCGTCGGCGGGGAGCTGGCTGTAGGGGATCTGTTGGTTCACCATCCCGTTGGTGATCGCCAGCAGCAGATCCGCCATCGAGAAGATCGCGCCGTCGCAGTACGCATAGTAGCTCTCAGCGACGGCGGCGGGCTCGGTGATCGGGGGGGGGAACGTCAGGGGAAACATGGCTGCCTCCGCCGGCTCCATCGGATCGGAGCGGGGCGGGGCGCAGCCGAGGGACACCGTGGCGACCAGGATCCCCCAACCGTGTCGGCGGGGGGGGCGGGCCAGGATCGCCAGGGGGGCCAGAGAGCTCATCCCCCGATCTTAGATCGTCTAGGGCCGGGGAGGGGATCGCGGGGCTGCTGCGGGTGGGTCTCGGGAGCGCACCATGATAGGAGGTCCGTTCCCGGGGGATCCCCCGGCGATCCGGACCGGGGTGGGGGGAGCGGTGGTGTGGTTCTTGTTTGTGGCGTGTGTCCCGGAGCCGACCGAGACGGGGCTCGTGTCTGAGGCGAGCTGGTCTGCGGCGCGCCCGTCCCTGGTGGCTCCCCGGCACCATGGGGCGATCGCTCGCTCGGTGATCCATCTACACTCCCCATGGTCCCACGATGCCTGCGATGGCTCGCCCCTGATCGAGGGCGTCCCCGATCCCGACTGTCTCGCGGATCTCAGAGCCGGGCTGTGTGGCTCGGGCATCGACGTGGCCTTCCTCACGGATCATCCGAGCCACGCCGCTGAGCAGTCCTTCGAGGATCTGTTCCACCACCAGCCCGGCGACACCTGGATCCCCGGCCCCGGTGGCGATCCCATCGCCAGCCAGATCGTGTGCGACGACGGGCGCCCGGTCTCGATCCTGCCAGGGATCGAGGACGAGCTGATGCCCGTCGGCCTGGCCCGCCACGTGGCCTCGACCGCCGAGGACAACGATCGCCTGTACAACTCCGACGACGCCGGAGCCATCGACGCGCTGATGTCAGCCGGCGCGACGGTGCTGGTGGCCCACACCGAGGGGCGTGATCTGGAGCAGCTGCTAGAGCAGCAGGTCACCGGCCTGACGGGGATCGAGATCTTCAACCTCCACGCCAGCTTCGATCCAGGGATCCGAGCCGACGATCTCGGCATCGATCCATTAGGATGGACCGAGCACATCGGCGCGTTCACCTCGCCCGACGCCGCCGGGGTCCCCGATCTGTTCGCCCTAGGGGTCATCGAGCCCCAGCAGCCGAGCCTGGATCGCTGGGACGCGATGCTGGCGGTGGCCCCCACCGTGGGGGTGGCCGGTGCAGACGCACACCAGAACGTGCTGAACCTCGAGCTGCGCGATGGAGAGCGCGGCGACAGCTACCGGCGGATCCTCAGCTGGTTCTCGAACTGGCTGCTGGTGAGCGACGACAGCGTCGAGGCTGCACAGCAGGCCCTGGCCGCGGGGAGGCTGTTCGTCGTCTTCGAGATCCTGGGCACCCCGGAGGGCCTCGACGTGTTCCTCGACACGCCCGCTGCGGTGGTCGAGGTGGGCGGCGACGCCCCCGAGGGGGGGGATCTCGTCGTGTCCTGCCCCACCCTGGATCCTCGATCGCCCCAGGGGCCCCAGGCGCCCGAGCTCCAGGTCACCGTGCTCCGGGACGGGCTCGTGTGGCGTGAGGGGTGTGGGATCCATCCCACCGATGGCCCCGGGGCCTACCGGATCGAGGTCTCGATCGTGCCCCACCACCTCCGCCCGTTCCTCGGCGAGGATCCGGAGCCGCTGGTTCGGTCCTACCCCTGGATCTACAGCAACGCGATCCGGATAGGGGGCGGATGAGCCCCGGGGCCCCGGATCGGGGTGGACCGGCCTCGGTGTGGTGACGTGCGGGGGGTGTCTGAGCCCCGTGGCGCGCCGGTGCGATCGAGGTGCTCCAGCTGACCGTCGAGCACGCGCTCCGGGGCGGGCTGGGGCCGGGCTCCACCGAGGCGCTGGACGCAGCCCCGGCCCAGGGGAGCCGGTGGGCCCCGGTGCCGGAGGGCGGGGCGCCTGCGGCCCGGGACGAGCGACCCTAGCCGAGGGGCTCGATCCGCACCGCCTCCCCGTGGAGGTCTCCGCCGGTGCCCAGATCGGTGAGGCGGGCCCCGATCAGCAGGTTTGCGGCTTGCCCACGCCGGACGTGGCCCCCCTTTGGGATCAGGGCGACGTCGGTGCGCTGGCGTCGATCGTGCACCAGCCGGACCTCGATCGCCCCCACCGCTGAGGACAGCCGCGCGATCGTGCCGTCGGGCAGCGCTCCAGGGGCGTCGGGGTGGATCGTGACCGGGATCGGGCCCTGGGGGACCTCGATCCACTGGGTGCACTGGGCCTCGGCGACGGAGACGGAGATCAGCCACAGCGGTCGATCGCTCGGAGGTGCGGTGGCAGGGGGGGCGTCGAGGGTGGTCATCAGCTGGACCCGACCGCTGTGGGTCTCGAAGCGCCGGCCCTCGAACACGATCCGGGGCGCGCCGGGGCGCCGGACCGTGCCGGCCTCGAGCTGCTCCAGGGTGATCTCGTCGGGTTGGAGCCCTGCGATCATCCGCTGCTTCCAGGCGCGGGGATCGCCGTCGATCACGCTGTCGAGCCCCATGCGCTCGGCTAGATCCACCAGGATCCGTAGATCGCTGCGCACCGTAGGGGGGGGCGGCAGCGCCGGGGTCGACGCCGCCAGGTAGGGGTGGCCATAGGCCCCGAGCAGATCGTCGTCCTCGAGCAGCGTGGTGGTGGGCAGCACCACGTCGGCGTGCTCAGCGGTGTCGGTGAGGAAGCTGTCGACCACCACCACCAGCTCGGTCTGATCCAGTGCGGCGGCGACGGACGTGCTGTCGGGTAGCGACGCCACCGGGTTTCCCGCGGTGATCCAGATCGCCCGGATCGGTGGATCGGTGGCCTGCAGCACCGCGCGGCCAAAGAGGGGCTCGGGGATCCGGCGTGGGGGGGGCCCGGCGGGCTCGGGGCTGCGGAACGCGGCACGGCGCTGGTGGTAGAACGATACGCCCGCGCCCGGGACCCCGACGTTGCCGGTGATCGCCCCCAGGGCGTCGAGCGCCCGGACGATCGTGGCACCGTTGGCGCGCCGGGTCATGCCCCAGCCCACCAGCACCGTCGCGGGTCGATCCCGGCCCAGGGCCAGGGCCAGGGATCGGGCGGCGGCCACCGGCACGTCCGCCTCCCGACAC
>DRPG01000183.1 GCA_011376105.1 Deltaproteobacteria bacterium
ACCGCGACCCAGATGATCTTCGACGAGCTTGAGGACATCGACATGGTCGAGCTCTCGATGGAAGACGAGGTCGACGACATCGCCCCTCCACCTCCGCCTCCACCGCCCCCCGGGCCCAGCGTCGAGGAGGAAGAAGAAGAGGAGGAGGACGACGAGCCGGACGAGCCCGATGAAGAGGTCGAGCCCACCGAGCTCAAGGAAGAGGTCAAGGAAGAGATCAAGAAGCAGGATCGCCCTAAGGGGGATCCCGCAGGGGTCGAGGGCGGCGTCGAGGGCGGCGTCGCGGGTGGGGTCCACGGCGGCGTCGAGGGCGGCGTCGTCGGAGGCACCGGCGATGGCGTGCGGGTGTTCCACCACTCCGAGCTCGAGGCCAAGAAGCGCGTCCAGCCCCGCTATCCAGACGCAGCCCGGGATCTGAACCTGGGCACCCAGCGCTGCAAGGCTCGGGTGTTCATCGATGAGTCCGGGGTGCCCTATGATGTGCGCGTCGAGTCGTGCCCCCAGGCGTTCCATCCCGAGACCAAGGCTGCGCTCCTCAAGTGGCGCTGGTACCCTCCGCGCGACGGTCGGAACAAGATCAAGGCTCAGACCATCATCGCTGTGACCTACCAGATGAAGTGAACCTCGTGTCGATTCCGTGACGGGCGACGCTTCTCCTGCTAGGCTTCCGCCCTCCGAATCATCGAACTGGAGACGTACCCATGCTGCTGTTGCTGCTGGAAGGCCTGGCCCACGCAGAAGAAGAGATGGCATCAGGCTTTACGCTGGCTGAAATCTGGGCTCACTCCGGTTTCATCGCCCGGGCCGTCATCATCACCCTCCTCATGATGTTCCTCGCCACCCTGGTGGTGATGGTCGAGCGGCTGATCGCGTTCAGGCGGGCCCGAGGGCAGTCGATCCGGCTCCGCAACGAGATCATCGGGCCCCTCCAGCAGGGCGACGCCGCCGGTGCGCTCCGCATCGCACAAGACGAGCAGTTCAAGGCGGGCTACCTGACCTCCCTGCTCCGCGCCGGCCTGGCCGAGCTCGAGGGCGGCGTCGATCAGTTCTCCCTCGCGAACGCCAAGCGCGCGGTGGAGAAGGCCCACGGGGAGGAGCTCGCGAAGCTCCAGCGCGGCATGACCATCCTCGCCACCACCGGCTCGACGGCTCCGTTTGTCGGCCTGTTCGGCACCACCTTCGGGGTCATCAACGCGTTCCAGGGCATGGCCGAGGCCGGCTCCGGCCTCGCCTCCATCTCCGCGGGGATCTCCGAGGCGCTGATCACCACCGGGGTGGGCATCGGGGTGGCGGTCGTCGGGGTCTGGCTGTTCAACTACTTCAACTACCGCATCGCCAAGGTGAGCGACGAGCTCAACAGCTCCGAGGCCGAGATCGTGCAGTGGGCCGCCAAGCTCAACCAGACCTCGCTGCGCGGCGCGGCCAAGTAGATGGGGGCGAGCCTCGGAGGCAAGGGCGCCGGCCCCATGGCCGACATCAACGTCACGCCGCTGATCGACGTGGTCTTGGTGTTGTTGGTCGTGTTCATGGTGATCACGCCGATGCTGTCGTCGGGCCTGCCGGTGGATCTGCCGATGGCCACCTCGACGGTCACGGTCAACGACGCCGGACAGCACGTGGTGATCTCGCTGACCAGCGCGGGTGAGTGGGCGGTGGATCAGGAGTTCTACACCGAGACCGATGCGCTGGTGGCGGCGGTCCGCGACGAGATCCTGAGCAGCCCCAACCCGTCCGAGCGCAAGGTCTTGATCAAGGCCGATCGGAGCCTGTCCTACGGTGACGTCCGGGTGGTCCTCGATGCCCTGTCCGAGAGCAACTACACCTCGGTCTTCCTCGCCGCCGGCAAGGAGAAGTAGCGATGGGTGCGCAGCTTGGTGCCAGCGGCACGATGAGCGACATCAACATGACCCCGTTGATCGACATCGTGCTCGTCGTCCTGATCATCATGATGGTCAACATCCCGATCCAGATCGAGGAGATGGGGCTGAAGCTGCCCTCTTCCAAGGCCCCGATCCAGGAGAACAGGACCGACGTAGAGCAGCTGCTGATCGCGGTCTACGACGACGGCAAGATCGCGCTCAACCGCCGGGCGATGACCAAGGAGAAGATGTTTTACGAGCTGCAGCGTCGGCTGCGCTCCAGCGAGAAGAAGAACGTGTTCGTGGATGCGCATGTCGACGTCGAGTACGGCACGGTGGTCGACATGGTGGATCTGGCCCGAGAGGCCGGGGCGGCCAAGGTTGGGTTGGCTAAGCTCAAGGATGGAGGCCCGCTACCGGTCAACTCGGTGGACGAGGGCGGCATGCCCCGGGGGATCTTCTTTGGCTCCCCCACGGTGGCCACCGCCGGCGGCAACATCGACGAGGTCAAGGCTGACGCGGCGCTGCAGAAGATCAAGGGTCGGATCAACGCCTGCTATGTCCAGCGCCTCGGGGCACGGCCGGGGCTGTCGGGCAAGTACATGGTCTATGTGGCGGTCGGGCCTCAGGGCGAGCTGCTAGAGCCCCCCGAGATCCAGGCCGACACGATGAACGATCTCGATCTGCGGGACTGCATCAAGGCGGTGCTGCCCGAGCTCCGGTATGAGCCCCTGGGCCCCCAGATGACCGCGGGGATCCGCTACTCGATCCTGTTCAGCCCAGGGTGAGCGTGTCTTCGTCCCCTCCAGGCTCCGATCTCCAAGCCTGGCT
>DRPG01000184.1 GCA_011376105.1 Deltaproteobacteria bacterium
GGGCGGTGGTCTCTCTGAGCCCCGGCGATGTCTACCTGGTCACCGATCGCGAGGGTTGGTTCCTGATCAACTACCTCCGGGAGGAGGACGGTAGGCGCACCCGTCTCGACAAGAAGGTCGACTACCAGCTCGAGGTCTTCAAGGTCGGTTACCACACCTACAACGGCTCGATCGCTTACAAGCGGGGCGTCTACGAGGTCGACACCGTCACCATGATCGAGGAGACCGTCGACGTCTCGGAGTTCCCGGTCAACCTCGACCCAGACCTCTACAGCCACCCGACGAGCTCGTCCGCGGCCTCCTACGAGGGTCAGTGAGCGCCACAGCGCTCGTGTCGGCGATCCTGCTGTCCCAGATCGGCTGTGGGACCGATGAGGCCTCCACCCCCCCGGGCAAGGAGGCCACCACGGAGACCCCAAGACCCGATCTGGACCAGTTCGGCTGGATCTCAGAGGTGGTGCTCGAGCCCGGGGCGTTCGCGGCCCTGGTCGAGGGCGGCGCCCGGGAGGGCTGGATCGCGCTGCATGCCCACGACTACCGGGCCGCCGAGGCCGCCTTCGGGGATCGAGCCACCCCCCGGGCCCGGGCTCAGTTCGCGCTGAGCCTGCTCTATGAAGATCTGTCCGACGTCTCCGGGCTCGCCCACGAGCAGCTGTTCTCCGAGTGGGAGGAGCGGGGCGGGCTGCCCGAGGGCAACGAGATCCTCCTGCTCGCCGCCCTGAGCTCGGCCTGCACCGACGGAGACACCACGATCCGCTGGGCGAGCCGGATCAGCACAGAGCCCGGGCTCGCCCTGGCCCAGGCCCTGATCCAGGGACGGTCGGCCTTCGAGTACACCGGCTCAGATCCATTCGGGCGCCGGATGGCGCTCCACCGCGCCGCCCAGGCGGGCGACGAGGCTCCGCTGCTGGAGGCGGCCACCACACCCCTGATCACCAGGAAGGAAGAGACCTTCGTCCGCCGGTTCTGGGATCCCTGCCTGTACCGCAGCCTCTCGGATCACTGGCGGCGGCGGGTGGGGGAGACGCTCGGGGGCTCGTCCACCCAGGCCATCGCGTCCTGGTCGGAGCCCGACGCACCACTGCAGAGCCGCCTGTTCGCGCCCTGGGCCACCGCCTCCGATCTGGCGAGCGACGTGGCCAGCGGGCGAGATCCTGCGCTGTACGGGGCCCGCTCCCCGACCCTGCGCAGGCTCGGCGTCGGAAGCGACACCGAGCCCATCGACGATCCAGAGCAGGCCCGCGCGCTGATGCGGCTCCTCGACGCGGGGCTGGCGCGCTGGCGAGAGCAGCTGCTGGCCCTGGCCGACGAAGACGGGCAGGCCCTGCTCGAGGATCTACAGCTGATCCATCGCTTCCGCCAAGAGTGGCTCGTCACCCGGGCCAGGCTGGCGCTGGACGAGGATCACCCGAGACAGTCTCTGGTCTACACCGAGCAGGCCCGGGATCACGCGCAGGAGCTGGGACCCGCCAACGGACCGGCGCTGCTCGCGCTGCTCGCTGAGACGAGGCTGAGGCTGGGCCACACCCGAGAGGCCCTCGACGCGCTCCACCTACTCGCTCAAGAGATGCCCGAGGTGCTTGGCCTCACGGAGATCGTCGGTGATCTCGCGATCCTCCGCGGCCTGGATCGCCAGGGCGACAGCAAGGAGAACCCGTGATAACCTCGCGTACCCTGGGGGCAACGTGCACGCGCTGATGCTGGCGGTGTGGGCAACATCCGCGTGGGGCGGTCCGCTGCGCTACGCCGAAGATCGGGCTCCGGGGATCGTCAACCCCCTGTTCACGACCACCATGAGCGAAGCCCGGATCAACGAGCTCCTGTTCGAGGGCCTGTTCGCCGATGACTTCGAGCTCCGCTCGACGGGACGGCTCGCCGAGTCCTTCACCGTGGCCGAAGATCTGCGCTCGATGACGATCCGGCTGCGCCGGGACGTGGTATGGCACGACGGAGATGGCTTCGATGCCCAGGACGTGGTGTTCTCGATCAATGCCTACAAGGATCCCGCGACCGCCTCGAGCGAGGCGGGCCGGGTCTCCTGGATCACCAAGGCGATCGTCCAAGACCCCTACACCGTCCACCTCGAGTTCGCGAACCCCGAGTACGCGCCCCAGAACAAGCTCCAGTTCAAGATCCTGCCGTCTCACCGGTTCCCGAGCACCTCGATCAAGCGCACCGACGGCTTCAGAACCCAGCCGATCGGCACCGGGCCGTTCAAGTTCGAGTCGTTCAATGGAGACAACTCGATCACCCTGAAGCGTAATGATCGCCACTGGAGCGCTGCAAAGCTCACCGAGATCGCGATGCGCGAGGTCTCGGACAAGAACTACCAGGCCCGGCTGCTGGTCTATGAGTCCCTGGAGGCCCTGGTCCAGGTCCTGCCCCGGGATCTGGCCACCCTGGAGAACGATCGCAAGGTCGAGCTGTACCCCTACCAGACCAACTCCTGGTGGTACTTCGGCCTCAACCAGCGCCCACACAGATCGCTGTCGAGCGCCCGGGTCCGGGAGGCTCTGGCGCTGATGATCAACGTCGATCAGCTGCTCGAGCCGATCGGAACCGGAGATCGGGTCAGCGGACCCTTCGTCCGGAGCTCTCCGTTCTACAACCACGACGTGCCCCCCCTGACCCGGGATCCGGATCGGGGCGCGGAGCTGCTGACTGAGGCGGGCTACACCCGCCCAGGGCAGAGCTGGATCGGGCCCGACGGCAAGGAGCTCAGGCTCAAGCTGGTCACTCTGTCCAACCTCGACACCGCGATGGACGTGGTGATCAACGTCCAGTCGCAGCTCGCCGAGCTCGGCGTCACCATCGAGCCCGAGTTCCTCGGCATCGCAGAGTACCGCGAGCGCGTCTGGCGCGATCACGACTTCGACATCATCCTGTCCCAGTGGTCCTTCGATCGGAGCGAGGAGATCTACGAGCAGTTCCACTCGGACGGGAGCCGGAACTTCATCGGCTACCACAACGCGGGCGTCGATGATCTGCTCGAGAAAGCCAAGCTGGCCGCCGATCCCCAGCAGAAGAAGGCCCTGCTGCGCGACGTGCACGCCCGGATCGCAAAGGATCACCCGATGGTGTTCCTCTGGACCCTCGACAACTACGCCGCGCTGTCGACCCGGGTGCAGAACGTGAGCATGATCCACCCCTTCTACTTCTTCACCTGGGCATCGGACTGGGTGTTCGGGCAGTGACCGCAGCGCGCGCTGTCGTGCTCCGGATCGTCGTCTTCCTCGCCACCCTGTTGGGTGCGATCGCGTTCGTCGGGTTGTTGTTGGTGCTCGCGCCCGGCGATCCGATCAGCCTGATCCCCAACGGCGAGGAGCTGCGGCCGCAGCTCGAGGCGGAGTGGGGGCTCTCTCGCCCCCTGCACGAGCGCTACCTGCACTACCTGAGTCGGATCCTCACCCTGGATCTTGGGACCAGCCTGGCATATCGCCCGGGCCAGCCGGTGATCGACGTCATCCGGGGCCCGGCGCTGTACTCCCTAGGGCGGGTGCTGGCGGCCCTGAGCTGCGCCATGGCCTGGGGCACGGCGCTGGCGTGGTGGACCGCCGAGCGGCCCTCCGCCCCCAGGATCCTGATCCAGGGGATCAGCATCGTGCCGATCTTCCTGCTGGCGCATGCGACGGTGACGGGCCTCAATGAGGGCGCGTTCGCCCTGATGACGGCAGGTTACATCGAGCGGCCCCCCTGGTTTGCGCTCCCGGATCAGCCGTCTGCGCTGCGGACGCAGCTGTCCATCCTGTTGCTGGCTGTGGGCTCGGGCAGCCTGTCGGAGGTCCACGCTCAGGTGGAGGAGGCGCTGGTTCGGATCCGGCGCAGCGCGTATGTCGACGCCGCCCGGGCCCGGGGCGCGCCCCTGTGGCCCCACATCGCGCTCAACCTGCTGCCCCCCCTCGCCTCGACCCTCGCCGAGCGGGCGGCCTTCCTCGCGGGCGGGATCGTGATCGTCGAGAAGGTCCTGCTGCTCAACGGCGCAGGCTCGGTGCTCTGGGAGGCGGCCCTGCTGCGGGACTACGATCTGGCGATGGCCCTGGCCCTGCTCGCCGCAGCGGCGGTGGGCCTCGTCCGGCTGGCGTCCGACGCGGTGCGGCTGGCGGTGGATCCAAGGCTGCGGGGGGCCACATGATCGGGCTGCGCCTGGTGCTGGCCTCGATGGGGGCGAGCCTCCGTCGCCCCCGCCCCGAGGGCGTGCTCGGCGCGCTCGTCCTGGTGTTGGTGCTGGGGATCGCCGCCGCAGCGCCGTGGTCGGGCTACCCCGTCGGCGCCGACGTGGATCCAGCCTCCCGGGGCCTGCCCCCCTCCCTGGCACACCCGCTGGGGACCGATCACCTCGGCCGAGACGTGTTCTGGCGAGCGCTGCTGGCGTCGAGGGCGTTCGCAGCCCCGGGCCTGCTGGCCTGTGCCGTCGCTGGCTCGGTGGGGGTGTCCCTGGGGGCGCTGGCGGGGTGGAACGGAGGTGTGACCGCGGCTCTCATCCGGTTCCTCCTTGGCTCCATCGCCTCAGTGCCACGGCTGGTGCTGGTGCTGCTGGTGTGCACGGTCTACGGCTCGGGCCCGCTGCAGCTGTCCCTGGCCGCGGGCGTCGCGGGGGTCCCCCCCCTCGCTGAGATCGTGTTCGCCAGGATCGAGCAGCTGAAGAGCGCAGAGTTCGTGCTCGCGTCGAGGGCCCACGGTGTCCCGCTGCCCCGGCTGCTGCTGGCCCACCTCGTCGGGGCGGCCTGTGGGCGCTCGATCGCACGCCAGCTGCTGGCGACCTTCGGCAGCTTCGTGGTGCTGGAGTGCACCCTGTCGTACCTCGGCGGCCTGGGGGTGCGCGAGCCGATGCCCTCGTGGGGCAACATGCTGATCTTCGACTGGGGGCGGGGCGCCGGCGCCTCGTTCCTCGCACCGGCGGCGGCGATCTGGCTCACGGTGGTCGCCACCTCCGCCGCAGGCCGGCTGTTCGCGGAGCGCGGAGATGCCTGACGTGCTCCACCTCGAGGAGCTGGTGATCCGGGTGGGGCCCCGTACCCTGGTGGATCGGGTGAGCCTGTCGGTGTCCGCCGGGGAGCTGGCCGGGCTGGTGGGCGCCAGCGGCTCAGGCAAGACCCTGACCTGCCGCTCGCTGCTGGGCCTGGTCGATCTGGCGCCGGGGGTGATCTCGGCCCAGCTGAGGGTGCCCGCCCCCGAGGGGATCGTGCGCCCCTACGACGCGATCCTCGGTGCAGCGGCCCCACGGCGGGCTCGGGATCGGGCTTTCTCGAGGGTGCGGGGTCGGCTGGTCGGCTACCTCGCCCAGAACGCGCCGGCTGCGCTCGATCCACTGCGACAGGTGGGGTACCAGGTGCGCAGCGCCGCGGCCCTGGCCGCCCGAGAGGCCCGCCGCCCCAGGCCCAGCCGCGCCGAAGCTGTGCCCTGGCTGGTCCGGGCGGGGTTTGATCCCCCGGAGGCGCGCCGGATCGATCGGCTGTACCCCCACCAGCTCTCCGGTGGCATGGCCCAGCGCGTCGCGATCGCCCAGGTGCTGGCCCGGGGCAGCGCGTTTCTGGTCGCGGATGAGCCGATGACCGGGCTCGACGCCACGATCCAGCAGCGCCTGGTCCGGGTGCTCCGCACCCTGGCCGACGACGGGCTAGGCGTCCTGGTGGTGACCCACGATCTCGGGCTGATCGGGGGCATCGCTGACCGGATCCACCTGATGGACGCGGGCCGGCTGGTGGAGAGCTGGTCGAGGGAGGAGCTCGCGTCGGGCACGCCGAGCACCTTGGCCGGTCAGCGCCTGGTGGACGCGGCGCGGCGGGGGGCGTGGTGATCACCTGGAGGCTGACCGAGCTGCACAAGTCGTTCCGGATCGGGCGCTGGCCCCTGAGGCGGATCCACCGGGCGGTCAACGGCGCGTCGCTGGCGATCGAGGCCGGGGAACGGCTGGGGCTCGTCGGCCCCTCAGGCTCGGGCAAGTCCACCCTGATCCGCTGTGGTCTAGGGCTGATCCCCATAGACCGGGGCTCGATCCAGCTCTTCGGGGAGGAGACGGCACGGTGGAGCCGGGGCCGCTGGCGCCGGACCCGCCGTCGAGCCCAGATCTTGTTTCAGGATCCCCGGGCGATGCTCCACGCCGACGTGCCCATCGGCGCCCTGCTGGCCGACAGCGCCGCGCTGCACCAGCCCGAGGCCCCCCCCCGGCGGGTGGCCGCCGCCGCGCTGGAGGAGGTAGGCCTCGGCGACCGCTTCGACGCCCTACCCCACGAGCTCTCGGGCGGAGAACAGCGCAGGGTGGGGCTGGCGCGGGTGATGCTGGCGAGGCCCCAGCTGCTGGTCGCCGACGAGCCCACCAGCGGCCTCGACGCCGCGGTGAAGGCATCGATGGTCGCGCTGCTGCTGGAGCGCGTCGGGCCAAGCTGCTCGGTGGTCCTCGTCTCCCACGATCTGTCCACCATCGCCAAGGTGTGCGATCGTGTCGTGGTGATCGATGGGGGACAGGTCGTGGAGCGCTTGGTTACCTCTGCCCTCGAGACCCAGGGGTGGCGCCCCTCCCACCCCTGCACCGCGGCCCTGCTCGAGGCCGCGGGCTGGACCCCACCAGAAAGGACAGGCCCGTGATGCTGTTGTGGCTCACCACCTCCGCGATGGCGGCTGAGACACGGTCGGACGACTTCAGGAGCTACCTCGATCAAGCCAGGTTCTTCATCAAGCGGGAGTGGTACGAGGACGCCGTGGAGCAGCTGGAGATGGCCGTCCAGACCGACGACGGACGACGGGACGCGGAGGCCTGGTTCCTGCTGGCGAAGGTCCGCTACGAGCTGTGCGATCTGGTGGGGGCCCGACAGGCCGCGGAGCAGGCCCGGCTGAACAGCGACGATCCCCAGCAGTTCAGCCAAACCCACGATCTGCTCGCGTTCTACCGGGAGAGCTTCGGGCTCGTCGAGCTGACCGGCTCCAGGCCCGGGCTCGAGACCGAGCTGTCTCTGGTGCTCGAGAGCACACTGTTCGATCCCGATCTGAAGAACTACTTCAACAAGCTCTCAGAGCGGCTGTCGGGGGTGAGCGTCGCGCTCCCCCACACCCTGGGCCTGCCCGCGGGCAGCTACACGATCAACGGCGTCTTCGTCAACGTCGAGGCCGGCGAGGTCCTCAGCCTGGAGCCCACCCTGTACGGCTCGGGCTCCAACAAGCTGCAGTCGACCGAGCTCGAGCTGGGCCTGGGGGGGAGCCGCTGGCTCGGAGAGACCAGCCAGAGCCTCGCCCCCACCACCGAGGTCTCGCTGGGGATCCCCGCCGGGCCGATGACCCTGGGGATCCTCGCCACCTGGGCCCCCCAGCCCTTCCAGGATCGCTCGGGGGTCAACGTCTTCGCGCCCCTGGGGTTGACCGGGGGGATCCGGGTGGGGTTCGAGGTGCAGGGGCTACAGCCCTTCGTCCTGCGCCCCTCCTTGGTCGGCCGCTTCGGAGCGGTGCCGGGCCTGGAGCTGACCTGCCAGGGCGGAGAGGTCTGGTCCTGTGCCCGCGACGCTGAGCCCAACCCCCGGTACGTGTACGCCACCGCCATGGTGGTGACAGGGGGGCTGGAGCTCGCCATGCTGTACCAGGATCGGTCCCGGAACAGCGGCCTCGGCGGCGGCCTGAAGCTGGCCGCGGATCTCGCCGCGGGGCAGCTGCCCGGCGCGGGCCAGGCGATGCTGCCCGATCGCAACGTGCAGTTCATCGTCGGAGAGCAGGGCTGGGCAGGCACCTCGGTGCGCGCCCTGGGGGTGCTCTCCTACAGGTTCTGATCCGAGGCGGCCAGCAGCCCCCAGGATCGCCCCAGCACCTCGGCCCCCAGCTCGACCCCGGTCGCGGCGGCGGCGTGCACCAGCTGACCGGCTGGATCCACCAGCCGCTGGGTGACGGCCCGGCGGATCGGCACGGCGGTGATCGCCCCGTCGCGCAGGCACACCATCTCGCCCCAGCGTGAGGCCGCGACCAGCTCAGCCGCCCCCACCCCAAAGCGGGTCGCCAGGATCCGATCGAAGGCGACGGGGCTGCCCCCACGCTGAAGGTGCCCCAGCACACAGCAGCGCATCTCCGCCTGGATCCGCCCCTCGAGCTGAGCCTTGGCCAGGGCCGCCGCTCCCCCGGCCCGGGCCAGGCGGTGGCGGCGCTCAGCCCGGTCGTCGCCCGAGCCCAGCGGCAGAGCGCCCTCGGCCACCACCACGATCGAGAACGGCCGCCCCAGGGCCTGGCGTACCTGGATCTTGTCGGCCACACGAGCCGGATCGTAGGGGATCTCGGGGATCAAGATCACGTCGGCGCCGCCGGCGATCCCGGCGGACAGGGCGATGTGACCCGCGTCGCGCCCCATCACCTCCAGGAAGAACACCCGATCGTGGGACTCAGCGGTCGTGTGCAGGCGATCGAGGGCCTCGGTGGCGACCTCCACCGCGCTCATGAACCCAAAGGTCAGATCGGTGGCGGACAGATCGTTGTCGATGGTCTTGGGCACCCCCACCACCGGCACACCCCGCTCCTCCATCAGGCGCAGGGCGATCGCCTGAGTGCCGTCCCCCCCGACGACCACGATCCCCTCAAGCCCCAAGGACTCGACCGCCGCCGCCAGCTGCCCGGAGCGATCGGTGAGGGCGCCCCCCTCGCCCGGGAACGCAAAGGGATCGCCGCGGTTGGTGGTGCCGAGCACCGTGCCGCCGCGGTGCAACAACCCCTTGCAGGACTGGAGATCCAGCCGCTGGAGCCGCATCGGCTCGGAGAGCAGGCCGTTGAACGAGTCCTCGATGCCCACGATCTCCCAGTCGTGGTGCCTCACCCCGTGCTTCACGAACGCACGGATGACCGCGTTGAGACCAGGGGCGTCGCCCCCTCCGGTGCAGATGCCGATCTTTTGGGCCACAGAGCCTCCCGCCTGGCTGCCCTCCCTATCTAGAGGATCCGTGGCTGTCCCCGGACCCTCGGGGGGAGGTGGAGGCTGATACACTGTTGAGGTCAGGGACCCTCGATGCGAACGTGCGCTCTCCTCACTGCACTCACCCTCGGCGGGTGCGCGACCCAGATCCAGCTCGAGCTCCCGGCAACCCCCGCGGTCCACCTGCCCGCGCACGCCGTCGCGGTCATCGCCCGGGATCGCCACTGCCAGCAGACCGCCGACACGCTGGCTCAGCGCCTGGGACGGGTCGAGGCCCTGCGGGTGGATCCCCGCGCTGAGACACACCTCGAGCTGTTTGCCTGTGGCGACGATCAGTCCTGGACCCGACAGGAGATCGCCAGCGACGAGGCCGCACGGGTCCGGCGTCGCACCACCGTGGTGGCCCACGCCTACGCGGTGGTGGCGGTGATCCATCGGGGCCGGGTGCTCGCCCACCTGATCGGCTCCGGCAGCCAGGATCTCGACACAGCAGGGCAGCAGCGGGGCAGCGCAGCCCTGGGCCGCTCCGCGGGCGGGCTGGCGATCCAGGATCTGGTCGAGGATCTGACCCTGCAGATCGATCCCCTGCCGACCCTGGTCGAGCGCCGTGTCTACCCCAACGCACCCGACGGCACCGCGCGGGCGCTGACCACCCGCGCGGTGGAGGCCGAGCGATCCGGAGACCTCGCCGAGGCGCTGCGGTGGGCCGAGGCCGCCTGGGAGCAGCAGCCAACCCCCCGGACGGCGGGGTACCTCGCCGAGCTCCACCGCCGCCGGTGGGCTCAGTAGCCCAGGCACCCTCCGATCCTCGGTTAGACTCCAGGAGACTGCCGCTCCCCAGAGGCCATGGATCTCCTCTTCCACCGCGATGTCGTCGTCGCGAACCTGGCCTCCGGCTCTAGGGGCAACTGCACCTATGTAGGCAGCCCGACCCAGGGGGTGCTGATCGACTGTGGCCTGTCCACCAAGCAGGTGCTGCAGCGGCTGGATCAGATCGGCCTCGGGAAGGTGCGGATCAACGGGGTCATGATCACCCACGAGCACACCGATCATGTCGCCTCGGCGCGGATCTTGAGCGATCGCCTCCGGAAGCGCCAGGGCAAGCCCGTCCCCTTCCACATGACCCGGGGCACCGCCTCCAACCTCAACCCCCGCTGCGCCCCCGCCGACGTCGTCCCGATCGCCGCGGGGATCTCGTTCACGCTGGGCGCGCTGAAGATCGATCCCTTCCGGCTGCCCCACGACGTCGCGGATCCAGTCGGCTACCTGATCAGCCTGCACGACGTCAACGTGGGGGTGATCACCGATCTGGGGCGCACCACCCGGCTGGTCGAGCAGCAACTGAGCCGCTGCGACGTCGCGGTGCTGGAGTTCAACCACGACGAGCAGATGCTGATGGACGGCCCCTACCCCTGGGCCCTGAAGCAGCGGGTGCGCAGCGCCCACGGCCACCTGTCCAACGACGAGTCCGAGGCCTTGGTCGCGGCCAGCGCCACCCCCCGCCTCAAGCACCTGATCCTGGCCCACCTCTCAGAGGAGAACAACCGCCCCGAGCTCGCGCTGGCGGCGGCGGCGCGGGGGCTCCACCGGGCCGGGCTACGCAGAGTCGAGGTCTGCGTCGCTAGCCAGCGCCAGCCGATGGGGCCCGTCGAGGTGCGGGCGCCGACCGAGCCGAGCAAGCCCCCCCGACGCGCACGGCCCCCTGCACGTCCCCACACACAGCCCCCGGCACCGCGCCCCCGCGAGGCCCAGCTCCCGCTGTTCAGCCGCTACAGCTAGCGGCCGACACCCGACGGAGCCGCCGACAGGGCCGCCGACAAGACCGCCAACAGGGCCCCGCACCCGACAGGGCCGCCGACAGGGCCGCCGACGGAGCCGCCGACAAGACCGCCGACGGGGCCCCGCACCCGACAGGGCCGCCGACGGAGCCGCCGACAGGGCCGCCGACGGGGCCCCGCACCCGACGGGGCCGCCGACGGAGCCGCCGACGGAGCCGCCGACAGGGCCGCCGACGGGGCCCCGCACCCGACGGGGCCGCCGACGGAGCCGCCGACGGGGCCGGGCCGCTCACCCGACGGGGCCGCTCACCCGACGGGGCCGCTCACCCGACGGGGCCGCTCAGCGCGTGCGCTGGGCTCGCCTGCGGCGCAGCACCCGGTGGGTCCGGCGGCGACGGCGCAGCTCCCCTACGACCCCCATGCCCCCACAGAACACCGGAGGGAACCACCCCCAGGTCAGCACCAGGCACCAGGCACCGCCCCAGTACAGCCCGGGCACCGCCACCCCCATCAGCCGGGGCGCCCGGAGCATGCCCCCCAGCTCGAGGGCGGCGACCATCGCCAGGGACGCCAGCAGATAGAACAGGCCCCAGCGACGTGCGCCCTCAGGACGCCCTGCGATCCCGTCGACCAGGCCTCCAGCGCAGGTCAGCCCCGCCAGGGCGAGGTGGACCGGAGCCACCAACAGCCAGGCGGTGGGCGCAGACAGCGCCAGAGGCACCAACAGCAGCGCGCTGCAGCCCGCGAAGATCGCGAGCAGCCGGCCCACCTAGTTGCTGCCCGCGCCCGCGCCCGCGCCCGCGCCCGCGCCCGCGCCCGCGCCCGCGCCCGCGCCCGCGCCCGCGCCCGCGCCCGCGCCCAGGCCCGCGCCCAGGCTCGGGGGGCCACCTTCCAGGGCTGGCGAGGCCAGCAGCGGGTTGTTGAGCAGCGGGTTGTCGCCGAGGGGCACCTCGATCGCCGGAGGCTCATCGGTCACCGCGCTGGCGGCGATCCAACCGTAGCGATCCCCCTTCTTGATCCGGATCCGATCGCCCTCGGTGAAGACGAGCGAGACCTCGTCGCCGGCCCTCAGGCTGGGGCCGGGCTCCTCACCGGTGGGGAAGCGCTGGGACTCGGTGTCGGCCACCACCCACCGCGGCTCACCGGCGGGGCCGACGGAGCCGAGCGACGAGCCCGGGGCCTGGGCGTGGGACAGCGAAGCAACCAGGATCAGCCACATGGATCTCTCCTCTGGCGACCCTACTTATCCCACCGCCCGCCCGACAACCGGACCCGGATCCCCTCGTCCTGCAGGATCCGCTCGACCTCGTCCGGGGAGAAGCCCTTGAGCATCTCCATCGCCTCGTCCAGGCGCTCGGTCGCGCCCTGCACCGACGCCAGGGCGTCGCGGGCCTCGGACACCAGCAGCTGAGCCTCGGAGATCGTCTCGGGCAGGGGCTCGGCAGCCGCCTCGAGATCGCCGAGGAGCCGATCCGCCCGGGTCAGGATCTGCCCCGCGTGGACCGACCGAGCCTCGATCTGCTCGACCATCGAGCGCGTGCTCGACAGGGTCAGCCGGGCGTCCGCGGTGAGCAGGGGCAGATCCTCGGCTGCGCTCGAGGCATGGATCAGGGTGGTGTCGAGGTTGGTGAGCATGCGATCCAGGCGATCTGGATCCTCCTGCAGGGTCTGCAGCACCGCGGCAAAGCCCGACGACAGCTCCTCGGGCTCCAGCACGTCGAGGAGGGGGTGGAGCGCCTCGAGCAGCTCGTCGATCTCGAATTGCTCCCCCACTGGATCGAGCACATCACCGTCCCGCAGCAGGGGGGCATCGGGCGAGCCCGGCGTGAGCTCGACGTACTTGGTGCCGAGCAGCGACTCCATGCGCACCCGCGCCACCGCGTCCTGGCGGAGCGCGGCACGGGGATCGAGGTGGATCGTGACCATCGCGAGCCCACCGGCGAGGTACATCGAGCCCACCGAGCCCACCCGGACCCCCGCGACGGAGACCTCGGAGCCCTCGTCGAGGCCGGCGGCGTCGGACATGGGGACGCTCACGTCGATGGTGTCGCCGAGCTCCAGCGCTCCGATCTTCAGGGCCATCACCCCGGTCATGGCGATGGCCACCAACAACAACCCGCCGACACCGATCTCGTAGCGCATGAACCGGCCCCATGCCCCAGGGGCGAGATGCCGTGGGGACCCACAGCAGCGATCATACCCGACGGCGCGTCGCACGAAGGTTACGCGGCCCAGCTAGCCCTCCCTGGGCTCTCTGTGGCTCTTGGCGGGGGCGGGCTCGTCCGGGGCCAGGGGCTTGAGGGAGATCGAGATCTCGAGGGAGTGGCTCCGGATGAGATCGAGCAGATCCTCCTTGAGCTTGAGCTCCGACAGGTAGGTCCGGACCTCCCGGGCGACCATCCGGACGGCCTCGGTCTTGGCCTTGTCGGAGGAGTTCAGCACCGCGGCCAGCAGCTCCTTGGTGTCCTCCGCGAGCTCCCTGCGATCCATGAACCTCCGGGCAAAGCGCCGCACCCGGGCGCTGGTGCCCCCCGAGGGATCGGTCGGGTGCTCTCCGAACAGGGGCTCTTCGCTCACCCCGGGCGATCCGCTTGGATCGTCTGTCGTCCCGTCTTTCGGCTCCACGGACCCATCCTCCTCCGGGGGCTAACGCGACATCGTCCGGTTATCTCGCAACGAAGTGCACCTGTTCGACCGGCTTGCAGCGCTCGGGAGGTTCGGGCTGTTCACCACGAGGGTGATCCGGCGCCTGATCACGCCCCCGTGGGAGATCGAGGAGATCAGCCGGCAGGTCTGGCTGCTGTGCAGCCGCTGCGCCCTACCGGTCCTCGCCACCACCACCCCCCTGGGGATGGTCATGGCGCTGCAGGGGCTCGTGATCTTCTCCATCTTCGAGGCGGAGCAGTACCTCTCTCCCCTCATCAGCGTGGCCACCTTCCGGGAGCTGTCCCCTGTCCTCGCCAGCGTGCTGGTCGCGGCCCAGGGGGGCTCGTCCTTCGCCGCTGAGCTCGGTGCGATGCGGATCCACGAGGAGATCGACGCCACTGAGGTCATGGCCATCGATCCGATACGGATCCATGTGGTGCCCAGGCTGGCGGCCATCCTGCTGGCGTGTCCGCTGCTGAACCTGCTCGGTTCCCTCGGCGGGATCGGTGGAGGTTTCGTCTCCGCGGTGTGGATCAAGGGGCACCCCGGCACGCTGTACTGGAGCGAGCTGTGGTCTATGACCGGCGGCATGGACCTGATCGGGGGCCAGATCAAGGCGCTGGTGTTCGGGGCGATCATCGGCCTGGTCGCGACCTACGAGGGCTTCTTCGCCTCGGGGGGGGCACCCGGCGTCGGCCGCGCGGTCAACCGCACCGTGGTGACCTCAGCCACCACCTTCATCGTGGTCAACTACTTCCTGACCTCGGCCCTGTTCGGCGTGCCCCACTGAGCCGGCGGGCCCCGCCAGGGAGCCGGCGGGCCCCGATCCGCCGGGACGTGACCGATCCGGCGCGCACGCATCAGGGGACATCGATGTCGCTGCTCCCTGGGCTCGCACGCTTCGGTCGGTTCCTCGGACAGATCGTGTGGAGCACCGTGTCCAACCCGCTGCCCGTGGGCCGGGCCCTGGAGGAGGCCCACCGGATCGGTGTAAACAGCCTGCCCATCTTGTTGGTGGTGAGCGTCTTCGTGGGCACCAACCTCTCCGTCCAGGGCGCGAGCGCGTTCTCCACGATCCATGCCGAGCGGTACGTGGGCATGTTCGTGGCCCTGGCCGGGGTGAGGGAGATGGCCCCGATCATGGTCGCGAGCATGGTGGCGGCCAAGGCGGGCACGGAGATGGCCAGCCAGATCGCGGTGATGCGGATCCAGGAGCAGATCGACGCGCTAGAGGTGATGGCCATCGATCCATACTGGTTCCTGATCACCCCCCGTCTGTTGGGGATCCTGCTGGTGTTGCCCGCGCTGACGATGATCTCGATCTTCACCCTGGTGGTCTCCGCCTACGGGGTCGCGATCACCCAGCTGGGGCTGGACGGTCACACCTTCCTCGAGCAGGCCACCGCCACCACCCACGCCATGGATCTGGTGTACTGCGCCGTCAAGGCGTTCGTCTTCGGCCTGGTGATCTGTGTGCTGAGTTGCTACCACGGGTTCACCAGCGGAGCGGGGGCCTCTGGGGTGGGCCGCGCCACCAACGCCGCCGTGGTCATGGCCGCGGTCAGCTGTGCCATCCTCAACTACCTCTTGTCGGAGCTGCTGTTCGGTTGAGCCCTGATCGGACCAGCGTGAGCCGGACCCTGGTGCCCGATCCCGTCGCGATCCGGATCGAGGAGCTGCGCAAGTCGTTCGGGGATCTGGTGGTGCTCGATGGTGTCTCCCTCGACATCCTCCAGGGAAAGACCACCGCGATCCTCGGCCCGTCGGGCTGTGGCAAGAGCGTGCTGCTCAAGCACATCGTGGGGCTGCTCCGGCCCGACTCGGGCCACGTGTGGATCGACGGGATCGACATGGCGATCGCGACGCCGGAGGAGAAGCTGCAGGTGCGCAAGCGCTTCGGCATGCTGTTCCAGCACGGCGCGCTGTTCGAAGATCTCACCGCCGGTGAGAACATCGCGTTCCCGTTGCGGTACCACACCCGGCTGACCGCAGCCCAGCGGCGCGCCCGCGCTCAAGAGGTGCTAGAGCTGGTGGAGATGCCGGAGCTCCACGATCGCCCGACGTCCGCTCTGTCGGGGGGGCAGCGCAAGCGGGTGGCCCTGGCCCGGGCCATCGTGCTCGAGCCCCAGGTGGTGCTGTTCGACGAGCCCAACTCGGGCCTCGATCCAATGACCTCCACCACCATCGACGATCTGATCCTGCGGATGAAGGAGCGCCTCGGGATCACCTTCGTGGTGATCACCCACGACATCGTGCAGGCCGTGCGGATCTCAGACTGGGTGGGCATGCTGTGGCAGGGCCGGCTGGTCGCCTATGCCCCGCTGCCTGTCTTCCTGCACTCAGAGCACCCCATCGTCCGTCGCTTCCTCTCCCGAACCCTCTGAGGGCAGCTCCGGCGTGACCTCGTGCTGGAGAGCCTTGAGGAAGGAGCGCACCAGCCCCCGGGTGCCCCCCCGCTCGCCCGCGGCGATCTGTGCGTCGACGCCGGTGTCGATCACGAACGTGCCGTGCTCGGGGTGCCGCAGCACGTGCACCGGCAGCGCGATCGGCCAGGACTCGTCCCGCAGCCCCGCCGCCACCACCTCAGGGTGATCGAGAGTCACAGCCAGGCGACCCTGTCGCGTCACATCGCAGCCCTGGAGGAGTCGCTGGGCATGCCCCTGTTCGATCGCACCCGCCGGGGGCTGGTGCCCACCGACGCGGCCCGGGCCCTGCTGCCCCATGCCGAGGCCATGGCCGCCAGCGCCGGGGCCGGGCTCGCAGCGATCGAGGGGCTCTGTGCCGAGCCCAGCGGGGGGGGCCGGGTCGCGGTCCCGCCCCCTGCGCCGGGTCCCCCGGGTCGCGGTGGTGGTGGCGCTGATCCTCGAGGGGGCCGCGGCGCTGGTGGACGGGCGCAGGCCGTTCACCCGTCCTTGACCAACGCCTCCACCAGATCCGCGGCGCGCTGAGCCGCATCGAGGCGGGCCTGGCTGTGGGCGGCCCGCCCCATCTCCTCCAGCCGGCCTCGATCGTGGGCCAGGGTCACCACCGTGGCCACCGCGGCGTCGATGTCCCAGCCGTGCTCGACCAGCACCTCGGCGGCCCCCACCGCCGCCAGCCCCCGGGCGTTCTCCTCCTGGTGGTTCTCGGTGACGTTGGGGCTCGGCACGAGCAGGCTGGCCCGGCCCACCGCCGCCAGCTCCCCGAGGGTCGACGAGCCCGCGCGACAGACCACCAGATCGGAGCCCGCGTAGGCGTCCGACATCCGATCCTCGTAGTCGACCAGGCACACCCCCGGCGGGGGCTCGCCCAGCTCAGCGGAGACCGCCTCGTGGTACCTGCGTCCGCAGAGGTGCAGCACCTGGAACGCCCGATCCGGCAGCCTCGCACAGGCTAGGGCCAGCTCGTTGATCCGCTCGGCCCCCAGGGATCCACCGACGAACAACACCGTGGTCTGCTCGGGATCGAGCCCATACCTCGCCGCCGCCGCTCCGCGATCCCCCTCGAGGACCGCGGTGTTGATCGGCACCCCCACGAGGTGCTTGGGGGCCCCGCCGGGGATCCGCTCCCGGGTGCGCTCGTAGGTGAGCAGCACCAGATCGGACACCCGTGCACACAGCTGGTTCGCCAGGCCCGGCACCACGTTGGCCTCGTGCACCGCCGCCCCCCGCCGCAGGGTCCAGGCCGCGAGGACCGGGGGCGCGCTGATGTAGCCCCCCACCCCGAGGACCACATCCACCGCGTCTGCCCTCAGCGGGCCCCGGGTGGCCCAGATCGCCTTGAGCAGGCCCCAGGCGAAGCGCACCTTGCCCAGCAGCCCCCCCCGGGGGTACTGCAGCGCATGGACCGGCCGGAAGTCGTAGCCCCGCTCGGGGGCGACCCGACCCTCGATGCGATCGGGATCCCCGTAGTACAGCACCCGGTGCCCCCTGCGCTTGAGCTCGTCTCCGATGGCCAGCGCCGGATAGACGTGCCCCCCCGTTCCCCCACCCGCGAGCACAAAGACCGCCATGCCTCCCTCCACTGGGACCCACCCTAGCAGCCCACCGGCCCGGCGCAGCGGCTGCCCGGCGCAGCGGCTGCCCGGCGCAGCGGCCCATCCCCTGGGGCCGCTGTGTCCACGCCGTGGGGAGCCGATCCCGATCGAGGATCGGATCGTGCTGGAGCGCCGGGTGGGCCGCCGCAGCTGGCCGGGCGTCGATCGAGATCGGGGCCATCGGGTGCTCTCCGGGCGCCGGGGCCCTGTCCGGGCTCTCCGGGCGCCGGGGCCAGACCTCGCCGGCGGTGCCTTATGCCGGCGCCGCGCTCAAGACAGCTCAGCCAGCTCCATCGCCATCTCCTCGGCGGAGGCATAGCGGCTCTCAAGGCCTGGAGCGGTCGCACGCTCGATGATCGGGGCGACGTCGCCGGGGAGGATCTCCAGGGCCTTCTGCCGGAGGTGCCCCACCACCAGGGACATGGGGCTCTTTGCGGTCAGGCCGGTGTACATCGTGGCCCCCAGGCCGAAGATGTCGGCGCTGGGGGTGACCGAGGCTGGATCGTTGTACTGCTCCGGCGCCATAAAGGAGGGTGTGCCCATCCGATCTCCGATCTGGGTCGCCCGATGGGCGGGATTCAGGGCGATCCCAAAGTCACACAGCTGAGCGATCTCGTGACGATCCAACAACACGTTCTCAGGTTTCACGTCTCGGTGGATGACACCCATCGCGTGGATGTACTGTAGTGCA
>DRPG01000185.1 GCA_011376105.1 Deltaproteobacteria bacterium
CCCGGCCTTCGATCCATATGAGATCGTCCACCCTGTCTCGGTCTCGACGTAGTCCTCCTGCTGTAGCTCGTTGATCCCCCAGCGGAACCACTCCCCCTGCAGGCTCATGTACCCGATGAGCTCGTGGCCGAGGGGGAAGTTGAAGGACACGTCCGAGTGCAGCTGTCGATCGGCGCCTCCATCGCTGTCCCGTAGATCCCAGCGGTGCCCCGCGTTGGCCAGCAGCCCCAGATCCCCCTTGATCCACTCTACGGTGGCCACCGGGTGGATGATGGTCTCAGGCTGCGCGTTGAAGTGCAGGCCCCCGAGCTCCAGATCGCGGAACACCGCCAGCGCCAGCGAGGGGGCCAGCTCGCCGGGGATCGCGCCCCAGTCAACCTGGACGCGGCCACCCCAGACGTCGTTGGAGTTGATCGCGGCCGAGCTATCCTCGGTGATCACCCGCTCGTACTCGAGGGTTGGTGCGATCGCGACCTCGTACAGCTCCGGCGCGAGCACCGCGTTGATCCGCTCAGCCTGTTGGTAGCGCTTGGCCTCGACCAGGAACACCAGCGGACCTGGATAGAACGCGGACGAGAGGTACAGGGCGTGGCCCAGGGGGGAGGCATCGGGGCCCAGCGGGGAGGGATGATCCTCGCCGAACCGGAACAGATCGCCTTCGATGAACCAGTCGATCCCCCCCACCCCGATCAGCTCGGCGGTGGCGCCGCCCACCAGCACGTCCACCGGAGAGGACAGCTCACTCAGGCCGGCCCCGATCCCGGGCGTGTCGACGAAGTCGTACACCACCCCGTGGGCTCCGAGGTTCGCCGGCCCCAGCCCGAAGCGCTCCAGCCGCACGCCGCCGAGGCTGTGGCGGAGATCGCCGTACAGATCGAGGTTTGGGTTGTCCTGAAACACCTGCTGTCGGTTGAGCTGCCCCGCCACCAGGGTGATGTCCCAGGCGCCGGGCCGCAGCACCGCCTTCGCCCCCTGGATCGAGGTGTCGATGTCGATGTCGACGTTGCGGTTGAGGTTCAGCGCCACCCCGCGCCCGAAGGCCGCATAGGCGTCGCCGAGCGCCACCACCCCCCACCGTTCCTCGAACGCCAGCTTCACCTTCTCGAGGTTGACGTAGGCGTCGGTGTCGGCGCCGAACACGTTGGGGACGGCGGGATCCAGCAGCCGTCGCTCGGTCTGCAGCACGTCGTCAAGGAAGTACCGGTTCGCGAGCAGGGCCACCTCGTCGACCTGAGCGGCGAAGGACCAGCGCTCTAGGGCCGCCCGGGCGTTCAGCCGGTTGACCTGCTCCACATAGTTGAACACCGGCACATCTGGTGGATCCGGGAGGCGGGCGTCGGAGATCCAGTACCGGATCTCGAGATCGTTGCTGATCGTGACGTTGACCGTGGAGGGATCGGGGCCAGGCGCGTCGGGGGCGAGCGGCTGCCCCAGCGCCGGGCCGGGGGCGAGCGCAGACAACAACGAGCAGATCACACGCAACGGTCGGCGCACAGGTCCTCCGGGCACCCGGGAGGGCTATCCCTCTGAGGCGGTGCTGAGGAGGCCCCCGACAAACTCAGCCAGCTCCACCTCGTCCCCGGGGTTGTACCCTGAGTGGCGCCTGGCGATCTCCCCCCGGCGATCCACCACCACGGTATAGGGCAGCGTCTTGCTCGGGTTGTAGGTGCCGATCACGGTCGAGTCACGATCCAGCAGGACGGGGAAGGTGTAGCCCATCTTCTTGACGAAGGGCTTGACCCGCGACGCCGAGCGGGCATCATCGGTCGAGATCGACAACACCACCAGCCCGTCGTCTCCGCGCTCGGTGTACATCCGCTGCAGGTGGGGCATCTCCTCCTTGCAGGGACCACACCAGGTCGCCCAGAACGACAGGATGACGACCTTGCCCTGGAGCTCGGACAGGGTCACCGACTGTCCGTTGATGTCGCGCAGGGTGAAGTCCGATGCGGACTCCGCTGCGCGGGCCGGGACAGCCGCGAACGAGGCCGCGAACATCAGGGCCGCAAAGACCCGGGTCAAACGCTTCCACCACATCATCGGGGGCTCCTCTGTTGCACTATGGACACCCGGGGTCCCGTTGTCATTCAGTGGCCCCGCTCCTCCCGTGTTAGCACCTCCTCATGTCAGGGCGCATCCTCATCGTCGACGACGAGCCGTCGATCCGGAAGGTGCTCTCGGCCCACCTGCGCCGGTTTGGTCACGACGTGGACACAGCCAACGACGGTGCGGTCGCGATCTCTCGTCTGCAGTCCGAGACCTTCGCCCTGGTGGTCAGCGACCTGAAGATGCCCCACGTCGACGGGATGGAGCTGCTGCGCTGGATCACCACCCACCAGCCCACCCTGCCGGTGATCCTGATCACCGCCCATGGCACGGTCGACTCTGCGGTCGCAGCGATCAAAGAGGGCGCCTTCGACTACATCACCAAGCCCTTCGATCGCGACGAGCTCGATGGCGTCATCACCAAAGCCCTCAACACCCGGGCGCTGCGCAGCGGCCGGGCCAGCGCCCGCACCCCCCGCACCGTCATCGTGGGCAGCACCGCCCGCATGCGCGAGGTCTACCGCCTGATCGAGAAGGTCGCCCCGTCGCCGACCACGGTGCTGGTCACCGGAGAGTCGGGCACCGGCAAGGAGCTGGTGGCGCGCTCGATCCACGAGCAGTCCGATCGAGCGACGGGGCCGTTCATCCAGGTCAACTGCGGTGCGATCCCCGAGAACCTGTTCGAGGCCGAGCTGTTTGGCTACGAGAAGGGCAGCTTCACCGGTGCGGTCACCAGCAAGCCGGGCCGGTTCGAGCTCGCCAGCGGGGGCACCCTGTTCCTCGACGAGGTCGGGGAGCTGCCCCGGGACATGCAGGTCAAGCTGCTCCGTGCGCTGCAGGAGCGGCAGATCGATCGGGTGGGGGGGGTGCGCTCCGTCGACGTCGACGTGCGGATCGTCGCGGCCACCAACGCGGATCTCGACGCAGACGTCGAGCGAGGTGCCTTCCGTCGCGATCTGTACTACCGCCTCTCGGTGTTCCCGATCGGCCTGCCCCCGCTGCGGGAGCGGGTGGAGGACATCCCACAGCTGGTCGAGCACTTCCTCGAGCAGTTCAACGCCCGGCTGTCCAAGTCGGTCCGCTCCGTCACCCCCGACGCGCTCGCGGCGCTGATGGCGTCCCCCTGGCCTGGCAACATCCGCGAGCTCGAGAACCTGATGGAGCGCTCGGTGCTCCTCGCCGAGGCAGACACGCTCGGGGTCGGAGATCTCCCCGGCCTGCGCGGGGGGGGGGCGCTGCCCCTGAGCACCGACGAGCTCGATGACCTGGGGCTCAAGGAGTATGTGCGGGTCCACACCGCACGGCTCGAGCGCGCCCGGATCCAGCGGGTGCTCGAGGCGGAGGACGGCAACGTCACCCGGGCGGCCCGGAGGCTTGGGATCAGCCGAAAGTCCCTGCAGACCAAGATGAAGGAGTACGGGCTGCGAGACGGTTAGCCCCCCCGGCTGCCCACCTTGACGACGTCCCGCCCGGCCTCTAACGTAGCCAGGGGAGCACAGCGTGATGGTGAGGCCCTACCAACTGTCCTGGGCGGGGCTCACGCTCCTGCTGTCGGGGTCCCTGGCGTCCGCCGCGGAGATCACCAAGATCCCCGATCCGATGGAGCTGCAGGTCGGCCTGGGGTATGCGGGCAGCAACGAGCGCGGGGGCTTGCAGGAGGCCGGGCTGAGGATCGCCGACCGCCGGATCAGCCGCCACGATCTCACCCTGAGCGCCGAGGCCTCCTTCTTCACCGGGGTCTCCTTTGGCCTCGCCCTGGGGATCACCCCGTCCCTTCGGTTTGCCTACCCCACCGCCCGCCCGATGATCATCGAGCCCCTCGACGGCAGCGGCTCCTACCTGACCGGTGAGCCAGGCACGGGCTCGACCCTGCTGCAGGCGGGCGGGCTGACGGGGCTGTGGCTGTCGACCGCGGTCGCCCCCTTCTCGGAGTCGTACGCACGCAACCAGCGCGCGAGCTGGCGCCTGGAGCTCGGCGTGCGCACCTCGAGCCCCCACCACAACCTGTGGACGGCCCCGGGCGGTCGCCGGGGCGCGGCGCCGGGTGGCAGCGCCCTGCGCCTGGCTGGGGCCTTCAGCACCGAGCGCGGGGCCGCCGCGCCCTGGATCCAGGGGGTGTGGAACAAGGAGAACCGGGTCAAGGTCGACATCGTCGACGAGTCGGGGATCACGTGGGCCGAGGATCTCCAGCTCGCGCCGGCGAGCACCTTCGATCTGCTCAGCGGGGTGGAGATCCAGCTCGCGACGGTGCCCTCGTCCGACACCCACCTCGCGCTGGAGCCCTGGCTCGGCACCCAGTACCGCTCCTGGGAAGACATCGCGAGCGGTGTGTACCTGCCCAACGTGCTCGACGGCGCACGCACCATCCCGGTCACCTCGGGGGACAGCCTGGCTCTGCGGGCGGGCCTGGCGCTGAAGATCGCCACCGAGGACGCGTTTTGGGCCCGCCTCGGCATGGACATCCGCTATGGCACGCCGTTCCGGCCCGAGCACATCTATCCCGTCCGGACCACCGCAGACACCTGGCGGCTGGGCTGGTCGATCCAGCTCGATGGGCTCGCGCAGCTGGCCTCCCCCGGAGCCCCGGGCCGCTGAGATCTGGGCCGCCGGAGCCCAACACCAGGGCGCCACCGAAGCCCCAGGGCGCCACCGAAGCCCCAGGGCGCCACCGAAGCCCCAGGGCGCCACCGAAGCCCCAGGGCGCCACCGAAGCCC
>DRPG01000186.1 GCA_011376105.1 Deltaproteobacteria bacterium
GGAGCTGATCGGCGAGCCTCCCCCTCGGGCGGTGGGACGGGCGAGCCAAGGGGAGCGCGGGGTTTGATCCCGTTGGGTTTGGGGACCACCACGTCCTCCTCTTCGACCGAGCGCGCGGACCATCGCCCCGGCGGAGGCCCCGGGCGGGGCGCCCCCCGGCGCTGGGCCCCGCCCGGCGTGTCGCTGGAGGCCCGTGTCCTCGCCGTGGAGTTAGGGCAGCTACAGCCAGGGAAAGGACATGATCCAGCTCGACGTCGACGCACCAGGGAACTTGATCCGCACGATGTGGGATCGACTCCACCGCCTGCCCGGTGGTCGGACTGTGTTCAGCCGCCTGATCGGCCTGACCGCGCCCTACACCGGCACCATCTCGGCCAAGGTCGAGGAGCTGGAGATCGGTCGCGCTCGGGTCACGATGCGGGATCGCAGGGGCGTGCGCAACCACCTACGCTCGGTGCACGCGGTGGCCTTGGCCAACCTCGCGGAGCTGACTGGCAACGTCGCCCTGGCCTACTCGATGCCCGACGACGCCCGCTTTATCGTGGCGGGGATGGAGCTGGACTACGTCAAGAAGGCGAGGGGCACCATCGTCGGCACCTGCAGCTGCCCGGTCCCCGAGGACAGCGCCCGGCGGGAGTACCGCGTGGTGGTGCTGCTGTCGGACACGAGCGGAGACGAGGTGGTGCGCGCGGCCCTGCGGACCCTCGTGGGGCCCAAGCGCCCCGCCACGTCCGCGACGGACGCCGCCGCCCGGCTGAGGGAGGGCAAGGACGCTGGGATTGACAAATTGTCAAGTTGATCCCACTCCCCCTCGCAGCCTCAGGTTGCGGGGTGGGGCGGATGACCCTGGTGAGTTCGCCTGAGGGGATCACCCAGGCGGCGATCCCCGGGCGCTGCCTGCTGTTGGATCCGTGTGCGATCACGACAACTCGGGATCGGGCCTAGGCGCCGCGGGCGGGCTTGCGCGGACGGGGGGAGCAGATGAGCTCGATCGTGTCCGCGTGGCTGGGCGTGGCGCCGGCGCAGGGCAGGCCCCGGGCGGAGTCCACCTGGGATCGCCGGGCCCCGGGGAACCGGCTGGAGCTGGTCCGGCCCCTGGCCGAGCCGGTGGGGCACGTCTGGGGTTCGGTGTCGCCCAGGAGAGCAGGCGCTGAGAGGCCCCTTGCACTTCTGTTGCTTGACAACGTGAGATCAAGGCTTAAGTATGGGATCCTGGAGTTGGGGTACCACCCCAGGCTCCCATCGACTTCGATTTCACGTCTACCTCAGGCGTTTGTCCTGGTCTACACGGCAACAACAACCCTGATTGACCACCGTTTATCCGGCTTGGAAGGGTGACGGTTGCCGATAACTATCAGCGTGCCCGTGACGTCACAGGTGCCACTTGATGGCCCTGCGGCGATCCGACTGTGAGGGGCCAAGATGATGGTCCGCTGAATGGCGATCAACCCGTCTAATCCGGTCATCGTCCAGGGCGACGGCAAGGTGTTGTTGGAGACCCGACACCCCGAGTTCGATCGCGCCCGGGACTTCCTCTCCCGCTTCGCAGAGCTCGAGGCGTCTCCAGAGCTGCTCCATACCTACAAGATCACCCCCCTGTCCCTGTGGAACGCGGCCAGCGCGGGGATGGAGCACGACGAGATCGTCGACACCCTCCGTGGGCTGTCGAAGTTCGACGTCCCTGCTGCGGTGCTCCAGACCATCGACGACACGATCAGCCGTTATGGGCTGGTGCGCCTCGTCCCCCACCCCGACGAGCCCCGGGCTTTCATCCGGGTCGAGTTCGAGACCCAGTTTGTCCGGAAACAGGTCCGGAGCACGGCCACCGGCGACGAGCTGCTGCTGTCCGACGGTCGGCGGGAGCTGAAGATCGAGGCCGGCATGCGGGGGATCTTCAAGCAGCGCCTGCTGCAGGAGCGCTGGCCCGTCGCCGATCTCGCAGGCTTCACCGAGGGGGATCCTGTCGAGTTCTCCCTCCGGGAGACCATGAAGGGCTCGGGCAAGCCGTTCCGGGTCCGGGAGTATCAGCGCGAGGCCGTCGAGCGCTGGCACATGGAGGGCCAGCCCGCGGGTGGGCACGGGGTCGTGGTGCTCCCCTGTGGAGCGGGCAAGACCATTGTGTCGATGGCCGCCATGGCGCAGGTCCAGCAACACACGCTCATCCTCTGCAACAACCAGACCGCGGTGGATCAGTGGGTCCGGGAGCTGCTCGACAAGACCACTCTGACCGAAGATCAGGTCGGCGTGTACTCGGGCAACGAGAAGCGGATCGCGCCGGTGACGGTGGCGACCTACCAGGTCCTGACCTGGCGTCGCAGCAAGCGGCACGACTACGAGCACCTGCACCTGTTCCGGGACCACAACTGGGGCCTGCTGATCTACGACGAGGTCCACCTGTTGCCGGCCCCTGTCTTTGGGGCCACCGCCGAGCTGCAGGGCTGCAGGCGCCTCGGGGTCACCGCGACCCTGATCCGGGAGGATGGTCGCGAGGGCGATGTGTTCTCCCTGGTGGGTCCCAAGCGCTACGATCTCCCCTGGCAGCTGCTCGAGAAGCAGGGCTTCGTGGCCGAGGCGCTGTGCTATGAGGTCCGGGTCCCCCTCTCGAGGCGGGATCGCGAGCGCTACGAGCGCGCCAGCGAGACCGAGAAGTTCCGCCTCGCGAGCGAGAACCGGATCAAGCTCGACGTGGTGCACACCTTGGTGGAGCGCCACCCCGACGAGCACATCCTGATCATCGGGACCTACCTCTCCCAGCTCAAGCGGCTGGCCCGCGATCTGGGCTGTCCGCTGATCACCGGGGAGACCCCCCACCGGGAGCGCGAGGCGTTGTTCCGGAAGTTCCGGGACGGGGAGATCAAGGTCCTGGTGGTGAGCAAGGTGGCGAACTTTGCGATCGATCTGCCGGATGCGTCGGTGGCGATCCAGGTGTCGGGCAGCTTTGGCTCCCGCCAGGAGGAGGCCCAGCGCCTGGGCCGGATCCTGCGGCCCAAGGAGCGCCAGGCCCACTTCTACACGGTGATCACCGGTGACTCGAAGGAGCAACAGTTCGCGATGAAACGCCAGCTGTTCCTCACCGAGCAGGGCTATCGCTACCACATCGAGGAGTACGCGGCCGCCAAGTAGCGGCTGCGCCGTCACACCCGGCGACGGCCCCCGCCCGTCGCCCCCTTCCCCGTAGCCGCAGAACGCTACAAGGAACCCACACGATGGCCGAAGAAGTCGAAGCTCAGAGCGCGAAGGGCAGCGGAGGATCAGGTTCGAAGCGTCGTCGAAGACGACGTCGCCGCCGCCGCGGGGGGGGCGGCAACAACAACCAGGGATCCCCGGGCGAGGGGCGTCGGCTCTCAGACGATGTGCTCGTCGCCTCAGAGGCGATCCCGGCCCGCAAGGGGCGCCGGACCGTCGAGGTCTCCAACGCCGCGGTCTCGTTGCCCGCCTCAGGCCGAAACCCCTACCGCAAGCGCTCGTCGCGGGCCCGTCGATCGGCCCCGATCTCTCCGGCCACGCGCCGCCGTCGGCTCAGCCGCAGCGAGATCGACGAGCTGACCGAGTGGATGTCGAAGATGCCCGACGCCCTGGTCGCCTCGCTGTACCGGGGCCTCGGGGGGCAGCCGGATCGGATCGCCAACAGCCAGCGGATGGTGCAGCTCACGGTCAAGGCCCTGGCGCAGGGCACCCGGCTGGCGTCCCTGCTGAGGAGCCTGCACGAGCGGGATCGCAAGGCGCTGGCGGCCCTGCTCCAGGCCGGCGGTGTGGGCCACGCCGGTGAGCTCCACCGGGAGCTGCAGCTGTCCTACGGAGGCCAGGAGCGTGACTGGCAGAAGGTGATGGTCAACCTCGCGGGGCGGGGCCTGATCTGCGCCTCCCCCGAGATCGAGGGGCAGTTCTTCTATGTGATCCCCGATCCGCTGACCGAGGGCCTGCTGGCCGAGCTCGAGCCCGAGCTCTCCCTGCCCACGTTCTCCCACCCCGACGTGAGGGTGGTGGACGCAAAGCCGTTCTGCCCTCCGCTGCACTTCTCGATCACCACCCTGGCCGCGTACATCGATCAGCACGGCCCACGCTTCACCCAGCGCCAGGAGATCTACCGCCACGATCAAGACGAGATGGACGCCTTCTTTGCTCAGCTGTGGGGGCCGGACTCCGAACTATTCTCGTTCCACCTACAGTTTCTGATGATGCACTCGATGGTGGAGCTGCGCGGCGAGTACCTCGCGCTGAACCGGGACGTGCTCGAGGAGTGGCTCCAGCTCGAGGCCGAGGATCAGCGGGATCTGCTGTTCCGAGCCCTGGACGAGCGCTTCTCGCTGGCGGAGTGGGTGCTGTGGGCGATCCATGCCAGCACCCGCCCCTCGTGGGCGGAGACCCCCGAGGGGGAGCCCGGAGGCGACTGGGTCGCCGAGCGCCCCCTGGTGGCGCAGTACCGCCGCTGGAAGCGGGGCGAGGACTGGCGGGATCGATACCGGCGGGGTCAGTACGCCAACGTGCGGGGCCACGAGCGCGAGAGCTACTCGTTCTCGCCCCTGGTCCACGCCGGGATCCTCGAGATGGGGCAGTGGGGGCAGGAGAAGTTCTATCGCCTGTCCCCCCGGGGACGGCAGCTGCTTGAGCCCGGCGACGACGATGGCTTCCAGCAGTTCTACCTGACCCCGTCCTTCGAGATCCATGCGCCGGCGGGGCTGGCGCCGATCCTGCTGTTCCGGATCGGAGAGCTGGCGGATCTGACCGGCTGCGATCGGGCGAACACCTACAAGATCACCGAGACCAGCATCGAGCGTGCCCTAGAGCACGGGTGGCGCCGCGACGACGTGCTGCAGTTCCTCCGGGACAACAGCCAGATCGGCCTGCCCGAGAACGTCGAGCAGACCCTGAAGAGCTGGATCGGCTACCGGGGCGACGTAGAGTTCCACGAGGTCACCCTGCTGACGGTGCATCGCTCTCAGATCCGCAGGTTGGAGGGGCATAAGAAGATCAAGCCCTACATCCTGCACCGGTTCGCGCCGGGGCTGTATGCCGTCGATCCAAGCCGGGTCGCGGAGATCCGGGCGGTGCTCGAGGAGTGTCGCTTTTCCCCGGCCAAGGAGCTCCGGCGCTATCCCGGTGATCCTGAGCAGGTGGAGGCGCGAAACGCGCTGCATCGGATGGTCAACGAGGCCAGGGCTGCGGCGATCGAGCCGTCTCAGCGGGGCCAGTCCCTGCTCGCCCCCAACGAGCTGCAGCCTGTCCCCGGGGCGCGGATCGCCCGGGCACCGTCGGAGCGGGGGGGCAAGCCGGTGGAGGCCGAGCTACCCCCCGAGGTCAGCATCGACGAGGTCCGCCAGCTCATCGATCTCGCGATGTCTGACGACATGAACATGGACATGGTCTACGTCGCAAAGAACGGCCAGCGCCTGGCGATGCAGGTGCAGCCCCAGCGCCTGGCCTTCAAGGCCGACAGCCCCGTGCTTGTGGGGCTGGATGTCGGCGAGGACGAGCGGCGGACCTTCGTGCTGGAGCGCATCGAGCGGCTCCGCCTCGTCGACGAGGCAGAGACCGAGGATGCATGAGCCGGAGGCGGGCTTCGAGGAGACCCTGGCCGAGCTCGAGCTCCGGGTCCGGCAGCTCGAGGCTGGAGATATCTCGCTGGAGGAGGCCTTGTCCCTGTTCGAGCAGGGGGTCGAGCTGGTGCGGCGCTGCCACGATCAGCTCGACGCCGCTGAGGATCGCGTCGCTCAGCTGGTCCGCGGCGCAGACGGTGTCGAGGAGCAGCCGATGGACGACGTGGAGTAGCCGCTACTCCTCGTCTCGATCGAGCAGCTCGACGCTCAGGCCGTCGGCCTGCCGATGCTTGCTCAGCAAGGCCTCGAACACCTGATCGGAGACCCCGAGGAGGCGGGACGCCATCAGCACCACGCTCGCCTCCCCGAGCCGCAGCTCGTCGTCGACCATCGCCGCCTCGAAGCAGCGCTCCAGCAGCGTGTGCTTCTGCTCGTCGCTCAGCACCTTGGGCAGCACATCCAGGGCCTGGACCGCCGCCTCCTGGAAGCGCTCGGTGCGCCCCCCCTCGTCGAAGAAGCCCCGGCTGTGGAGGATGGCCTCGGGGAACACCCGCGCCAGGAATGCGGCCTCGGCGTCCGAGGTCACCGCGTCGTCCTGCACCACCAGATCGATGACGTGGAGCTGGAACGCGAGCTGAAGTTCTTCGAGGTCGAACGCCATCCTGCCTCCCGGAGTAAACAAGGCCCCGTCCCGACGCACTGTAAGCTCCCAGACCCCCCGACGTTCAAGCGCGGGCGACTTCGCCCACATCTTGAGACGCTCAGGAGACCCGACGGAGGATCTTGGTTAGCATGCAGGGCTGTCCGTCGGCCCCAAAAAGGGAGTTGGCTCGTGTTCGACAACATCGGTAAAGATCTCGACGAGGAAGCGAACAAGCGACGCGCCGCATCGCTCCTCATCACCACCGGGATGCTCGCCGTCGCCACCGGCATCGTGCTGTGGTTCACCGCGCGCACCGCGACCCAGATGATCTTCGACGAGCTTGA
>DRPG01000187.1 GCA_011376105.1 Deltaproteobacteria bacterium
ACGATCCAGCGGTGGAACCATGGTGCGGGCAGGCTACATCGTCCGTCCAGGGACCACGAGGGGTGAGCAATGAGGATCCGGGTCGTCACCGAGGCAGAGGAGTTCGCCAAGATGCTTGGCGGCATCTTCGACAGCGAGCAGCACGAGGTGAACGTCGATGTGCAGAGCGTAGACCAGCTGATCCTGCGCTACCGCCCCACCACCGATCTGATCCAGCTGGGCGATGTCATCACTCAGATCCGGCCCCTGCAGCCCCAGCTCGTCGCCTCCGACGACCTCGATGGTTTCGACGCTGAGCTGCTCGTGGGCGAGAGCACCTCGTTCGCCGACTGGGACATCAAGGTCTTCATGTCCGACGAGGCCGAGGCTCGCTCGATCAGCAAGAGCCTGCTGTCGGTTGGCTTCCGGGATCTGGGCATCGACACCGATCGACAGACCAGCAACAGCCTTGAGTATGGCGGCGCGTCCCCCCTGGCTCGCCAGATCGTGCGGTGGCATCTGTCGAGGCTCGGCTACGAGGTCGAGGAGAACAAGAGCTGGGGCGACGACGACAACGACATGTACGTTCGCCTCACCGGCTCCTCCGCCGTCGTCCCCGTCGACAAGGACATCCGCACCATCTGCGACGTCGAGATCTGTGGGGATGATCTCGCCTCGATGGACGAGCTGCGGAGACGCCTGTCCGACGAGGGCTTCACCAAGATCACTCTGTGGCCGATCGATCCGGTCGAGGCCTCGAAGTTCAGCATCACCAGCGGTGTGCTCGACGGCGACTTCGCCCTGTTCAGCGCGGTCAAGGATCTGCTGAAGGACCTGCTGTCCGAGCGGGGTGTGGATCTCGAGGGCTATCCGCTGCAGATCGGCGAGAGCGCCAGGGCGGTGCGGATCCAGCTGCCGCTGGGGGCTCATGCCCAGGGCTCGCTGCGCCCCTACGCAGGAAACCGCCCCGATCGGTGGGAGATCGTGCTGCGCACTGATGATCCCGCCGCGGTCCAGCCCCTGGTGGATGCCCTGACCGCTGAGCAGCTCGAGGTCGACGTCCAGCCCGTCACCGCGACCACCCTGGGCTTCCGCTTTGTGGTGAACGAGGCCCGAGACTTCACCGAGCTGACCGACAGCATCCAGAGCAAGCTGGCCGATCTCTTGAGCGAGCTGGGCTTCTCCAGCGCGGATCCCAAGCTCGCGATCGACGGGGAGATGCGGGGGGGGCGGATCGAGATCGATCTACCGGTGGGGATGATGCGAGACGGGAGCATCATCGCCAGGCTGCGTTGGGCCGCGGCCAGCTGGGACTGCTCCCTGAAGACCCAGAACAACGGAGACTACGCTAGCCTCGAGCGCGCCCTGGTCCGGATGGACTTCAAGGCGTTCGAGCGGGAGAGCACGGCGGTCACCACCCCGGTGATCAAGTACGGTGGCGCCCCCCGATCCCTGGTCGAGTACATCTCCCAGGTGGTGCGCGACGAGACCGGTCTCGAGTGCAACCTCAACAAGGCCTGGTCCGACAACGACGACGACATCTGGATCCACCTGCCCCCACCCGATGGAAAAGTCGAGGTCTCCTCCGACGAAGAGGAGGGGGGGAGCTCGGAGATCAGCATCGACAGCTGGTTCGTCCTCCGGGAGGAGCCTGCGAAGCGGGATCTGATCGAGGTCGGCTTCGACGCTGTCCGGATCGCCCATGTTACCTTGCCCCGGCGCACCGATGCGGGGCTGCCCTTCGTCCCATCCTGGCAGCAGTTCCGCCACTACTGCCTCGATCAGCGCACCGCCGAGACGCTGCTGCACGTCGCTGAGGGGGTCAAGCTCCGGGAGCCGGTCCTGCTGGAGGGCGAGACCAGCGTGAGCAAGACCAGCATCGTCCAGTTCCTGGCGATGCTGCTGAGCCAGCCCCTGGTGCGGCTCAACCTCAACGGGCAGACCGACACCGGCGAGCTGATCGGCCGCTTCCTGCCGCAGGACGTGGCCAGCGATCTGCCCGTCGATCCGGACGAGCTACGTGACGCGATGGAGCTGCTGGAGGAGGAGAGCAAGCAGATCCTCACCCGGGCCAAGCACGAAGAGCGCCCCCTGACCCAGGTGGAGGTCCAGCAGGTCATGGCCAACGAGCGGATGCAGACCCACCCCTGGAAGTGGCAGGATGGGCTGATCGTCAGCGCGATGAAGGAGGGTTGGTGGGTGGTGCTCGACGAGCTGAACCTCGCCGAGCCCCAGATCCTCGAGCGGCTGAACTCGGTGCTGGAGCGCGAGCCGTCCCTGGTGCTGACCGAGCACGACAACACAGTGTTGGGGCGGGGTGGCGTCGCGGTGCACCCCAACTTCCGCATCTTCGCCACGATGAACCCCGCTGAGTACGCGGGCCGCTCGGCCCTGTCCCCCGCCTACCGGGACCGCTGGCGGGGCTACCGCTACGTGGATCCGCCGAACGAGGAGGACTATCACGCGATGCTGGCCTTCCTGGTCTCGGGCCGGCAGCCCGACGTGGCCCTGCGGGGGCGCTCGTTTGGAGGCACCCCCCAGCCCCCGGCCTTCGGCGCCCTGGCCGAGCTGGAGGGGATCGATGGGTTCTTGACCGCCCTGGCCCGGTTTCACACCGCGCTGGAGAGCTCGGTGCGCAACCCCGACGAGCACCAGAGCTCGGAGTTCGGTGTGCGCAGGCAGGAGCGCTACGTGTTCACCCGCCGCGGCCTGCTGGCGGTGATGGACTACCTCGCGGGCAACCTCGATCTCGAGGGGGACCCTGTCGAGAACATGCGCGTGGCGTTGGTGCGCTACTACATCGGCCGGGTCGCCTCCCGCAGCGATCGAGCGACCCTGGTGCGGCTGCTGGATGCAGCCGGCATCGGGCTGAAGACCTGGAACCTCAACCCCTGATCGGCTCACGATGGAGCGCCAACGATGAACATCGCCGATCCACACGAGCTGACTGCAGAGCTGGCGGCCCTGGCCTCGGGCCTGTGCCTCGACGCTGGGCTCTCGCTGGAGGTCCGTGGCGAGCGCTGGTCGTATGATCCGCTTCGTCGAACGCTGTGTGTCGCGGAGCGATCCCTGCGGGAGCAGGGCCGGGACTGGTGCGCGGGTCGGCTGGTCAACGAGATCGGCCACTACTGGCTGACACGCCACGATCTGTTCCCGGTGTGGATGGCCTCCGGCGCCCACCTCGTGCCGTTCCCGTCCGAGCCCATCGGCCGGCTGGTGGTGGACGCCCTCGACGATGCGCGGGTCAACGGCTGGATGGTCTCCCGGTACCCCGGCAGCCGTCCCTGGCTCGATCGGGTCCATGCGTCGCTGGATCGTCCCCTGACCAGCCCGATGCCCCACATCCTGCGCTTCTGCCTGGAGTGTGGCCTGGAGCCGGGTCGGGGCTGGGCCTCTACCCCCCACCCGATCCCAGGGCAGGTGGCCACCGCCCTAGAGCAGACCCGGGGAGCCCGCCAGCGCTACGCCGAGCAGCAGCCCCCCGTCCAGATGGGGCAGGCCCCGCCCGACGTGCGCAGGCGCTGGGAGATGCGCGTCCGCCCGGCGATGAACCGGGTGGTGTGGCTGCCGTCCCCCTACGAGGCCGAGCTCCAGCTGCAGGCCCTGGAGGCGCTGGAGATCGCGGCCGAGGAGATCCTGCCGGTGGCGGCGGAGCTGATGGCCGACGATCTCGATCAGATCGAGCGGTGGCTGCACCAGCAGCCCGGGGAGCAGGGCCGGCTTCAGCAGGAGATCGAGGAGGGTCGTGCACAGCAGGCGTTCCAGCGGGCCTGCTGTGCCGGCCCGCCCTCGGGAGCGCACCCTCCGAGCTCCCGGATCCGGGGGCTGGCGCAGCAGCTGCTCGAGGCGCTGGGGCAGCAGGGCGCGGCCCAGCGACAGCAGCGCCTGTGCGGGGGGGCGCCCGTCCCGGGGAGGCCCGGCGGGGTGGGGCCCAGCCCCTGGCGCGACAACCCGCTGGAGCTGCCTCCGGCCCCCCCCACCGACTACGGTCGGGCCCGGCTGCAGGTGGCCAGCCAGATCGATCAGCTGGTGCGTTTGCTCGGGCGGGTGCTCAAGCCCCGCCAGCGGCTGCGCACCCGCTCGGGCTACCCCAGCGGTCGGCGTGTCGACCTCAAGCGCTTGATGAAGTTTGATGCGGATCCTAGGCTGTACAACG
>DRPG01000188.1 GCA_011376105.1 Deltaproteobacteria bacterium
GATGACCCCCGCCACGATGCCCGACATCAGGGGGGCTTCGCTGGCCAGGGCGATCCCCAGGCACAGGGGCAGCGCGACGAGGAAGACGACGACGGCTGAGGGGAGATCGGCCTCGAGGGTGCTCAAGGATCGGGGCGCGGTGGGTTCGCTCATGGGCTCTCCGGGTCCCCTCCGTATCGAAGCCCCGGTGCCTGTCCTCCAGCGACACCTCCGGGGAGCCGGGAACCCCTACACCCGGGGAGCGCTCCACCAGCGGTGTCCTCGGCGATCCTGACCTCCGGGATCTGGGGACGTGTCCTGAAAATCCCTACACAACTCGCGCAGGCTCCGGGACAGGCATCATCCTTGGCCGGCGCCGGGGGTGGGCATATGTGTCAGGGGATGGACCCTCGGTCATCGAGCACCCTCAAGGACTGGTTCCTGCGGATCATCCGGACCCCGCTGCTCGGGAAGCTGGTGGTGCTGGATCTGGTCTTGAACCTCGTCACCTTCATGTTCCTGCAGCGGACCCCCCCCGATCTCCAGGAGGAGGTCACGCTGCTATCGCTGTGTGCGGTCCTCGTGCTCAACGTGGCTCTGGTGGGCCTCGCGCTGCAGCCGCTGCAGACCCTCGAGCAGACGGCGCGGCAGGTCTCCCGGGGCTCCTACGCTGTGCGGACGCAGATGCCCTGGATGGCGGATCGCAACCTGGTCCGGATCGGCGCCGCCCTCGACGGGTTGCTCGATCGGGTGGTGCAGGAGCGCGCCCAGGCGCGGGCCCTGGCGGCTCAGGTGGTCACGGCCGGGGATCTGGAGCGGGCCCGGATCGCCCGGGAGCTGCACGACGGCACCGCACAGTCCCTCGCTGCGCTCGACATGATGCTCTCGGCGACGTCCGTGGTGATCGACGTGCCGGAGGCCCGCGAGCAGATCACCGCGATGCAGCAGATCGTGGGGGAGGCGCTGCAGGAGATCCGGGCCCTGTGTCAGGACGTACACCCGCGGGTGCTCGACGATCTCGGGCTCGAGGCGGCCCTGCGCTCCCTGGTCCGCCGGGCGGGGGCCCGCACCGGGGCCGAGCTCGACTGTATCCTCGAGGGGCTGGACGCGCCCACGTCCCGCGAGGTGGCCTCCGTCGCCTACCGGGTGGTGCAGGAGGCCGTCAGCAACGCGCTGAAGCACGGAGAGCCCTCCCGGGTGACGGTGACCCTCAGGCACACGGGGGACCGGCTCGAGCTGTGTGTGTCCGACGACGGCCGTGGGTTCGATCCAGGGGCTCCGCTGGAGGGAGGGCTCGGGGTGTTCGTGATGGACGAGCGGGTCAGCCTGGTGGGCGGGATCTTCGAGATCGACAGCCGGCGGGGTGGGGGCACGGTGGTGCGCGCCTCGCTGCCGACGGAGGGGCCATGATCCGGGTCGTGATCGCCGACGACCACGCCGTGGCCCGGCTGGGGCTGCGCGCCCTGCTGTCCTCGGCCCCCGACATCGGGCTGGTGGGCGAGGGCGCCAGCGGAGAGGAGGCCCTGCGCCTGTGCGCTGATCACCAGCCCGACGTGCTGGTGATCGATCTGTCGATGCGCGGCCTCGACGGGCTCGACGCCATCCGAGAGCTCAGCCGCCGCCCCAGCCCGCCCCGGATCCTCACCCTGACGATGCACGAGGAGGAGGACTACCTGATCCCGTCGCTGGAGGCCGGCGCGAACGGCTACATCATGAAGAGCGCGGCCAGCGCCACGTTGCTCGAGGCGATCCGGGCCGTCGCCCGGGGC
>DRPG01000189.1 GCA_011376105.1 Deltaproteobacteria bacterium
ACTTCTCCCGGACGTGCTCGATCGCCTCCTCCCGCCGATCCTGACAGAAGTCGACGTCGATGTCGGGCATGCTGACGCGCTCTGGGTTGAGGAAGCGCTCGAACAACAGCCCAAAGCGGATGGGGTCGATGTCGGTGATCCGCATGGCCCAGGCCACCAGCGAGCCCGCCGCCGAGCCCCGGCCCGGCCCCACCGGGATCTCGTTGTCCTTCGACCAGTTGATGAACTCAGCGACGATCAGCAGGTAGGCGGGGAAGCCCATGCCACAGACGATGCTGATCTCCCGCTCGAGACGCTCCCAGTACTCGGGGTGCAGCGCCTCGGGGATCCGGCCGAGGCGCTCGGTCAGGCCCCGACGGGCGTACCAGCCGAAGTAACCGTTGATGTTGCCCGCCCCCTCGGGGCGCTCGGGGATCTCGCCGGTGCCATCGGGGAGCCCCCAGGTCACCGATGGGGGGAAGGCCCGGTAGAAGTACTCCCAGTTCGCGTCGGTGTCAGGCTGGGGATCCACCGCGCTGCTGTCGGGGGGGGTGGTCGCGGGGAAGTGGTAGCTGCCAAACTCGAGCTCGAAGCCACACCGCTGCGCGATCTCGCCGGTGCGCTCGATCGCCTCCAGATCGTCGGGGAACAGCTCCCTCATCTCGGCCTCGGGCTTGAGCCAGGCCTGATCGGTAGGACACACCAACCTGCGCTCGTCCGACAGGCTACAGCCCGCGCCGATCGCGTTGAGCACCTCGTGGATGGTGCTCTCCTCGGGGTGCAGGTAGTGCACCGCGTTGGTCACCACGGTGGCGATCCCGCTGGAGGAGGACAGCTCCCTCGCCAGCTCGTTGAGCTCATCCTGGCCCGGCAGGCCATGATCCTGGAGCTCGAGGTACAGCTGATCGGGGCCCAGCTCCCCCGCCAGGGCCTCGAACCGTCCGCGCGCTCCCTCGGGATCGTTGGCCGCCAGGGCGCGGCCAAGCACGCCTTTGGTGCCGCCGGTGAGGAAGATCAAACCCTCCCGGTGCTTGCGCAGCAGCCGCAGATCGATCCGGGGCTTGTAGTGCATGCCGTCGAAGATCGCGGCGGTGACCAGCCTGCAGAGGCTGCTGTAGCCCGCCGCATCCTCCACCAGGGCCACGATCTGATACCCCCCCTCCTCCCTCGTGGTGTCGAGGTGCTCCAGCCCCTCGGGCTGCACATGGAGCTCAGCACCGAGGATCGGCTTGATACCGGACGCCTCACACGCCCGGTAGAAGGCGACGGCGCCGTAGAGGTTCCCGGTGTCGGTGAGCGCCAGCGCGGGCATCTGAAGCTCAGCTGCACGGGCAGCCAGCGCCTTGGCGGACGCTGTGCCGTCGAGGATGGAGAACTGGGAGTGGGTGTGGAGGTGGATGAATGACATGGTGTCCCACTCAGAGAGGTCGGGTCTCGTATCTGGACGGGGGACCTCGAACTGACCGCCGACGCCACCCGGGGCCGGGCTGGCCCTCGATCCAATCAGGATATCGTGCCCATCTCGCTCATCGGTGGCCCTGGATCGTCACCAGGAGGGTCCGGCGGCGGGGGGAGCGGCGATGCTCGAACAGATACAGGGCCTGCCAGGTGCCCAGCGCCAGAACCCCGTCGACCACCGGCACGGTCAGGGAGGGCTGAGTCAGGGCGGCCCGGATGTGGGCGCTCATGTCGTCGGGCCCCTCGGCGGTGTGGCGGTACCGAGCGTCGCCGTCGGGCACGGCCCGGGCGAACCAGTCCGCCAGATCGGAGCACACGTCTGGGTCCGCGCTCTCCTGGATCAGCAGGGAGGCCGAGGTGTGGCGCAGGAACACGTGGCACAGCCCAGAGGTGATCCCCGAGGCACAGACCACCCCCGCCACCCGATCGGTGACGTCGTGCAGCCCCCGGGACAGCCCCGGCAGCGTCAGCTGCTCCTGGTGGCTGTCGATCAACTCTCGGCTCCTTCCACCCCGGTGTGGGTGTCCGATCCCGCGGTGACCACCGCCTGGTCCGGTCC
>DRPG01000190.1 GCA_011376105.1 Deltaproteobacteria bacterium
ATCTCTGCCATGACATCCCTGCTCGCACCGGTGATGATCCTGATAATGGGGGGGGCCGTGTTCCTGGTCGCGCTGGGCTTGCTGCTCCCCATGATGAACATCTCTCAGATGGTGAAGTAGGAGGTAGCGATGAAGGAGAGGCTGCAGAGCTGGCTTGAAGGCCAGCAGATGATCGCACGGCGCTCGCGGCGACGTGGCCGCCGCCGGGGGATGTCGCTCGTCGAGGTGATGGTCGTCATCGCCATCATCCTCACCCTGATGAGCATCCTCGCGATCGGTGTGTTCTCCGTGTTCGGGGAGTCCCAGATCCAGACCACGATCCTCACGATGGGCAAGGTCAGCAACCGGGTCGAGCTGTACGCCCTGCGCAAGAAGAAGCCGCCCTCCACCAGCGAAGGGCTGGCGGCGGCGTTCGGCAACGAGCAGGTCCCCGTCGACAGCTGGGGCAACGAGTTCCGCTATGTGCAGCCCGGCCCCAACGGCAAGGCCTACGACATCATCTCCCTGGGCTCCGACGGCCAGGAGGGAGGCACCGGCAACGCGGCCGACATCCGCTGGAGCGAGCAGCAGTGAAGGCTCCGCGCCGTCGCCGCGGATCACGCCGTGGTATGTCGATCATGGAGGTGATGGTGGCCATCGCCATCGGGCTCATCCTGATGGCGGTGCTCGCCCCCGCGGGTCGGTCCCTGCTCGAGCTGGATCAGCGCGGAGCGGGGCGGAAGCTGGCGGTCACCTTCGAGCGGCTCCACGATGAAGCGATGATGCGCAACCTGTCCTTCCGCCTGGTGTTCTTCCTCGATCAGGGCAAGTACGTGATCGAGGCAGGCGAGCCCGGGGCCCTGATCTCAGCCTCCCCCGAGGAGCGGGCGGAGTTCGATCGGGAGATGCGGGACAAGGAAGAGGCGATGAAGCGCCTCGGCGACGACGCATACCGGGCCTGGATGAGGTCGAGGAGGCAGGCGTTCGAGACCAAGGGCAAGCGAGAGCAGACCGAGGTCGAGCTGCCGAGCGGCGTCAAGATCGGCGGGGTCTACACCCCACAGTACGGAAAGATGGTCCTGCCCGGCGATGATCTCGGCGACAAGCTCAACAAGGACGATCCCGACAAGGTGTACTCCTACATCATGAACAACGGCTTCACTGAGCACACGCTGGTGTGGCTGGTCAAGGCCAGCGATCCCAGCGACGGCTGGACCGTCGAGGTCGAGCCCCTCTCGGGGATCGTGCGCCTGCACGGCGAGCTGATCGACGTCCGAGACATCCAGCAGCAGATCCCGGACGAGGGTCCCGATCTACCCAACTAGATCATCCCCCATGATCCAACCCATGAAGGTCTGACCGTGTCGAATGTACGTCCACAGCACAGGCCCCACCCCAGGCAGGGCTTCTCCCTGCTGGAGGTCATGGTGGCGCTCGCCATCCTGACGATGAGCCTCGTGATCTTGATCGAGACGCAGTCGTCCGCCGTGATCCTGACGCGGGAGGCCGAGCGCATCGTCACCGCCACCGATCTGGCGCAGCTGAAGCTCACCGACGCGCTGCTGCACGTCGAGAAGGAGGGCTTCACCGTGTCCGACATCTACGAGTCCGGAGAGTTCGACGATCTGGGCGACGAGCTCCTCGATGTCGAGTTCGGTCCCGAGCTTGAGGACTACCACTGGGAGTACTCGATCTCCGAGGTCGACATCGAGGGAGTCGGAGACGTGGCCTCGATCGCCGGCGACATGGGCGGTGGAGGAGGCGACGACGACGGCGGAGGCATGCTCGGGGGCCTGCTCGGAGGCCTCGGGGGCGACGGAGGCGGAGGCGGGGGCGGAGGCGGGGGCGGGGCC
>DRPG01000191.1 GCA_011376105.1 Deltaproteobacteria bacterium
CGGAGATCTGCTCGATCCGCCCCTGCTCGAGGTGATGTTCGCTGAGGAGGACACCCCCGAGCTGCACGAGCTGACCTACACCCAGCCCGCGATGTTCGCCCTGCAGTGGGCGATGGCGGCCCTGTGGCGTAGCCTCGGGGTGGATCCCGCGGCGGTGATCGGCCACAGCACGGGGCAGCTGATCGCGGCCTGCCTGGCGGGGGTCCTCGAGCTGGCCCCGGGCATGCGGCTGGCGGTGCAGCGCGGCCGCCTGATGGCGGAGAGCCCCGGAGACGGTGCGATGGTCGTGGTGATGGCCTCCGAGGCCGACACCCGCCGCTACCTGGACGGAGCGGGGCAGGACGAGGTCACCGTCGCCGCGATCAACGGCCCCGGGGAGACGGTGATCAGCGGTCGGGCGCCCCGGATCGACGCGATCGTGGCCCGGCTCGAGGCCGACGGGCTGGAGCTCCGCAGGCTGAAGATCAGCCACGCGGCTCACTCTCCGCTGATGGACCCCATCCTCGATCGCTACGAGTCCCTGTTCGCCGATGTCTCACTGAGCGCGCCTCGCCTGCCCCTGTTCGACAACGTCAGCGGTGGGCTCGCCGGCCCCGAGCTGCAGGATCCAGCCCACTGGCGACGCCACCTGCGGGAGCCGGTGCGCTTCCATGCCTCGATCCGGGCTGCGCTGGAGCAGGGCTACACCACCTTCCTCGAGCTGGGTAACCACCCGGTGCTGTGCAGCGCCGGCGCCCACAGCGCGGCGGATCAGCCTGAGGCCCGCTTCGTCCCGTCGCTGCGCAGGCAGCAGCCCGAGCCCTCCGCCCTGCGCCGGGCCGCAGCTCAGCTGTGGGCCCGGGGGGTGCAGGTGGATCTGGACGCGCTCCAGCGCGACAGACCGGGGGCGAAGATCGCCCTGCCGGGAACGCGCTTTCAGCGCAGCCGCCACTGGGTCGAGCGCCCCGACGCACCCGCCCACCAGGGCACGGATCCGGCCTGGACCTATGGGATCCGCTGGCGCACGGTGCACCCCAATGTAGAGGCGTCGGGCCGGGGGGGAGCGGGTCCCCTGCTGATCCTGGCCGACGCCGACGGGCTGGGGGCTCAGCTGGCTGAGCACAGCCAGCACCCGGTGGTGCTCGTCCGTCCAGGCCCCCGGCTGTCGCTGGACGTAGCCACCGCCACCGTCGATCCCTCCGATCCTGCACAGATGGAGCGCCTCCTGGCGGAGGTACAGCCCACTCGGATCGTCCACATGTGGGCGCTGGACGCGACCGATCCCGACGAGCCACCGTCGAGGGCCTCAGCCCCTGCGGTCCGCTCTGCGCTGCACCTGCTGGCGGCGGCGGCCCGTCACCAGGGCCCAGCGGTGTGGCTGATCACCCGGGGGGCTGCGTCGGTCCGGGGCGAGGCGCCCGCGCTGGCCCAGGCCCCGCTGCTCGGCCTCGCCAACGGAGCAGCGGTGGAGCTCGATCTCCCCCTGGTGCGGCTCGATCTCGATCCAGACGATCGGGGCACGGATCTCCCCCTGCTGCAGCTGACGCTGGGCGCAGGCGTCGAGGAGGATCAGCTCGCGATCCGTGACGGGCTGCTGCTGGCCCGTCGGCTGGTCCCGCTGTCCGTCGAGGCGTCGGAGCCACGGCTCCGCTCCGACGCCAGCTACCTGGTGACCGGTGGCTCCGGGGCCCTGGGGCTCCACCTCGCGGGCTGGCTGGTGGATCAGGGCGCTCGCAACGTCGTGCTGTGCTCCCGCGACGCCCCGGGCGCCGGGGCGTCCGACGTGATCGACGCGCTGAACGCCCGACCCGACGTGATCGTCCTGCACCAGCTCGCCGACGTCGGGGAGCCGGGCGACATCGCTCGCCTGCTGGAGGCGGTCGAGGCCCAGAAGCTGCCCGGGATCTGTGGCGTGTTCCATGCAGCGGGGATCGTCGACGATGCGCCGCTGACCACCGCCCGCTTCGAGCAGCTCGAGGCCATGTGGCGCCCCAAGCTCGACGGCGCCCACCACCTCGATCAAGCCCTGCCGGACGCCGAGCTGTTCGTGCTGTTCAGCTCCGCCGCCTCGATGATCGGGGCGCCGGGCCAGGCCGGCTATGGCTCGGCCAACGCCTACCTCGACGCGCTGGCCAGCGCCCGCCGGGCCCGGGGCCGGCACGGGCTCGCGCTGGGCTGGGGCCCCTGGGCCGGCGCAGGCCTCGCCGCTGACCACCTCCGCCGCCTCGAGGCGGTCGGGGTGCACCCCCTGCCGCCCCGTCGGGCGCTGCAGCAGCTGGCGGGGCTGCTCAGGAGCCCCTACGATCAGGTGGCGGTGGTGGATCTGGACTGGGCGCAGTGGCCCCGCTCCCTCGCCCGGATCCCCGCCCTGATCCAGGAGCTGGCGGAGGTCGGGCCAAGCCAGCACCCCCGCCCCCTGCTGCAGGCGCTCCGGATCGCCCCCGGCGATCGTCGGGCGGAGCTGCTGAGCGACGCCGTCGCTCAGCGCACCGCGGCCGTCGCCGGCCTAGACCCGGACACCCTCGATCGCACCCGGGGCTTCACCGATCTCGGCCTGGACAGCCTGATGCTGGTGGAGCTGGCCCAGCGGCTGCGCACCGATCTCGATCCCGAGCTGCCGATCACTGTCGCCCTCGAGCACCCCAGCGTAGAGGCCCTGGCCACCCACCTGCTGCAGGGATCCATCGCTACAGCCCTGGCCCCAGCAGCGAGCCTCCACCAAGCCCGGGTCCGGGCCCATGCCCGCAGGATCGATCTCGACGAGCCGATCGCGATCGTCGGGGTGGCCTGCCGGATGCCGGGGAGCGCCAACGATCCCGAGGCCTTCTGGCGCCTGCTCGAGCAGGGCGTCGATCCGATCGTCGAGATCCCCACATCCCGGTGGGATCTCGACGCCTTGTACGCGCCAGGGCCAGGCACCCCCGGTCGGATGAACACCCGCTCCGCAGGCCTGGTGGATCTCGATCGGATCGAGGGCTTCGATCCGGAGTTCTTCGGGATCAGCCCCCGGGAGGCGGCCAGCCTCGATCCTCAGCAGCGGATCCTGCTGGAGGTGGGGGTCGAGGCGCTCCAGCGCGCGGGGATCCCGATCGATGGGCTCCGCCACAGCGCCACCGGGGTGTTCGTGGGCGTCGGCGACTCGGGCTACCTGCAGCGCTTCCAGGGCTGTGGAGCGCCTCTGTATGCGGATCTCCACTCGGGCACCGGCAACCTGTCTGCGTTTGCCTCGGGTCGGCTGGCCCATGCGCTGGGGCTGCGGGGGCCCAACCTGGCGTTGAACACCGCGTGTAGCTCGTCGCTGGTGGCGATCCACCTCGCCGCGGGGGCGCTGCGGGCCGGAGAGTGCACCACAGCGCTGGCCGGCGGCGTGCACCTGATGCTGTCCCCCGAGCACGCGATCTATGTCAGCCAGCTCGGGGCCCTGTCGCCGGACGGGCGGTGCAAGACCTTCGACAGCTCCGCCGATGGATATGGCCGCAGCGAGGGCTGCGCTTTGTTCGTGCTGCGCAGGCTGTCCGACGCGATCGAGGCAGGCGATCGGGTGCTGGCGGTGATCCGAGGCTCTGCGGTGGGCCACGACGGGGCCAGCGCAGGGCTCACCGTCCCCAACGGCCCAGCCCAGGCGGAGGTCCTCTCCGACGCCGTCGCACGATCCGGCCTCGATCCCCTCGACATCAGCTACCTGGAGTGCCACGGCACCGGCACCCGGCTTGGCGATCCGATCGAGGTCCACGCGATCGCCGAGGTGTACGGTCCCGATCGTGCGTCCACCAACCCGCTGCACCTCGGCGCGGTGAAGTCCAACGTGGGACACCTCGAGGTCGCCGCTGGAGCCGCCAGCCTGTTGAAGGTGGTGCTGGCGCTGCAGCACCGGATGATCCCCCCCCAGCTGCACCTGCAGACCCCCAACCCGGAGCTGGGGCTGGACGCGCTCCCGGCGGTGATCCACACAGCCCCGACCCCATGGACCGCCCCCTCGGGGGTGCTGCGGGCCGGGGTGAGCAGCTTCGGGCTGGCGGGCACCAACGCCCACCTGATCGTGGAGGAGGCTCCGTCCGCTCCCCGGGCCAGCGCCTCAGCGCCGCCGATCGTGGTGCTACCCCTGTCGGCCCGGAGCCCCGGCGCCCTCGACGCGCTGGCCCACAGCCACCGGAGCCTGCTGCTCGACGGCGCAGACCTGGCGTCCATCGCCGCCGCCGCCGCCCGGACCCGGGCCGCCCACCCCCACCGCCTGGTGATCACCGCCGGTGATGCGGCCGAGGCCGCAGCGCTGCTCGAGGCGATGGTGGAGGGCGGCGAGGCCACCGGGAGCCTCCGGGGCCTCGCCCCGGGCCGTCCCCCCCGGGTGGCCTTCCTCTACAGCGGCCAGGGCAGCCAACGTCCGGGCATGGGCAGCCAGCTATACGAGGTGTTCCCCGCCTACCGCCGGGCGCTGGATCGCTGCGCCGAGCTGCTCGAGCCCCTGCTTGATCGTCCGCTGCTCGAGGTGCTGCACTCAGACGACGATCCGGCGATCCATGACACGACCTGGGCCCAGCCCTGTCTGTTCGCCCACGAGGTCGCCCTGACCGAGCTGTGGCGCTCGCTGGGGATCGAGCCCGTCGCGGTCGCCGGGCACTCCATCGGTCAGCTCGTCGCGGCCTGGGCCGCGGGCGTGTTCTCCCTCGAGGACGGCCTGGCGCTGGTGGCCGAGCGGGGACGGCTGATGGGCTCCCTGCCCCACGATGGCGCGATGATCGCGATCTTCGCCGACGAAGACACGGTCGCCCCCCACCTGGCGCCCCACGGTGATCACCTCGGCTTCGCCGCGATCAATGGCCCCGGAGAGGTCGTGGTCTCGGGGCGGGCCGAGCACATCATGGCGATCACCGGGTCCCTGAGGAGCGCCGGGCTCGAGGTCCGGGAGATCACGGTCAGCCACGCGTTCCACAGCCCCCTGATGGAGCCGATCCTCGACGCGTTCGAGGTGAAGGCGGCCTCGATCGAGCTGCACCCCCCCACCCTGCCGGTGATGTGCAACCTCACCGGGGCCGTGGCGTCCGCCGCTGAGCTGCAGCGACCGGGCTACTGGCGCGAGCTGATCCGCAGGCCCGTCCGGTTCGGCGACGATCTGAGGGCGCTGGGCCAGCACGACATCGACATCTTCCTTGAGCTCGGGCCCCACACCGCCCTGCTGGGGATGGGCCGACGCACCCTCGCGGATCAGGAGCGCGGGCCGGCCTGGCTGCCCTCGCTGCGCCACCGGGAGCCCGAGCTACAGACGCTGCTGCCCAGCCTGGGGGCCCTGTGGATCCATGGGGCGCCGGTGGACTGGTCGGGGCTGTACCCCGACGCGGCCCGGCACCAGCCCCTGCCTACCTACCCCTGGCAGCGCCGGCGCTGCTGGATCGAGCGGCCGGAGTGGCCCCAGGGGCAGCTCCGTCCCGACTTCCCCGAGCCTCTGGCGCTGCGCTGGCGAGCCCTGCAGCCCAGCCCCCCCTCCACACCGTCGGGGACCTGGCTGGTGATCGGTGAAGGCTCCGCAGCAGACGCCCTGTCCTCAGCCCTGATCGCCCGGGGGCTCGAGGTCCACCGCAGCCCCGGAGGGCCCCAACAGCTCGACGGGATCGATCGGGTGGCGTGGGTCGCCGCCGGCAGCGGGGCCCGGCCCGGCGAGGCCCCGGAGGCTCCTGCGCTGGCCCTGCTGGAGGTGATCCGGGCCCTGATCGAGCAGCCCCGTCCGATCCAGCTCTCCCTGATCACCCAGGGCGCCACCGCAGCCGACGGACCCCCGACGTCACCGCTGCAGCACGCGCTGTGGGGTCTGATCCGGGTGGCCCGCCTCGAGCACCCCGGCCTCGGAGCCACCGCCCTCGATCTCGATCCTTCGGCCCTCGATCAGCTCGATCCCGGGCTCGACGCCCTGCTCCAGCGCCGACCCGAGGTCGCCCTGCGCCGGGGCTCGGCCTGGGTGCCCCGCCTGGTCCCGATCTCCGATCGAGCCCCGCTGCCCCTAAGGAGCGACGGCACCTACCTGATCACCGGAGGTCTCGGGGGGCTGGGGCTGGCGGTGGCGCGCTGGATGGCCTCCCGGGGGGCGGGGGCGCTGGTGCTGGTCGGCCGCTCGGCCCCCGACGCCCACACCGAGGCACAGCTCGCCCGGCTGCGGGACGAGGGCACCGAGGTGATCGTGGCCCGGGGCGACGTGGCTGATCCTGCGCGGATCGCCCAGATCGTAGCCGGCATCGATCCGGAGCGGCCCCTGGCCGGGGTGATCCATGCCGCGGGGGTACTGGCGGACGGGGCCCTGCTCCGGCTGGGGCCCGGCGCCTTCCAGGCGGTGTGGCGGCCCAAGATCCTGGGCACCTGGAGCCTGTACACAGCCACCGAGCAGCTACAGCTGGACTTCTTCGTGCTGTTCTCCGGGGGCGCGTCGCTGCTGGGCTCCCCGGGCCAGGCCAACTATGCCGCTGCCAACGCCTACCTCGACGCCTTCGCCCGCTGGGCCCGGGCCCGGGGCCGCCCCGTCACCAGCCTCGGCTGGGGCGCCTGGGCCCAGGTCGGCATGGCCGCCCGGATGAGCCCCGAGCACCGTGCACGCCAGGCCGCCGAGGGGATCGGGCAGCTGACGGTGGAGCAGGGGCTGGAGGCCCTAGGGCAGCTCCTGGGCACCGATCAGCCCCAGCTCGGGGTGCTCCCCGTGGACTGGGATCGCCTGGTCGCCACCTTCTACGGCGGCCAGCGCCCGGAGCTGCTGGAGGAGCTGGTGGACGCGCCCACCCCCACCCGCGCGGCCTCGGCCGCTCCGGCCCTGCTCGCCGCGATCGAGGGCCAGCCCCGCTCCGGCTGGCCCTCGATCGTGGCAGCCCACCTGCGCGCCCAGGTGTGCCGGATCCTCCAGCGCGATCCGGCGCAGCCGATCGATCCAGCGCAGCCGCTGCTGGAGCTGGGGCTGGACTCCCTGCTGGCGGTGGAGCTGAAGAACGCCCTGGCGGAGGCCGGCGTGGATCTCCCCGTCGCCAGGGTGATGACCGGGCCCAGCCTGGATCGTCTCACCGCCCTGGTGCTCTCAGTGCTCGAGCAGACCACCCCGACCCAGACGATCCAGCCTCCGCTGCCGCCCGGAGCCCCCCCGATCCACCCGATCGTGAGCCACCTGCTGGTGTTCGTCCTCGGGATCGTAGCGGCGATCGGCCTATATGCGCTGACCCTAGCGGTGGCCGGCCCCAGCCACGGGCTCGATCAGGCCCCGGCGGGCGAGGCGACCGAGGCCAGGGGCCCCGCGGGGGGCTGATCAGGCCTGAGCCCGGCGGGCGAGGACCGCGGTGAACTCAGCGTCGGGCAGCGCATCGAACCGGGCCCGGTGCTGCACCCCCCCCAGGGCGTCGAACAGCCAGGTGGGATCGCTTAGGCTGTGCAGCGCGGTCGCATACAGCCACCCCCCGGGACGGACCCAGCTCACAGCGGCGCGCAGGGCCTGGGCCGGAGCGTGGGTCTCCTGCAAGGTCGAGCCCACCACCGTTACCAGATCGAACGGCCCCAGCGTCGCCTGGAGCAGATCGCCGTGGATCACCCTCGCGGGGTTGGGGTGCCCCTGCCGGCGCTGTCGGATCGACAGCCCCTCCACGATCCGCTCGTCGATGTCGACGCTCGCCAGCGTGCCATGGCCCAGCAGCCAGTACCCGAGCCAGTCGTCCCACTCTCCGACGCCGATCCCCACGTTGCAGGTCTGACCACAGTCGGCC
>DRPG01000192.1 GCA_011376105.1 Deltaproteobacteria bacterium
CAGAGCAGCTCGCCACCCTCGAGGGCTCGCTCCAGGCGCTGGCGGGCCTCCTCGGGCTTGGCTCCACCCACAAGCTGCATCCCGACGAGCTCCCCCACCGCCCGGGGGCTGAGGGCCAGCGGCTCGCCAGCCGCGAGGGTGCGCCGACAGCGAGCGTCAAGCCCCGACAGGGCCGCCTCCGCCACCCTGGGCTCCACCCCCGCAGCGATCAGCGCCTGCTGGATCGAGCTGAGGATCGTCTCGAGCTGCTCGGTGGAGTCGATCAGGGTGAGCCCCCCCAGCGCCTGCAGGGGCCCCAGCTCAAGGACCGGGGTGATCGGGGCGGGGTCGCTGCCCCGGGGCTCCAGCGGCAGCAGCTCAGGGCGCCCGGGGGCGGGCTGCGGAGCTGGATCGGGCACGATCCCGGCGGCCCCGGAGGGGGCGAGCTCGATCGGGGGAGGCTCCGGCGCCCCCCCGGGCTGTTCCTTGAGCTCCGCGAGGATCATCGGGAGCAGGATCGCGAGGATCGCGAGGATCGCGGCCAGCATGGAGATCAACATCGCCGCGGAGCCCACGAGGGCCACGAACATGATCCAGTGGTATGGCGGGCTCTGGCTCGGCTCGCGCTGGATGCTGGCCGAGGTGTGGAGGATCTCTGAGCTCAGGGTGGGGGTGGTGTTGGATGGATCTCCCCAGTCCATCGCGGGGAACACCTCTTGGATCCATGCTGGGGTGGCGCGGAGCCCCACTCCCATCCGCGCCAGCTCGTCGGACAGATCGGAGGCGAGCTCGGCGGCGCTCTGGTAGCGATGAGCGGGATCGGCCTGCAGGGACCGATCAAGGATCACCTCCATGCGCTGCGAGATCTCGATCATGGAGGAAGCACGGGGATAGCGGCCCGCGATCAGATCCGCCATCAGGTTCCCGCCGTCGAACGGCATCCGGCGGGTGAGGATCCGATATAGCAGGACCCCGACCGAGAACACGTCGGCGCGGCCATCGGGTTGTTGCCCCATGAGGATCTCGGGGGCCATATAGGGGAGCTTGCCCTTGAGGATCCCGACCTGGCTCCCGCTCTGATCGCCGTCGAAGCGGGCGACCCCAAAGTCGATCAGCTTGGCCACGCCGGTCTGAGCGTCGATCAAGATGTTGTTGCTCGACACGTCCTGGTGGACCAATCCGCAGGGGGCTCCGTTGAGCTGGAGCCGGTGGGCGTAGTCCAGCCCATGGCAGATCTGCATCACCGCGTGCAGCATGGGGCCGGTCTGGTAGCGACGCTCCCGGCTGGCCCGGCCCTGGAGGGCACCGAGGGTGGGGCCGTGCACATACTCCATCACCAGGAAGGGGATCCCCCCCAGCGAGCGGAACTCGAACACCTGGACGATGTTGGGGTGTTGTAGCTGGGCGAGGAGCTTGGCCTCCTCGATGAACATCTGCTCGTACTCGGGCAGCCCCACCCACCGGCTGTGCAGGACCTTGATCACCAGGTGTTTCTCGAAGCCCTGGGGGCCCCGGCGGACGCACTGGTAGACCTCGGCCATGCCCCCCTCGGCCAGGGGGCGCACGATCTCGTAGGGCCCCAGCATGCTCCCGGCGATGCGTGGGGGGCGAGGCCGAGCGGTGGAGGAGATCCTGCTTCCGAAGATACCCACAGCGTCAACCCTCCCCGGCGCGGATCAAGGCCTCAGCTCCACTGAGAGGCGATCCACCCGGGAGATGAGCCCCGGGATCCTGGGCCAAGACCACCAGAGATCTGGTGGGTCGTGGCGCTCACCTCCCAGCGGTGCGGGGCTGTGGGTTCGATGGCTCAAGGGGTGATCCGCAGGCGGAGGGCTCGAGGGAGCTGGACCCGTGGGAGGGTGATCGGGTGACAGCGAGGCAGAGTGACCTACCAGGATATATCCCGTGTGCCTGCGCGGGATCCATGAGATGACCCACAGGACCCTCTCGAGTCCTCTTTGGATCCATCCTAGAGACAAGACACAGATCTTGCCAGATCGCTGGAGGACGGATCCGCTCAGGAGCGGTTCGGGATCGGGATCCACTCCACGATGCGCAGCGCCGCGGCGAACGCAGCGAAGCAGGCCAGGGCGAGCTGGCGTCGGTTACTGTGCCCACACACCTCCCACAGTTCCCTCCGGGAGGTCCGGAAGGGTTCCCGGGCGATGAGGACCCCCTGTCGAGCCAGGGCCTGGTTCATCGGGTTGAAGCTCAGGGGCTGCACCGCACTCTCGAGCCAGTCAGAGCCCAGCGGGGCGTTCTCTCCCTGCCAGCCCGCCAGGTGGACCCGGATCGTGGTGAGGACCTCCTCGTCAAACAAGGCCCGGGCGGTGTGCTGGATCGTGGACCAGGTGAACAGGATCGAGTTGGCCACCTCCGCCCGGTTGCGGGTGATCCGGAGGATGTTCGCGCGATCGGCGTCGCTCATCATGATCGGGTGGGTGAGCCCCGAGGCCAGCACCTGGCGCAGGGCGATCCCGGCCTCCAAGTTCTGCTCTAGGCCCATGATGCGCACCAGGGCAAAGCGGGGTGGGCTCGACAGGGCCACAGTCTTGATCCCCTGGCGCATCCCCACTGAGTCGAGGACCCGGTTGAGGTAGTGGAAGCCCAGGGCGAGGACCGCGGCGTCGGAGACCTCATCGGCGGTGAAGGGGGGGTTGCGGATGATCGCGGCCGCGGGCTCCTTGGTCGACAGCCCGAAGCGGGCCAGATCCCGCTCCCTGGGATCGGCGATCTTCTCGGGGCGCCGATCGAGGATCAGCCCGGCGACTCCAGGCTCAGACGAGGTCCGCACCAGGGTGGAGTGGATGTTGATGCAGAAGTGGCAGCGGTTGGACACCGAGATCGCGGTCGCGATGATCTCCCGCTCGGCCCGGGTCAGCGCGGCACCGTCTCCGAGGTAGGTGTCGCGAAAGATCACGAAGAAGGCGGCGTACAGGTGCGCGTCATGGCGATGTATGCCCGCGGGGAAGTCACCCCAGGCGGTGAGGCCCAGCTCCCGGTAGGCCGCCCGGAACGCCACGCGGAACAGCGGGAGATCTGAGCGTGGGACCTCGGGGGGGTACTTTCGGAGCTGCATCACGAGCGCCACGAACACCACAGCGCTCAGCAACAACAGAAACAAGCAGATTGCGAGGGCTATCAGTAGTAATTCCACGCATTCCCTTCCTGTACTCTCTTCAACTCTAGCAGGAACAGAGGCGACGCCAACGCCAAAAGCAACAGAGGGCGCCCGTCCGGGATCGGACGGGCGCCCTCGGCTCACGGCGGGAGCGGATCAGTGGTGCCCGGAGTCGTCGTCGCTGCTGGAGTCGTCGTCGCTGCTGGAGTCGTCGTCGCTGCTGGAGTCGTCGTCGCTGCTGGAGTCGTCGTCGCTGCTGGAGTCGTCGTCTCCCCCCGATCCATCTCGATCGAAGTAGGCGGAGTAGGCGCTCGCGCCGAGCCGGATCGCGTGGGATGCTGAGATCTCCCCAGCCATCTCGAGATCGTACAGGGCGTCGCTGACGCACCAGGCGTAGCCGAAGAACCAGTCGTCGGTGTTCACGTCGCAGGGGATCTCGGGCAGGACTAGGTCTTCACCGGGAAACACGAAGTACAGGCGGTTGGTCACGCCCCCCTGCCAGAACACCTCCGCGGTGCCCCACCAGGCCAGATCCATGCCAAAGTGGACGTCGAGCTCGTCCTGGGACAGGAAGCTGCTGCCGCCGAGGACAGGCAAGCTCACGGTGTTGCCCCACGCCGGGGTGAAGCGGACCACCGCCCCGATCCCCGAGCGGTTGACCTGCCCACCGTCGGTGATCCCGACGCTGCCGACCGTGTCGAAGGACACTGAGCCCTTGCCGGAGCCCTGGTTGATCTCCACTGTCATGTCGCCCGGCGACGTCTCGAAGCCGTTCCAGCTGGCCAGGCCGGTGCTTGGATCGATGTCGACCATGAAGTTGAACACCGCGGTGGCATCGAGATCCACACCATACTGGGCTGGGCTGATGATCGAGGGATGGCCCGGCTCGACCAGGTGGTTGGCTGCGGTGACCACGTCGACATAGCCGTCGTTGTCGAGATCCCCCGTCGCGACCCCCTGGGTGCCCCGGGTGGTGTAGTCCCCCCGGAACGCAGTAAGGTTCTCGGTAAAGGTCGCGCTGCAGCCGTTGTTCTCGAGCACGACCCCGGGGTTGTCGTGGGTGATGTTGACGTTGATGTCCATCGTGCCGTGGTACAGCAGATCGAGATCCCCGTCGTTGTCGAGATCCTCCATCCCGTTGCCCCAGCCGAACACCGTGGGGAAGCCCACACCTGGATCCGAGTAGGTCCCGTCTCCGTTGTTGAGGATGTGGCGGGTGGCCAGCGCCCCCTCGTAGTAGGGAACCGGGGGGATCCCGTTGGTGGGGGCCATGTAGTCGCCCAGGTTCGAGGCGAACAGATCGAGGGTGCCGTTGCAGTCGAGATCACCGACGCTCAGCGCCATCCAGGCTGCGGCCGAGGTGTCGTTGATGTGGATGGGAGCGTTGGTGAACGAGCCGGTGCCATCGTTGAGGAAGGTCTGCAGGTAGCCTCGATCGAAGCCGCCCTCGGCGGCGTTGGGCAGCGCGGCCTGATCATCGCCGAAGAGGATGTCGGTGTCGCCATCTTGATCGATGTCGACCATCGTCACCGCCCAGGTGATCGTCGAGGGCTCGGGATCGACCGTACCCCCGAGGGTCATGTTGTGGATCCCCGAGGTCGCGGACACGTCCGAGAAGGCCAGCCCGCCGTCGTTGTGGAACAGCTGGTTGCGATCGTTGAGCGCGTAGGGCTCGGCCACCAGGGCGAACAGGGTGCTCAGATCGAAGAGGTTGGCGACGGCAATGTCCAGCAGACCGTCTCCGTCGATGTCCCCCATCGAGCAGCTGATGTGGGAGGCCGTGCCCCCCTCCGCGCCGTGATTTGCCACCTCGACAAACATGCCCCCCTGGTTCTCGTACAGACGGTTGCCCGCCTCCCGCCCCAGCACGTACAGGTCGTCGTCTCCGTCGTTGTCGAGATCGCCGAAGCACACGCCGTTGCTGTCGAGATCGGTGGCGTCTGCCCCCGAGGTGGCGCTGAGATCCAGGAAGCCAAAGGTCCCGGTCTCGACCAGCTGGTTGCTGTACAGGACGTTGGCCGCCCCGGGACCGTTGGTGGCGTAGATGTCCAGATCGCCGTCGTTGTCGTGATCCAACAGGGCGACACCTGCGAAGCCACCGGTGCGGTGGGGGAGGCCGAAGAAGCCCTCCATCGGGATCGGGGTGGTCTGGGAGTCTACGTACCCAGCGAGCAGATCGGCGTAGGATGCTGACCGCGCCCGCTCATAGGTGATGCCCATCGCTGGATCGTCCGCGACGTTCGAGAACGCGACGGGCCCCGCCCACGCAGGGCCTGCGAGGGAGACCAGGACGGCCATCTTGCACAGAATCTTGTGTTGTGGTACGGGCAGACCCCGCCTGATCACAGGCTGAGAGCGCTCCTCTCGGAACATCACAGGCAAAACTTCACACATCGGTCCCTCCGGCACGGGGCACGCCCTTGTCGTTAGGTGGTCAATCCCCGGGATCAGCGTAGCGCATCCCGTAAGAATGCCACCTGCGGCAAGCGACGCGATCTTGGCCCTGTGTGTGCGATCAGGCGGCACTGAGGGGGGATCCGGGGTCTTGGTTACACAAGGGTTACATCTCGAGCAAATGCAGACTCTCCAGGCGATCGGCTCTGCTCGTGGCCCACGAGAGCCCTCCAACGGTTGACTTCTTGCAGACACGGATCGGTGCAGGGTCGGGTAGAGGGCGTCGGGCCAGCTGGAGACGGTGCCCAGACCACACGCGCTCCGGAGTTCACCCTGATTCGTAAGCCCTCTGCAAACTTGTTATCCATGCAAGATCACTAGGCTCCCTCCTCCGCGACGAAGGGTACCAAGAGGGCGTCGTGACCATGTGGAGGCCCCGGAGACAGGGCACGATCTTTCCTCTGGGGCCATCCGACGCGGGACTAAAGCGGATCTGTCTGACGACTTCCTGTGTCCCCCGCTGTGCGGAGCCCTGCACCGGGCCCAGCCCAACGTCCACACCGGGCCCAGCAGGATCGGAGGTGGAGAGCGGCGCCACGTCCGCGTCGGAGCGCAGCGCCGGCCCCCTGAGGCGGGGGTCAGCCCCTGGGGGATCAGAGTGATAGCCCTGCAGATCAGAGGAGGGCTGTGTGTCACGACCCATGGACACCCGCTGGATCCAGGCCTCACGCTCCGGTGCCTGCCTGTTCCTCGTGCTGATCGAGGCCGATGACGCTCTCGAGATCGATCTGTCCGAGCCCCTGGCCTCCACCACCTGGGGCACCCTCGCGCGCCACTGCCAGGGCGCGTTCGAGCCCCTGGTCCAGCCCTGCGGCGCCATGGCCGGGGTGATCGAGGACCCCGGGGCGGCCGGCGCCATCGCGCTCACCGCTCAGCAGCTCCACCGCCAGGCCCAGCAGCTGTGGCCGCAGCGCCTCGACGTCGACTGGGGCGATCTCGAGGCCCGTCGCCAGCGCACCGATCCAGGCCTGGCGGTGGCCTGGGGGGAGGCCGCGGATCGAGCCCCCGAGGCCGAGGAGGGGGAGATCCTGTCCCGCACCCTCGCGCTCCTCGGCCCGGAGCTGAGCGCGGTGGGTCCTCCGCTGGAGCTCGATCCAGGTGAAGACGACGGGGCGGTGATCCTCGACGAGCTCACCCGGCTGCTGAGCGCCGAGCAGGCGCTGTGGCGGGGGCACCGGCGCCGGGGCGCACGCCGGGTCGGCCTGGCCCGACACGCCCTCGGGGCGCTGGCCTCCGAGGGCTGGAGCGCAGCAGGGCACGCCGGCGACGCGTCGCTGCGGCGGGCCGCGGGCGCCCTGGTCCTGCTCCAGCAGGGCTGGCCTCCGGGCTAAGCCCGGGCTCAGGAGCGTCGCTCCGTCTCCCTGGCCCGGACGCCCCCGGAGCGCCCGCGTCCGGCGGACCGGCCCCAGCGATCAAGCCGGGAGCTGAGCCCGGATCGGGAGCGAGCCCACACACAGCCCGCTCCACCGACCGGTGCTACATCTCGCTCATGCCGGTGTCGTCTTCCATGCAGTGCCCCATGGCCGCGTGGCAGGTGCCGCCCTCGACGTCGCAGTCTGCGTCCTGGACCAGCACGCCGCCGGTGCAGACCATCAAGAGCTGGCCATCACAGCTGAACGCGCCCTCAGTGTCGCAGGAGGTCTCCTTGCCATCGCCGCCGCAGGCGGCGGCGAGAGCGATCAAGCAAGACATCATCAGGCTTCGGGACATGGAGAACTCTCCGCTCGGGGTCGACTTCAGGATCGCTCACAGGGCTGGAGCCCCATGGCGTCTACATCACGCACGTAGTGCGCAGACACCGCCGGGTGGATCCATCGACACCGAAAATTCACAACCCGCTGGCCCTCAGGTGCGAGACCGCTGGCAGCAGCTCCTGGGGATCCATCGACACCGAAAACTCACGACCCGCTGGCCCCCGGGGAGCTCCGGAGCTCCCCGGAGCTCCCCGGGGCTGGGGCCCTGTGGCTACGCCGCGACCGGCTCGATGGCCTCAGGCCCGGTCCAGTCTCCGGGATCGATCACCCACACAGAGGGGGGCGCCTCGTGGATCACGTCCTCGAACCATGCGCTCGGGCCGACCCCCTGGATCGCGTGCAGGTTGCTCACCAGCTCCTCTGCGTCGAGGGCGTGCAGCCAGCACAGCACCCGCAGGGGGGAGCGGAGGCTCGAGGCCTCCACCGACACCCCGTGCCACGCCAGCACCTCTTCCGCCCACGGATGACGAGCGATGATCTCGCCGATCGGCATGTCCAGGTGGATCAGCACAGCACACCTCCTTGGTGGTGATCGAGCGCCACGAGAGCGCGGGGGACAGAGACGAGGCCGCGAAGCTCCACGGACCGACGTCCAGGGACACAGCGGGGCCTCCAGTGAGGTGCAGACAGGCCACAGCGCCCGCCCACGAAAGCTCATGATCTCCTGCTAGCCGAGCGCCGGGCCTGCGGGGCCGCACGAGGGCGTCGGGGGGGGGGCACCGGTTGGGTTGCGTGTCCTCATCTCCACCTCCGATCCTCTGGGCTCGAGCCAGATCCACCGGGCCCGCCCGGTGGGGACAGTCGCTGATGGGGAGTGTTCGTCCTCTGCTCCGTAGAGCGTAGGCACAGCGCACGCTCTCGTCAAGCCCGCTGGGATCCAGCGGCTCTGAGGCTACGTCCGCCGGAGCGGGGGGTGGAACAGCACCACACCGCGTCGTTGTCGGTCCCCGCGATGGGGTGGCCCATCTCCCCGGCGTCGGCCTCGCCCCAGCAGCCAAGATCGGTGGCGTCGCGCTGGATCGACCCGGCGTCGGCACGCCAGCGCGCCGGCGCGTCGGCACGCCGGAGCTCCTCTGGCTCCGGGCCCGGGCCTGCTCTGGACGCCCCCTCCCCCCGGGCCCGGGCCTGCTCTGGACGCCCCCTCCCCCCGGGCCTCAGATCATGCTACATGAAAGGGGCCCTAGTCCTGTGATACCAGATCTGATCTAGTTTAAACCAAGATAAAAGATCTAGACTATCCACACTCGTACACAATCTGTACACAACCCCATCGGATCAGCTTCAAGCTGAACTATCGACAGCTTCGCCCCTGGTCGGCTCCACGGGGCCCGGGGACGCCCCCTCCCGCAGCGGGGGGATCTGATCCACCGCCTCACGGGCCGCCTCGAGGAGGTCGACATAGCGCTCGTCGATGCCGCGGTGGTGGCCCACCAGGTAGTCCCGCACGTCGGGGGCGACCCCCAGGCGCGCCAGGCCGGTCTTGAGACCCTTGCGGAACGCATGATGCACATTGCCCTTTCGCCGACCAGGCCCCACCCCCCAGATCCGCTCCGGCACCCCCGAGGCACGCCAGATCTGGCCCATCTGCCGAGGATCGCTGTGGCGATCGAGCTTGCCCGGGGCGACGACGAACCCCCGGCGCCCCCCCCAGGCCGACAGCTCGGTGATCAGGTGGGGCGACAGCGGCAACAGCCGCCCCCCACGCTCCCGGCGGCTCTTGCCCAGCTCACCCCGGACCACCAACACCCCGCCACCTAGATCGAAGTCCTCCCATCGGAGCTGCATGAGCTGGCTGTCGACGCGCAGGCCGGTGAACCGCAGCAGCGTGGCCAGCCGCGCCCGCCAGGCCCAGGCCTGCTGGTGCTGCGGGGTCCTCGCCGCCCGGGCCAGACCACGCGCCGCCGCGATCGCTGCGTCCATCTGGGCCCAGGTCGGCGCCTGAGCGGGCGCAGACGCCGGCGCCGGCAGCCGACCGAGCCTCCGGGGCGGCCTCGGGGTGACCGCCCGGTAGGCCTCGGAGTCATAGGCCCAGTCCCACGCTGCCTTGACCGCGGTCAGGTACAGCCGCGCGGTGGAGATCGCCAGATCCTGAGCCCGGAGCTCTGCAAACCACGCCATCAAGGCCTCGGTGGACAGCAGCTCCAGGGTGTGGCGGCGGCTCCGGGGGTGCAGCATGCTCAGGTGGAGGTAGAACCGACGCAGCGCGCGCTCGTAGTGACGCACCGTGCCCGGCGCGAGCTGGGCCCGGACGAGCTCGAGGAAGTCGAAGAACACGCCGCCCACCAGCTCCCCCCCCGAGACCTCGAGCAGCGCCGGGACGACGTGAGCGTCCCGGGGCTCCCAGCGGTGCCCCAGCGCGACGGTGCCCTCGATCTCCCGCCGCAGGCGCCGGGCCGACTCGTAGTCCGGGGCGGTGCGCCCCCGCTCAGAGCCGTCTGGATCCCGCCAGCGGACGAGGTACTTCTTGCCCCGCTTCTTGATGCTCGCCACCGTCTGCCCTCCCCGGGAGCCTCCGCCCACGCTCCGGCCTGCCCAGAGCCCATGTTCACCCATGGCACTCGATCTCGACGTCGAGCACCCCGACGACGACACGCTCCGGCCTGCCCAGAGCCCATGTTCACCCATGGGGCCGGCTCGAGCGGCCCGCCGCAGCCGCAGCGCCGACCCCACCACAGGGCTGCCCCCATGCTCAGAACTGGAAGTAGACGAAGTCCTGCAGCGTCGTGCGGTAGAACAGGAACATCGCGCCCACCAGCAGCGCCCAGCTGGTGGTCTGCAGCGGCAGGTAGGCCACCGAGCCCTCCACCCGGGGCACCACCAGCCGGACCAGGGCCCACTGGATCAGCAACGGCACGCACACAGCCCCGGTCACCGCCAGCAGCACCGCGGTGGCGGCCCACTCGTCAGGGCCCGCGGCCCAGGGGCGCTGGGCCAGGTGGGCCACGATCCGATCGACGTGCCGCTCCCGGAACAACAGCGAGCCCACCAGCCCGACGAACACCAGGTGGAAGCCCACCGCCACCGCGCCGCCCCCCGGCAGAGAGCGCGCCCATGACGGCAGCGCCCTCGGCAGCAGCCCATACGCGATCACCATGATCCCGTGGAACGCACCAAACAACACGAAGTTCCAGCTCGCACCGTGCCAGAAGCCGACCAACACGAACGTGAGCAGGGTGGCGGCCCCGAACCGCAGCCGACCTGCGCCGCCGTCGCCGACCAGCGGCCCCAACAGGTAGTCCCGCAGCCAGGTCGACAGGCTGATGTGCCAGCGCTGCCAAAACTCGACGGTGGTGCGCGCGAGGAAGGGCTCCCTGAAGTTCAACGCCAGCTCGAAGCCCAGCATCCTGGCGCTGCCCCGGGCGATGTCGGTGTAGCCCGAGAAATCAGCGTAGATCTGGATCATGAACGCCGCCGTCGCGGCCCAGATCAACGGCCCTGCGGGGGCGTCGAGCACGAACACCTTGTCGACATAGGGCGCGAGGGTGTCCGCCACCACCAGCTTCTTGAACCCGCCCCACAGCGCCAGGGCGACGCCCGAGCGCAGGGCCAGCCACGACCACGGGCGATCTGACTCGATCTGGGGCAGCAGCCGGCCCGCGCGCTCGATCGGACCCGCCACCAGCTGAGGGAAGAAGCTGACGTACAGCACGTAGTCGACAAAGTCCTCGCGGGCCTCCAGCTCCCCACGGGCCACGTCGATGGTGTAGCCCATGGTCTGGAACGTGTAGAAGCTGATCCCCACCGGAAGCAGCAGCCCGAGGGTGGTGAAGTCTCCGGGGACCCCCAGGGCACCCAACGCGGCGACCACGTTGCCCACGAAGAAGTCGGCGTACTTGAAGTAGGCGAGCAGGCCCAGGTTGCCAAGCACCGAGGCTGCGACACACCACCGCCGCCACGCCGGCGCGTGCACGATGACCTGGGCCAGGCTGAAGTCCAGGATGGCCGAGCCATACAGCAGAAGCAGGAACCAAGGGTGGACCCAGCCATAGAACACGGCGCTGGCCACGACCAGCAGCAGGTTCTGCCACCGGCGGCGCTTGATCCCCCAGTACAGGGCGAGGACCAGCAGCAAGAAGATCGGGAAGTCGATCTGGACGAAGCTCACGGCGACGCCGGGGTAACCGACCGAGCCCCGGCGCGGGCTCAGTTCCCGTCGGAGACACCCCAGGCAAAGCCCATCCGCTCGATCGCCACCACCCATGAGCTGGGATCGTCGTCGAGCCGAGACGACAGCTCGGCGAGATGAGCCCTCGCCTCAACGAGGTGAGCTGCCCCCGAGGCCGCGAAGGTATGGAACACGATCCGATCGACGGAGGCGGCGGAGGCCGCCACCAGCTGCAACATCGCCATCAAGACGTGGCTGCCGCCGAAGGCCCCACAGCCCCAGAACCCGGTGTGCACCACCAGCTCCCGCTCCCCGGCGCAGGCCCTCGTGGCCGCGAACGCGGTGTAGGCGGCGGTCAGGATCCACCGGATCTGAGCGGAGGTGTAGCGCCCCCGCCCACAGGCCGGCGCGGACATCGCCACCAGGTTGGTGATCGTCGGTGGATCGAGGACCTCGGTGGCGTCCCGGACCACAGAGGGATCCGCCACAGCAAACCGGTTGCCGTACAGCCCCAGCGGACGCGCCGGCCCCGGCAAGACGTCGATCGAGACCCGACGGGGCACCCCCTCGAAGGTGAACGGCGTGGGACGCCCGTGCCGATCCCGGGTGGTGGTGACCTGCGCCTCGGCCAGCAGCTCCAGGCGGACCGCGGCCAACGCGGGGTGCTCCGCCACCTGCAGCTCGTCCTGAGCCAGCAGGGGGCCGTCCCAGTACCCGAACAGATCGTGATCGGCGAAGTTGGGGTAGAACACCATCACGTCGGCGTCTTCGTCATCGTCGTAGGCAAACGGTCCGTCGTAGCGCTCCACCGACAACGAGCCCACCGGCCCCACCGAGCCCACCGCCCCAGGCAACCAGCGCCGGGCCCGGATCCGTCCCGGAGGCTCCGCCCCGGATCCCTGGGCGAGATCGTGCACGAGCTGCTTGTTTGGATGGTGCCACCGCAGCGGGTGGCGCCCCATCAGCGCTACGATCTCCCAGTCCAGATCCATGAGCGTCTCCACCAGAGCCTCCCTTAGATGTCTAAAGCATATATGCATGAAGAATCTAATGCGATCCCCCTGCCCAGGCCAGGAGCCCCCCGATCCGGCCCGGGGGGATCGTGAGCCGCTGCCTCGCGGTGCTCGTGCCTCCCTATGCCCCGGATCCCGGGATCCCCGAGGATCGCCCCATGGGCCGGGCCGCGCTCCAGCTCGAGGCACAGGAGATCGCGGTGGTCTTCGGGCACCGCGCCGAGGAGGGGCGGCTGTGGGGCGTCCGGGCCCGCCCCGGGGCCTGGGTGGCGGTGGAGGGGATCGCGGTGGCGGCGGTCTACGATCGCTTCCCGTCCCAGAGCCGTCCAGGAGCTTACCGGGCCCTGGTGCTCGGGCTCGATCCGATCCCCTGGGCCAACCCCCGGCCCCTGCTGGAGCTGTGCACCGACAAGCTCCGCTGCCAAAAGCACCTCGAGGGGCTCGCGGTGCCCGCGATCGAGGGCGATCCAGCTGCGTTCGGGGCGCGGCTGCGGCGCTGGGGAGCGGGCTTCCTCAAGCCCCGGTTCGGCAGCTTCGGCGAGGGCGTGCGACGGGTCGTCCCCGGCGATCCCCTCCCGGCCCGGATCCCCGTCCGGGGCGCTCCCCAGCCGATGATCCTCCAGCGCGCGATCTCCGCCCCCGCCCCCTGGGCCGGGATCGCCTGTCGGGTGCTGGTCCAGCGCCTCCCGGACAGAAGCTGGCGGGCCGAGCCCCCCGTGGCGCGCTGCCATCCGTCGGATCCAGTGGTCAACGCCGCCCGGGGCGCCTCGGTGGTGTCCCTGGAGCAGCTCGCGGCGGGCCGCTCCGCCCCGGTGCAGCGGCTGGCCCTGCAGGTCGCCGAGCGCCTGAGCGCGCTGGAGGGGGGCGAGCTGTTGGTCGAGCTCGGGATCGACGTCGCCCTGGACGCGGATCACACCCCATGGATCCTCGAGGTCAACGGACGCCCCCGCGGCAGGCTCGAGGCCCTGGCCCAGCTGAATCCCGGAGCCCATGGGGCTGCCCACGTCGAGGCCTGCGCCCGACCCCTGCGCTTCCTCGCGGCCCGCTTCCTCTGAAGAGCGCGGGCCCGGAGGCTCCCCCGCCCCACCGCAGAGCTCAGCCCTCGAGCCCGGGCCCTGGTGCGGACGCTCAGGGTTGTGGTGGACCACGATCGGGGGCTGTAGGTTAACCTCGAGCCCCGGAGGCCCAAACGATGCGGTGGATAGCGCTCTTTATCACCACCCTGGCATGCAACGGCGACAAGGACAAGGACGAGGACAAGGACGCAGGCACGGGCGCCGACGCGGACTCCGACACAGACGCCGACGCCGACGCCGACGCCGACGCCGACGCCGACACCGACACCGACGCCGACGCCGACTCGCCCTTTGGGAACATCCGCATGGTGCACCTCGCATCCACCCTCGAGCCCGCGGATGTCTACATCGACTCGGTCGTGGGGCCGGTCCTCACCGGCCTCGCCCCCCTCGACGGCTCCACCTGGCGGCTGGTGGGGACGGGGCTCCGCACCCTGAGCGTCGGGCCCTCCGGAGGCGCCGCGGGGGACTCCTGGGGATCCATGGACCTGAAGATCGCCGAGGATGGCCGGTACACCGCGGTGCTCTATGGCTCCGATCCCGCCATCTCCTTCACCTGGTTCGAGGAGGAGCTGGCTCAGGTCGCACAGGGGCAGGTCCGCTACTACCTGTTCCACGGCGCTGAGGGCCTCCCCCCCTTCGACGCTGTCGACCTCGATCAGCAGATCACCCATGCCTCCAACATCACCTACGGCGCGCCGTCCTCGTTCGAGATCCCCCGCGCTGAGTGGCGCCTGGGCCTCGATCTCGACCGAGACGGCACCCCCGACGTCGGCTTCGATGTGCCCGACGTCGGGGGCCAGGTCACGGTGCCGCTGCACCTCACGATCGATGGCTCCGATCTGGTCATGATCGGCCATTCGCCCTCGGGGGCGGTGCTGGTCGAGCGTCAGCCGCTACCCGATCTCCCCGGCACCGGCGACACCGGCACCGGCACCACCGGCACGGGCACCGGCACCGGCACCGGCACCACCGGCACGGGCACCACGAGCACGAGCACGGGCACCACGAGCACGGGCACCACGGGCACGAGCACGGGCACCACGAGCACCGGCACGGGCACCACCGGAGGGGACACCTCGGACACGGGGGTCCCCCAGCCCCTCTGAGGATCCTGGGGTTACGATCCCGGGGCCATGGATCCTTCTCGCCGCTCCCTCCTGTTGTCCTCCGCAGCAGCGGCTGCGCTGGGGCTCACCGCCCGGGCGGGCGGCCCGAGCCCCGGGCGTCCCCGCCACCTGGTGGTGGTGTTCGCCGACGGTGGCTGGGACGTGACCTTCGCGATGGATCCCAAGCCGAGGGACGAGGGGGGCCTGGTCGACGGGCCCTGGGTCGATGAGCCCCCCGATCATCCCACCGATCGGGAGTACCTCGAGGTCATCCACGGCATCCCGGTACAGTGCAACGATCACAAGCGCCCGGCGGTGGGCGCCTTCTTCCGCACCTGGGGGGCGCGGTGCTGTGTGATCAACGGGATCTGGACAGGCTCCATCGTCCACCAGCCCTCCCGGATCCGGATCCTGACCGGCACCCCCCAGCCCTCCAGCCCCGACTTCGCCACCGTGGTGGGGGTCGAGCGCAGCAGGGTGGAAGATCTCCCGCTCGCGACCGTCGACTTCTCGGGCCTGGGCTACACCGGGCCGTTCGCCGCCAAGTCAGGCCGGATCGGCCACGCCGCACAGCTCAAGGCGCTGCTCGATCCCACCACGACCTTCCCCGCCCCCCCCGGCGCGGGCTACACCCTGCCCATCTCTGTGCCCTCCCCCCTCGAAGAGGCCGCCCTCTCGGCACACCTCGCCGACCGGGTGGCCGCGATGCGGGAGCGTTACGGAGGCTCGGCGCCCAACGACGCGCGCCTCGACGCCATGCTCGAGTCCTACGAGCGTCGAGATCGGCTGCTCGCCGAGGGCCGGGTGCTCACCGATCCACTCACCCTGGGCACGAGGCCCGACCTCGCGCTACAGGCTGACCTGGCGGTGGAGCTGCTGCGTGCGGGCCTGTGCCACACCCTCACCCTGGCCGAGGACGGCCCGGTGTGGGACACCCACGACGCAAACCACCTCCAGCACGAGCGCTACCAGCTGTTCTTCTCCGCCGCCAACCGCCTCGTCGACGGGCTGAGGCGAGCCGATCTGCTGGATGAGACCCTCGTGGTGCTGATGTCCGAGATGACCCGCACGCCCCGGCGGAACTGGAAGACGGGCAAGGATCACTGGTCGCACACCTCCATGATCTGGGTGGGCGGGGGCGTACAGGGCGGGACCGTAGTGGGGGGCACCAACGCATCGGTCGAGAGCGAGCCCATCGATCTCACCACCGGAGAGATCTCGGCCGCCGGGGTGTTGAACAAGTACGACAACGTCGCAGCTGGGATCCTCGCCCACATGGGCGTCGATCCCGAGGCCTACCTCCCCGGGGTGCCTCCGCTCACCGCAGCGACGCGGTCGTGAGCCGCCGCAGGCGGTGAGGGGATCGTGGGCGGGGTCGCTGAGCTACGGCGCCTCCAGCTCATCGAGCAGCAGGCCGGCGATGAACTGGATCCCGAAGAGGGGGGAGCCCGCGCCGTCGGTGGCCTTTCGCCGGGCTGAGGCCTCCAGCTCGGGGGCCCGTGCGTCGCCGGCCCGGGCCTGGGCGAGCTCTACGAACCCTCGGGCCACCGCCGCGATCCCGCTCGCCTGTCGGGAGTGGAGCCCCTGCAGCAGCGCGTCGGCACGATCGATGCCCGCCCGGCCCCCGACCAGATCGCCGGTGGTGGCCAGCGCAGCCCCCAGGTAAGACTGCGCCATCGACTCCGACAGCCGATCCCCCACCGTCTGGAAGTGCTCGATCGCCTCGAAGAACAGGGGCACCGCAGCCCGGGCGTCCCCCATCGCCCACCGCAGGGCGGCCAGGTTCTGGGTCGCGTGGGCCGCGAACCGGGTGTAGCCGATCTCCCGGAACCGCTGTAGGGCCTCTTCTGCGTGCTCCACCGCCTCCACGTACCGGCGCTGCCCCCCCCGCAGCAGCGCCAGCCCCATCAGATCGGTGGCATAGCGCCGCCGATCGTCCCAGGCCCTGTGGATCCGCACCGCGGCGAGGATCCGCTGCTCGGACTCCTCGACCCGGCCAAACTCGAGCAGCAGCAGCCCCAGGTTGGCGTGGCTAAGCCCCGCGCGGCGATCGTTGCCCACCCCCTCCAGCAGTCGGATCGCCTCGAGGTACTGGCGCTCCGCGACCTCGGGGCGCCCCCGCATCGTGGCAAAGGCCGCGAGCATGCCGAACACCGTGCCCTGCTGATCGCGGTGCTGCCCGCCCTGGGCCAGCTCCAGGGCCAGCTGGGCCATCGCCTCGGCCTCGTCGAGGCGGGACTGATCGGCGTTGACCAGGGCCAGCCCCATCAGCGCCTCGATCTCGACCAGGCCGCCGGTCTCGCTGCTGATCTGGAGCGCACGACCCAGATCCTCGCTCGCCTCCTCCATCTCGGCCAGGACCCGCAGGACGCCCGCACGCTCGACCAACAGACCGGCCAGCACCAGGGGCTCGGCTCCGCTGGCCTCTGCGTCGGCCACGGCGTCATCGAGCAGGCGCCGGTGCAGGGGGTAGGCCCCCCGGGTGGACAGCGCAGGCCCCAGCGCGGTCACCGCGGCGATCCCCTCGCCGGGGTGAGCCCGGCGGCGGCGTCGGACCACCGCCAGCAGGTTGTCGATCTCTGCAGCGAGGCAGCGCAGATCGTCGAGCCCGCCCCGCTGATCGATCCCCCGGGCCAGCTCGGCCCCGAGCCCGAGGTAGTAGGTCGCGTGCCGGGCCTCGGCCTCAGCCAGCTCCCCCCGCTGCACCAGCCGCTCAGCGGCGTAGTCCCGGATCGACTCGTACAGGGCGAAGCGGACGTCGCCGGGCTGCTCAGCGGGCTCGTAGGCATGGATCAGAGACTTGTCGCGCAGGGCCTCGACCAGATCCAGCACCCAGGGGCCGGACTCCGGACGCTGGAGCACGGCCTCGGCCGCGTCCAGGGTGAAGCCTCCGGAGAAGGTGGAGCACCACGCGAGGGCCCGCTGCTGGGGCTCCGACAGCAGCCCCCAGGACCAGTCGATCGCGTGACGCAGGGCTCCACCCCCCGAGTCCCGCCCCCAGGCCAGCACCTTGAACCGCTGATCGAGCCGATCGTGGAGTTGATCGAGGGAGAGCACCCGGGCGCGGGGGGCCGCGAGCTCGATCGCCAGGGGCAACCGATCGAGCCGATCGACGATCCGATCGAGGCTCACACGGTCGTCGCTCTGGAGGGTGGCCCCGGACGCCTCCACCCGATCGACGAACAGCTCCCGGGCCTCCGCGGGCGCGAGGGGGCCGACCTCGACGGCGTGCTCCCCTGCGATCCGCAGGCGCTCCTCGCTGGTGACCAGGAACCTCGCCCGGGGCGCGCGCTCGACCCAGACCCCCAGCGCCTCCCGGGCCTGGTTCACCACGTGCTCAAACCCATCGAGCAGGACCAGGACGCGGCCCCGGGCATCCAACGCCACCCCCAGGGTCTCGATCATCGAGTCCTCGCCGCCGGTCAGGGGCACCCCCAGCACCGCCCCCACCGTGGCCACCACCCCCGCCAGCCCCTCGGCGGTGGACAGCTCGCACAGCCAGGCGCCCCCGGGCCAGTCATCGAGGTGATCAGCAGCGAACCGGGTGGCGAGGCGGGTCTTGCCGATCCCCCCCGGCCCGAGCAGGCTCACCACCCGAGCGTCTCCAGCGAGCAGCGACGCGATCTCGGACAGCTGGGCGGTCCGGCCGACGAACGAGGAGCGCTCGGGTCGCAGGTTAGAGCGGGGCATGTCGGGGGAGGGGGCGGCGCAGACGGAGGACACCACCAGGGGGACCTCGGGGGGAGGCACGTAGCGGTAGCCGACGCCGTGCACCGCGATCAGGTGCACTGGGTTCTGAGGATCGGGCTCCACCTTCGCCCGCAGGCGCCGCATGGCGACATCCACCGCACGGGTCGCATAGTCCGCCCGGTACTCCCACACCTGCTCCAGCAGCTCGTCGCGGGAGATGTCCTCCTTGGGACGCTTCGACAGGTAGCCGAGCAGCTGCGTCTCCCGGGTGGTCAGGGTCTTGGTGGAGCCATCCGGGAACACGACCGCTTGCCGGATGAGATCGACCCGCCGGTCGGCGAGCTTGACGATGTGCTCGACCTCCCCTGTCACATGCCCTCCAGACACCGACGCTTCGAAACTTGTGGGTTGACTGGGTCGTTTCCTGCAGAATACCCCGGCCCCGGTGACAGAGCCTCCAGGGTCGGCGCCGTCACCTATCGACACCGCAGACCAATTCCTGGTTCCTGCACCGGACCCTGTGGGCTGGTAGCATCTGCGGCTCAGGAGGGAGACGGTCGACATGGCCTCGAACAACACAAGCGAGCTCCGAAGGCAAGCACCCGGCTGGATCCGGGACACCCGATCGGATCTCAGGTACGGGCTCGAGGGCCTCCGCAGCGCTTTGCACACAGCGCTAGACGATCTCGCGTCGGAGCTCGCGGCCCAGGGCCAGGGCGACGTCGCGTCCCTCGACGTGATCGAGCAGCAGGCGGCGGCGTTCCTGGTCCACACCCGGCGGGAGCTGACCGGCCTGTGGGATCGGCTGGAGGAGGCGTTCGTCGATCGGCTCCAGCCCCTGGTCCGATCCGCTGAGCGGGGCCAGGAGCCGTCCCTGGGCCGGGCCAGGATCGCACAGCAGGAGTGGCTGCTCAGCCTCCACCACCACAAGACGACGGTGGTGCAGTACACCTCGGGCTGGATCGAGGGGGGAGGGGTCGCCCTGACCCTGATGACTGGCCTCGAGCCCCACGAGGCCTCCGACGTCCAGCGCTGCCAGGGCCTGCTGCGCGAGCGCATGAGCTTCATCGCCGATCGTAGCGAGGCCGGCCTCAGCCAGTGGATCGACGAGGTCCAGCGGGGGCTGGAGAGCTTGATCGGCCGGATCAGCCCGGCTCAGGCCCCGGCCGCCTCCACCCCAGAGCTGCGGGCCGCCCGCCTCGACGAGCTGCTGGGCAAGGCCGACGCGCTGAAGGTCCGGATCCGCAACGTGCCCAACGATCCGTCGGATCGCTACCTCGACAAGCTCGAGACCCAGCTCGCGGGCATCGCCGAGAAGCGGGCGCAGAAGCTGGCGGCCCGCGACGCCCGTCAGGCGCGGCTGGCCGATCTGCTGGTGTTCGCCGAGCGGCTCAACGTCCGGGCCCGGGGCGTGCCGGATAACCCGAGCGACGCCTGGCTCGACAAGATGGAGGCCAAGCTCACAGAGATCGCCGATCGCAAGGGGATCGAGCTGCCTCAGGGGGTCCAGCCGCCCTCCCCACGGGAGACCCGCTCCACCGGCGAGCCCGCACCACAGCGGGTGGCCGCTCCTCCGACCTCGCTGCGGGTCCAGGAGCTGATCCACAGGGCCGAAGACGCGAACCTCCCCCTGGGTCGGATCCCCGACGCCCCCTCGGACGACTGGGTCTCCGAGATGGAGGGTCGCCTGGAGACAGCGCTGCAGGAGCAGCGGGATCACCGTCAGCAGGAGCGTAGGCAGCGTAGGCAGCGTCTGGATCAGCTCGTCCAGCAGGCCATTGAGGCCGGCGCAGATCTGGGCGAGATCCCCGATGATCCCACGGAGTCCTGGTTCGCCGCCGCCGAGCGGCAGATCACGGCCGCGATCGAGGCCAGGGCCCTGGCCTCGGCCCCCGTCGCCCAGCCCCCGGCGTTCGACGCCAAGCGCCTAGCTGAGATCCAGCGCGCCGCCGCCGCCGCCGGGATCCACCTCGGCGAGCTCCCCAGCCACCCCACGGACGACTGGCTCGCCTGGGCCGAGCACCGGATCCGCGAGGCCCGGGACGCCGAGGCCGCCCTCGCGGTCGAGTCCCCCACCGCGAGCGTGGCCTCGTCGGCCTACCTGGTCTACGAGGAGGGCACGGTGCAGGAGCAGATCTGGCCCGTCGGGCAGGAGGAGATCTCGATCGGGCGCTCGAGGGGCAACACCATCCAGATCCGCGACGACGCAGCGGTCAGCCGGCGCCACGCGGTGCTCCAGATCCACAGCGGCCAGTACATCCTGCGGGATCTGAACTCGACCAAGGGCACCTACGTCGACGATCAGCAGATCGACATCGAGCGGGTGCTCCACGGGGACGAGGTGGTCCAGTTCGGCGACACCTGGTTCACCTTCCGGCTCGGCCCGGCCCCCACGATCGCGCGCTGATCTTCAGCGCAGGGCCCCCGGGCGACGTCTCCGCAGCAGCGCGAGCCCGAGCAGGGCCGCTGACCCCCCTAGGGCCGGGCCATGGGAGCAGCCAAAGCCCAGCTCCGGATCCGGGCTGGACGGGGTGGGGATCCCATCGCCACCGGGATCGTAGGCCCACTCCGGCCCCTCGCTCGCGTCGCCGGCGCCGTCGCCGTCGGAGTCGGTGTCGAGGTGGTTGGGGACGCCGTCGCCATCTGGGTCCCCCGCGCCCTCGACGCTGGTGGGGATCGAGTCGCCGTCGTCGTCGTCGTCGAGCGCGTCGATCAGCCCATCGCCGTCGTGATCCGCGTCCCCCTCCTCGCCGTCGGACAGCCCGTCGCTGTCGGTGTCTGCGCTCAGGGGGTCGGTGCCCCAGGTGAGCTCGGTCCCGTCATCGATCCCGTCGCTGTCGGTGTCTGTGCTTAGGGGATCGGTGCCTAGGTCCGCCTCCTCCCGATCCGTCAGGCCGTCGCCGTCGGAGTCGGGGGAGACGAGATCGTATCCGTCGCAGTCGTTGTCGATCCCGTCCTCGGTGTCGGCCTCGATCCCGGCCGGAGAGACGTCTGGATCCTGATCGAGGCAGTCTCCGCCGTTGTCGACCCAGCCCGGGGGCGGACAGAGGGTCTCTAGCGGCTCGGCCGAGCCATCGCCATAGCCATCGCGATCCTGATCGGGCCACCAGGGGCCCCCCACGCCATCATCGATCGTGTCGTTGCAGTCGTTGTCGATCCCATCGCACACCTCGATCGCGCCGGGGAGGACGGAGGGATCGGTGTCATCGCAGTCGCCGCCGATCGCGACGAAGCCGACGCGGGGACAGATCACGACCGGGTCTTGGCCTCCGATCCCGTCGCCGTCGAGATCGGGGTGGTACACCCCCGGGGCGGAGGCGTCGGCGTCGTCGCAGTCGAGCGCGTTGCCCACCATGCCAGCGGGGGCTGCACAGGCCGACACCGGCGCGAGCCCGTCGCCGAGCCCGTCACCATCGAGGTCCTCGAAGAAGGAGGTGGGGACGCAGCTCCGCTCACACACATAGGGCTGAAGATCGTCGCACGGCTGATCGTCCCACTCCCCGAGGGGCTCGATCTCAGCGCAGTCTTCCTCACCAGCGTAGGGGCCCCCGCCGTTGTTGGGCTCTCCGTAGCGCCAGGCGTCGAAGCTCGTCGGGGTGTCGTCCTCCCAGAGCCAGGTGCCCTCCGCCTCGAGATCGTTGAACCCGATCCAGAAGACGTCGCTGAAGGGGGCCACCACGCTGTAGAGATCGGCCTGCTCAGAGGCATCGGCGATCGACGGCAGGTGCCAGCCATCTGCAGCACAGGCGGCCTGGGCCCCGGGCCAGGTGAGCAGGGACAGGCAGATCTGCCAGACGTGGTCGCCGGTGACGGCCACGTCGCAGGGGCACGCGCCCTCGTCGATCAGCCCGTCGCAGTCGTTGTCGATCCCGTCGCAGAGCTCGGGCGCTCCAGGGAAGGTGGACGCGTCGAGATCGTCGCAGTCGTCGATCGAGGGCAGGCCGTCGCCGGAGCAGTCGGGCCCCAAGGCGCCGGATCCCATGCCCCCGTGCCCGTCGCCGTCGAGATCCGAGCCCCACGCCACGGGGCCCTCGTCGACGCTGCCGTCGCCGTCGTCGTCCACCCCGTTGCAGACCTCTGCGCCGGCCCGAGCGCCCGTCGAGGACAGCGCCAAGAGCCACAGCAGCGAGCACCCACCCATGTGTTCTCCACCAGCTTAGTGTAGCAGCCACCCCCGGCGTCGGCGTCACTCGATCCCTGCATCGCCTCTGCGGATCTTCCCCGTGGCCAGCAGGCTGGTGAGGTGCTCCCGCCAGGCGAGATCGGAGAGGCTCAGCAGCGCCGCGGCCTCGGACAACAGGTCAGCCTCCTCTGCGGCGAGGACCCCGTCGGACGCGGCCGCCTCGATCAGCAGATCGAGCAGGGCGAGCTTCTGCCCCTGGGTCAGCCCGGCGGGCAGGGCCTCGAGCGCCTCGGCCCTCGCCTCGGTGAACGCCTCGGTCAGCCGGCCCCGGGCGTCGATGAAGCCGCAGGTCCGCAGCAGATCCGGAGGGAAGGTGTCGTCGAGGAACGACAGCTCCACCGAGTCGACCACCGTGTCCGAGCCGATGATCCGCTGGATCATGTCGTAGGCAAACGCCAGCTGTAGCGCGTTGAGGTTCGTGGACACCCGAGGCCTCCGCTCCGAGGGCAGCTTGTGGCTGCACGATCTCCCGGGCAGCGTAGCGCGTCCCCACCCCGGCGGGGTTACCCGAGGGCAACATCGCCCCGATCAGTACAGGCCCGGGACGAACTTGAACGGGACCTGTCGGCGATAGGCCTCGTGCTCCGGCCCCATCGCGACACCCAGGAAGTGGTCCTCCCGCTCTGAGCGCAGCCAGTACTTGAGCAGGAAGCTGCCCGCTGTGATCCATTGGATCGGGGTGGTGAGCCCGGGGACGAACATCACCATGAACATCAGCGCCTCGAGGGTGTAGCTGGGGTGCCGCACGGCGGTGAAGAAACCGGTGTCCCGCAGGCCCTTGTCGGACATCACGCCAAAGTAGACGCCGAGGTTCCACACCGTGGCGGTGTACAGCAGGTTGAGCAGCACCTCCACCCCGAGGACCGCGACATACAGCGGCCCCTCGGTGACGATCGGATCGGGGCCGGTGTAGTCCCCGTCGGCCAGCAGGTGGTGCACCACCCCCCCCAGCAGCGGGCCATAGCACATGGCGTTGGTGACCCAGCCGGCGACGGTGAAGTCCAGGTTCCGCAGCGGATGCTTCCACAGGATCGCCAGCACGGTGTGGCCGTAGCCCAGCAGACAGCCACAGATGGTGGCGGACCACAGCAGGTAGCGGGTCGACTCCAGCACGGCGAGCTCGTCGCGCACCGTCGGGAGGGTGGACAGCACGATCGGGAGGCTGCGCTGGGCGCCCGCCACGGTGTGGAACGACACCCCCGTCCCGGGCCACAAGATCGCCCCCAGCTCGGTGAGGTTGCTGCCGAGGAAGCTGGTGAGGGTGGAGGCGAACGCATATGCGATGATCAGGTGCAGCCCCCACAGCCCGATCCCCCTCCCCAGCGGGAACCACGCGAGCTCGATCCGCCGGTACGACAGCGCGCGCCACAGGGCCAGCAGCGGGCTAGAGCGGGTGCGGAGCAGCCAGCCGTAGTACGCCACCCCCCCCGCGATCCGTGCCATCGGCAGAGCGCTGTCGGGGAACGGGGGGGGCACCGTCAGGGGCACGCCCCAGCTCAGCAGCCACCGCGACAGGCTGTGGGCGATCCAGGTGGTGCTCCAGAAGACAAAGGGGACCAACACCGCGGGCACCGCGAGGCCCACGAGCGCGTGGAACGCGAGCCGCACCACAGCCAGCGAGGCGGCCTGTGCCAGCCGGCCCCGCACCCACCGGCACCCCAGGGCCCAGGCCCGCCCAGGCCCCGGGTGCCACAGCCCCACCCCCCACAGCAGCAGCGCTCCCCCGAGCAGCAGCCCCTCGAGCCAGGCCACGGCGGTCGAGGCCAGGGGGCTGGCCCGGGTGGGCACCGCGAACTCGGTGACGGAGGCCCCCACCAGCCCGCCGGGCTTGTCGCTACGCCGCACGATCCGCGCCACCGAGGTCTGCTCCGAGACCTCGATCACCCGCAGGACCAACCCCGCGCGATCCCCGGTGAGGCCGTTGAGCCGAAGCCCCACGGTCGCCCCCGCACCGAAGCCCAGATCCAGCACCACCTCCTGGCCACGCTCCTCGATCACGGTGGCGTGGCGCCCCATTGGCCAGCGAAAGGTGCTCGGATCGAACCTGGCGATCACCACCGGCCCCTGGACGGACTCGACCGTGGCGCGGCCGATGGGGTAGCGCCAGCTCGGGTTGTGGCGGTGGATCGGCAGCACCTGGCCCACCTCAGGGGGCGCGGTGTCCGCCACGATCTCGATCCGGTGATCCGGCAGGGAGCGGATCACCAGCCAGTGGACGGTGGCGGCTCCGTGCAGCGGAGCCAGGGCCAGCACCAGCCCCCCGAGGATCAACCCCAGGACGTACAGCCGCTGGCACCCCCGATCGATCAGGGCGCTCAGACTGCTCACGACAGGGGCTCCTCCCCGGGATCGGGATCGGCCGGATCGAGAGGCGTGCGAGCTCCCCAGCCGTGGGCGCGACACCCCTCGTCGATGCGGGCGGCCCAGCGCGTCACGGCCTCTTCGTCTCCACAGGCCCGGGCCACGACCCGGTGCTGCTGCCATCCATCGGCCCAGCGCGGGCTCTCGGGCCCGATCTCTGCCAGCTCCATCGCATGATCCCACAGCTCCATCAGCTGCCGCGCCTCCTCGTACTCACCCCGCATCACATGCCAGCGAGCTCCATCCAGCAGGACGGCGGCGGCCTCGGAGGGGACCCCGGCCTCCAGCAGGTGACGCCCCCGGCGGGCGTCCAGCCCCCGCCTCGGGTGGTCCGCGAGGACCCCGGCGCAGGCCAGGTGGTGCGCGACGAGGCGCTCCTGAGCGTGGGCAGAGGTCAGCAGCACGTCCCGTAGCATCTCGTGGACGAAGGACCAGCCCACCTCGGGATCGCTGTGGATGCTGGTGGCGAGGCGCTCCTCCAGCAGGCGCTCCACCAAGCCCCGGGGCGCGGTGATCTCCTCGGCCTCCAGCACCGCCCGCCACAGCTCCCCCCGCACGTTCAGCCCGAGGACCGCGGCCACCTCCAGCGCCTGGTGGACCGAGGTGTGGGCACCCTGCAGCAGCACCTCCAGCCGCCTGCGCCACACGCCGTGGAGATCCTGGGGACCGGGCTGCCCCGGCGGGATCCCACAGGCAGCGAGCTGGACCGCCATCAGGGGGTTGCCGCCCGCGGCGGTGACGACGGCGTCCCGGTGTGCCCCGGTGGTGGGGGACAGCGCCTGCAGCAGCGTGTGCAGCGCCTCGTCGGGTAGGCCCCCGACGGGCACCTCCCGGGTCTTAGGGTGATCGAGCACGGCCCGGAGGCGGCACGCCTCCAGCGGACGCTCTTCGAGGAGATCGCTGCGGACGGTGGCCACCACCAGCAGCCGCGACGGCCCCCCGTCGAGCAGCTCCCGGGCCAGCCCCAGCGCGTCTGCGCCCCACTGGACGTCCCGCAGGTACAGCACCACCGGCCGGTGCGTGGCGATCGAGGCCAGGGCGGCGGACAGCACCCGGTAGCGGGCCCGGGGCTCAGGGAACTGAGCCGACACCGCGAGATCCACCAGGGCCCCCGGCGACAGCTCGATCTCCGGGGGCTGGGTCGCCAGCCAGCGGCCGGCGCGCTGGATCAGCTCCTCCTCCGGCCCCCCCCCGAGCATACGCCGCACCATCGCCGCCAGGCCCTCCTCCTCCGAGAAGCTGGGGCCATGCAGCACCTCCACCACCTCAGCGGCGGCCTCCCGGTGGGCGGTCTCCACCAGCCAGCGGGCCAGGCGATCCTTGCCCGTGCCCGGCTCACCGCTCAAGATCATCGCCCCGGGGCCGTCGCCGGCCCAGACCCGCCTCAGGGCCGACCACAGCTGCTGTTGCTCGCCAGACCGCCCCACCAGGGGGATCCGACGCAGGCCCGCCAGCCCCTGGCCCCGCGGGGCCGGCGCCGGCTCGGTGCTTTTGGGGACGTCGTCGGGCAGCACCACGGACACCGGTGGACCGGGGCCGACCTCGGGGGGAGGTAGATCCTGGCTGTTGTCCTCGACGTCTTCCGTGGTCTGGGCGGCCGGAGGCACCGGCGCAGATCGCAGGCGTGTGCCGGTGGCGATCACCGCGGTGACCTCGGGCATCGACAGCCCACGGACCAGATGCGCGACCTCCACCGCGCGCTGGGGACGTGCCCACGGTGCCTTGGCCAGCAGCCGGTGCAGGACCTCCTGCATCCCCACCGGCAGCGGCATCCGTGGCACCAGCGCCCCCGGCTCCTCCATCAGGTGGGCCTGCTTGAGGTTGCCCTCGTGCCCATGGAACGGTGGAAAGCCCGTGATCAAGGCCCAGAGGGTGCACCCCAGGGCGTACAGATCGGTCGCGGGGCTCGTCGGCCCCCAGCTCGGCACGAACTGCTCGGGCGCCATGTAGCCGGGCGTGCCCAGGCTCAGCAGCGGGCCCTCTCCGTCGGCGAGCATCGCGATCCCGAAGTCGGCCAGCCTGGGCTCTCCAAAGGGATCGAGCAGGATGTTGCCCGGCTTGAGATCCCGGTGGACCAGCCCCCGGGCGTGGGCGTGGGCCAGGGCCGCCAGCACCCCGTCGAGGACCCGGGACAGCTCGGCCCACGGGTGGGGCTCAGCCAGCCAGTCAGCCAGGGACTGGCCGGGCAGCCGCTCGGTGACCAGGTAGGGGCTGCCCGCCAGCAGCAGCCGCTCCTCCGAGATCGCGGCGATCGAGGGGATCTCGCCTGCGTCGAGGATCCGCAGGATGTTGGGGTGATCCAGCAGCGAGATCGCACGGATCTCGTTGCGGAACGCCTGCCTCAGCCGGACCTGATCCTCGACGTCTCCGCGGACGATCTTGATCGCCACGGGCTGCCCCGACACCTCATGCTCCCCAGCCCAGACGGTCCCCATCCCCCCGGAGCCCAGCGGTTCCAGCGGTCGACGGAGCACAAACGGTCCGAGCTTGGGATCGTCGTTCACGGGAGCGCAAGTCTACCCCAGCGGGGAGGGCGGGGCAGCGGATCGCGACGGCGCACGGCCACGCCGCTACGCCTCCTGCGGATCGGGGACCCCGTGGAGGGGGACGCCGGGCGGCTGCCCGACCTGACCCCGCCAGCGGAGCCAGTGGTCCAGCAACACGACGCACACCATCGCCTCGACCACCGGCACCGCCCGGGGCAACACACAGGGATCGTGGCGCCCCCGGGGTCGGATCGTGGTGGGCTGTCCGTCGGAGGCCACGGTGTCCTGCTCGTGGAAGATCGTGGCCACCGGCTTGAACGCGACCGCCAGCTCGATGGGCATGCCGTTGCTGATCCCGCCCTGGATCCCCCCCGAGCGGTTGGTCTCGGTGGCGATCCCCCTCACCGCGTCAGGGACGAACCGATCGTTGTGGGCGCTGCCCCGCAGCCGGGTGCCCCCAAAGCCCGATCCAACCTCGATCCCCTTTGCGGCCGGCAGCGAGAGCATCGCCTTGCCCAGCTCAGCATCGAGCTTGTCGAACACCGGATCCCCGAGGCCCGCCGGCACCCCCCGGGCGACACAGCGGACCACCCCCCCCACCGTGTCACCGTCCCGCCGGGCCGCACGGATGGTGGCCTCGAACCGCGCAGCGGCCTCCAGATCGGGACAGCGCACCGGGACCTGATCCACCTGAGCCCGGGTGACGGTGTCCGATCGGACGGTGGCTGCGTCACCGGCCACCTCCTGGACCCAGGCGACGACCTCGACCGGGCCCAGCTCCGACAGCAGCCGCCGGGCGACCGCCCCCGCCGCCACCCGCGCCACCGTCTCCCTCGCCGAGGCCCGCCCACCGCCGGCCCAGGCCCGGATCCCATACCGGGCGTCGTAGGTGAAGTCCGCATGGGACGGACGGTAGCGATCCCGCAGCTGGGCGTAGGCCCCCGGATCGGCGTCGGTGTTGCGCACGATCATCGCCAGCGGTGTGCCCAGGGTCCGCCCCTCGAACAGCCCGGACAACACCTCGACCCGATCGGCCTCCCGCCGCTGGCTCGTCAGGGCCGACTGCCCCGGCCTGCGGCGATCCAGCTCGGCCTGGATCGCGCCGAGATCCAGGCCGATCCCCGGGGGACAGCCCTCGATCACGACGCCGATCCCTCCCCCATGGCTCTCACCAAAGGTGGTGATCCGAAACGCTCTGCCGAAGCTGCTGCCCATGTCGACCCCCGACCGCGGCGATACATCGACCGGATGAAAGACGCACTCATCGTCTCAGCGTTGTCCCTCGTGCCGCGAAACCGAGGGGCTCGGGTGATGGGGCAGGTGGCGCGCTCGAGGGCGAGCCGCTGGCTGACGCGTGTGTTCGTCTCAGCCTACGCCATAGATCTCGACGAGGCCGAGGGCTCCATCGAGGACTACCCTACCCTCGAGGCGCTGTTCACCCGCCGCCTAAGGCCTGGCCTCCGGCCGGTGGATGCCTCCCCCGACGTGCTGGTCAGCCCCGTCGACGGCACCTGCGCCTTCGCCGGGCGGAGTCAAGGCGGCGCGATCGAGGTGGCCCCGGGCCAGGCCCTGCACCTCGGGGCGCTGCTGGATCGTCCGCTGCAGGGTGAGCGCGACGTGTTCGTGCTGTACCTCTCCCCACGGGACTACCACCGGGTCCATGTGCCCCGGGAGGGCCGGGCCACCGGCTGGAGCTATGTGCCCGGCACCCTGTGGCCGGTGTTCCCCGCCGCGGTGCGGCGGGTCTCCGGGCTGTTCGCCCGCAACGAGCGCGCCATCGTGCAGCTCCAGACCGATCGAGGCCAGCTCGACGTCGTCTTGGTGGGCGCCTTTGGCGTGGGCCGGATCTCGCTGACCGTGTGCGACCTGATCACCAACTCCGGCGGCCAGCCCGCCTCGGGCCCGCTGCCCCGGATCCCGCTGGAGCGCGCTCAGGAGCTAGGCACCTTCCACCTCGGCTCGACCGTGGTGGTGATCGGTGAGGGCTGGACCCCGCTGGTGCGCCCCGGCGATCCAGTCCGGGTGGGCCAGGCCCTGGCCCGGGGGCGGCGCTGATCCCGCACCAGGCGCCCGGATCGAGCGGATCATCCAGGCCACCAGCGACCCCGGGCGCCCCTCAGCGAGCCCTACGCCGGCGTCGGAGCCCCAGCAGCCCGAGCCCTCCGAGCCACCAGCCCGTGGACAGCGGCGCCGGAGACCGACAGCCACAGCCATAGCTGGGCTTTGGTGCGGCGAGCTTGCCGTCTCCCCCCGGATCCCGGGGATCGGGATCGATGCTGTCGGGCAGGCCATCGCCATCGCTGTCGGGGCCCGACTCCGGCTCGTCGCAGCCATCGGGGATCCCGTCGCTGTCTGTGTCGATGTCGTCGTCGTAGCCCACGCAGCGATCGCCTCCGGCGGAGGCCTCTCCAGGATCGCTGCAGTCGAGATCTTCGCTCAGGACCACGCCGGGCTCACCGTACCCGTCGCCGTCGGTGTCGGGGTAGCAGGCCTCGTACGTGTCACAGTCGTTGTCGAGCCCGTCGCCGCGGACCTCCCGTGCCCCAGGGAACACGGCCGGATCGTCGTCGTCGCAGTCGCCGCCACAGCCAGCGTACCCGTCGCCGTCGCCGTCGAAGCCATCGCTGGTGCTTGGATCGCAGTCGTTGTCGAGCCCGTCGCAGGTCACCTCGAGCTGGCCCGGGAAGACGTCGGAGGCGCTGTCGTCGCAGTCGCCCTGGCAGGCGAGGTAGCCGTCGCCGTCGGCGTCTGGATCGTCGAGGGTGCTTGGATCGCAGTCGTTGTCGAGCCCGTCGCAGATCAGCTCGGCGGCGGCGGGGGAGATCGACGGATCGCCGTCGTCACAGTCGCTGACACACAGCGTGAAGCCGTCGCCGTCGGCGTCTGGATCGTCGAGGGTGCTTGGATCGCAGTCGTTGTCGAGCCCGTCGCAGATCAGCTCGGCGGCGGCGGGGGAGATCGATGGATCGCCGTCGTCACAGTCGAGGCGGACGTCGAACCCATCTCCGTCGTCATCGACCACGATCACGTAGGGATCGGGCCCCCCGAACGCTCCGATGTCCGATGGGCCCCCGTCGGGATCGAGGTAGCCCGGATCGCCCGCGTCGATCAGGGCGCTGCCGAACCTGGGGACCAGCAGGCTGAGATCGCAGGTCGCGGGCGGGGACGCCCCCAGCAGGGGATCAGCGGTGACGGTGTCGGAGGGCAGCGAGGCCAGGGCGCTGTCTCCGTCGGGGTTGGACCAGAACGCATCGTGGGAGAGGCCCGCGGCGCTGTCGTCGTGGGCGACGCTGTCGTGGTTGTGGGCGAACAGATCGTTGGTGGAGGACATCGCCACCGCGACGACGCCGGACCCCGAGATCGAGGCGCTGTTGCCCACGAAGTGGTTGTTTCGGGTCACCAGGGCGTTCTCCGGACCGAACATCCCGCCACCGCGCGCTCCGCTGTTGTTCAGGAGCACGTTGCCCACGAGGGTGGACGCCGCGCTGCGCACCACGAGGCCCCCGCCATCGTCGGGGGAGGTGTTGTCGCACAGGACAGAGCGGTACATCTCGAAGCTGTTGCCCCCGCTGACGTCGATGCCACCTCCGTCGTCGCCGGACTCGTTGCCCTGGATCCACAGATCGTACAGCTCGACGATGCCTGTGCCGGAGGCCCGGATCGCGCCTGCGTCGATGGCCGCGCTGCCGTCGAGGAAGACCGAGTCACGCACCTCGAGGCGATCCACGCCGGTGACCCGGACGTGCCCGCCGCTGGCGGTGGCGGTGTTGCCCTCGAACCTCGAGTCCAGGATCACCACGAACTCGGCGTAGGTCGCCAAGATCGCACCACCATCCGTCGCGACCCCTCCGGAGAAGTAACAGTCCTCGACGATCAGGCTGGAGGCCGCGTCGATCACCTGGATCGCGCGCCCCCCGTTGCCGTCGAAGGTGATCCCCCGGACCGTGCAGTCGGCTCCCTGCCGGCAGACCAGCGCGTCTCCCGCGTTATCAGGCGTGATCCACTCGGTCCCCTGCTGACCCTCGAAGGTCAGATCGGTGTTGATCAGCTCGACGCTGTCGGTGTACTGACCCGCATCGATGGTGATCGTGTCACCGTTGATCGCCAAGGCGACGGCCCCTGCGATCGTGGGTGCGTCGCTGGGCACGTTCCAGGTCGCGGCATAGACAAGACTCGTCAGGTACAACCACATGGGCCCAGACTACCACCCACGGATCGGTGGTGCAGGGATCCCTCAGTGCTGGGTAAGGCTGCATGACCCTCGAAGACGCCACCGCTCATGGGCTCGACTGGCCCTTTGTCGTAGAACACTGGGCCCGGTGCGCCCGCACCTCGATGGGTGGGGCCGCGGTCCGGAGCATCCAGCCCCTGGACAGTCGCGGGGCCGTCCTCGAGGCGATGGACGCCACCGACGAGGTCCTGTGTCTCGAAGATCAGGGCGCCGATCTGCCGATCGGAGCGGTGCAGGACGCCCAGCAGCTCGTCCAGCGGGCCGAGAAGGGCCAGGTGCTGGAGGGGGCGGAGCTGCTGAGCGCCGCCCGCTCCCTCAACGCGCTGATCCAGGTCCACAGGGCCCTGGATCGGGCCCGGGAGGACGCCCCCACCCTCGCCCGCTGGGCCGCCGCGATCGAGCTCGACGGGCTGGTGGTCGACGATCTGCTCAGCTCGTTCGATCCCACCGGACGCCTGTCAGGCTCGCGCTATCCAGAGCTCGACGAGCTGCGGCGCGCGATCGCCCGGCTGCACGGGGAGGTCCGTGACACCCTCGATCGCATGGTTCGTGGCGAGGAGCTGGGCGACGATCTCCTCCAGGACAGGTTCTGGACCGTCCGCGACGATCGCTATGTGCTGCCGATCAAGAGCCACGCCAAGCGCTGGGACCTGGGGATCGTGCACGGCACCAGCGGGACGGGGCGCACGGTGTTCGTGGAGCCCCACGCGGTGGTGGCGCTGAACAACCAGCTCCGCCTCGCGGAGGGGCGCCTGCTCGCGGCTGAGCACGCGATCCTGACCCAGCTGTCCGCTGAGCTGGGCACCTTCGCCGATCGGATCGGGCCGGCGACCCGGGCCGCGATCCAGATCGACGTGGCCTGTGCCCGGGCTGGGCTGTGCCGTCGCCTCTCCGCCACCCGGCCCCAGGTCGGCGAGGGGGATCGGCTGCACGTCCGGGAGGGGCGCCACCCGGTGCTGGTGCTCCGTGGGGTCGAGGTGGTCGCCAACGATCTAGAGCTCGACGGGAGTCACCCCGTGCTGGTCCTGTCCGGTCCCAACGCAGGCGGCAAGACGGTGGCGCTCAAGACCCTGGGGCTGTGCGCCGAGCTGGTGCGCCATGGCTGTCACGTGCCCACCGCCGAGGGCTCCCGGGTGGATCGCTTCTCCGCGGTGCTGGCCTCCATCGGCGATCAGCAGACCGTCGAGGGCGATCTCTCCTCGTTCTCGGCCCACCTGGTCACCCTCAAGGCGATGATCGACGCGGCCGCTCCGGGCCAGCTGCTGCTGCTCGACGAGGTGGCCAGCGGAACCGATCCAGCCCAGGGGGCGGCGCTGGCCCAGGCGGTGTGCGAGCACCTCGCCCAGGCAGGCCCCCGGGTGGTGGTCACCACCCACTTTGCCGCCCTGAAGGCCATGGGCGCCGCCGATCCCCGGTTCTCCGTCGCGGCGGTGCAGTACACCGAGGGTCGACCCACCTACCGGGTGATCCAGGGCGCCACGGGAGAGAGCCACGCGCTGGACATCGCAGGCCGGGTGGGCCTCCCACGCTCGATCCTCGCCAGGGCCGAGGCGGCGCTGGGGGAGCAGCAGGCCGAGCTGGGGCGCCTGCTGTCGGCGCTGGAGGCCGAGCGCGCCACCGCGTCCAGGGCCACAGCCGAGGTCCAGCGCCTGGCGGCGGAGGCCGAGGCCCAGGCCAGGAGCCTGGAGCAGCGCGAGGCGCGGGTCGCCGCCCGGGCGAAGGAGCTGGAGGAGGCCGCCGCGGCCCAGTTCCTCGGGCGCCTCCGCGAGGCTGAGCGGGCGATCGGCCAGGTGGTCGCCGAGCTCCAGCGCAGCCCGAGCCACCGGGGGGTCGAGGCCGCCCGGGCCACCCTCGCCGCCCTCGGCCAGCTCGCCCCCAACACCGAGGCGCAGACGCAGGCGCAGACGCAGGCGCCCGACACGATCCGCGTCGGGGAGCAGGTCCGGCTGCGTCGGGCCTCGGGCACCGGCGAGGTGATCTCGGTGTCGGGGAGCACGGCCCAGGTGCGGGTGGGCGGGCTGATGGTGAAGGCCAAGCTCTCGGATCTGACCCGAACGAGCCGGGCCCCCCAGCGGCCCCAAATCCGCAGCGGGGTCCAGCTCGCGCCGCGCTCCAGGCTGCTCGACGAGGCCGTCCGGGTGCCGACGAACACCCTCGACATGCGGGGCATGCGGGTCGACGAGGGGCAGGCGGCGGCCGAGCAGTTCTTTGACAAGGCCATGCGCAGCGGCTGGGACACGGTGTTCCTCCTCCATGGCCACGGCACCGGGGCCCTCAAGGACGGGCTGCGGGGCTGGCTGCGGAGCAGCGGCTACGTCTCCGACTGGGTGCCCGCCAGCGAGGAGCAGGGCGGAGACGCGTTCACCGTGGTGGAGCTCGCGGGGTAGCGGGCGCCGCGGTGGACGATCCAAGCAGGCCAGACGATCCGAGCGGACCAGACGATCTCAGCGGGCTAGACGATCCGAGCAGCCCCGCGGCGTGCGCCTGCGCCCCAGCAGGGCCAGGGCCAGGGCCAGGACCCAGGCTCTCTGTGCCGATCCAAGCTGGCCACAGCTGCAGCCATCGGCCGCCACGATCGTGGCCGGGCCCCGGATCGGCACAGAGGCATCGGCCTCGACGATCTCCCCGCCGGTGTCGAGCACCACCCCCGGGCAGGGATCGCCGGACTCGATCACCAGATCCACGTAGGATCGGCTCTCTCCGGGGGAGATCCCCTGGAGATGGATCAGCTCGATCGCGACCTGCGCTCCACATAGCTCCTCGACCCCGAAGCCGGTCCCTGTCCAATGATCGGCGTGGGGCAAGGTGACGCGATCGGCGCCCCCGATCTGGAACGCCAGGGTCGCAGACGTCGCCTCGGGGATCAGGTAGGAGAAGTTGATCTCGGTGCGCCGCACGGTGAAGGGCTCGGATCGTAGCCAGAGCTCTCGTCGGCCCTCCTCTCCATCGATCTCGAACAGGGCGACGTGCTCCCCCGACGGGCTGCCTGCCCCCATCCGGAAGTCAGAGACGTGCTGGCGCGCGTCGTTGTTCTGTGACCACCCCTCGAGGCCATCCTCGAAGTCCCCGTTGAGGGGGTTCTGAGCTACAGCGAGGGCACACATCCAGAGCATCGGGACTTGTACCACGATCCTCGGCTCTTGGGCCCATGTCCGGACGGAGCGCAGCGCTCACCTCACGGTGACGTGCACCGCCCCCATCGAGGAGCGCCGTGATCCGATCCATCCGAGCGCACAGCGCGCTGGAGGGGTGGTGACGATCTGGATCGCGGCGCGGCGGCCAGCCGACGCTCAGGGCGGCCCGGCGCTCAGCGTGTGGTGGCGGGGGGTGGGACCGCCTCGTCCCCGAGGCTCAGGGTGCGCACGTAGATGTCCTTGTTGACGTTGCGGCTGTCGGTCCAGGCCACGTGCATCGTGCCGCCGATCACCGCGATGTTGAGATCCTCGCGCTCGGTCAGCCCATCGGGCCAGGCATCGATCCGGAGCTCGGACTCGAGGAAGCCCCCGCTGGCGTCTACATAGTTGTAGTACAGATCGGAGTTCAGCGAGTCTGGATCGATCTCCAGCGCCAGCTGATCTCCCCGCCAGGCGACCACCGGGCCGTTGGGGCCCCACGCGAGCTGGGGATCCAGCGCGTTGGAGGAGCCGGCGCCGGTCCCGGTGTCGATCCGCTCTTCCTCCTCGCCGGGGATCCCGTCCTGGATCGTGCGGTGGTAGATGTCCATCGCGCTGTTCCGGCCGTCGCTCCACACCACGTCGAAGGTGCCGTAGCCCCGGCTGTAGCAGCGGGGTTTTTCGCTGTCGAAGGCGCCGGGTGTGCCCGAGTCGAGCCGCACCGCCTCATCGAGCCAGGTCCGACCCCCATCGGACGAGGTGTTGAACAGGATGTCGGTGCCCTCACCGGTCTCAGCGTCGCCGTTGCGTAGATCCTGCCAGACCACGAGCAGATCCTCGCGGTTGTCGGTGCACAGCTGGGGGGCGAAGCTGTCGCTCGCGCCGACGTCGTCCCCTAGATCGAGGCGGGCCTCGCCGTTTGTAAAGTTTCGCCCTCCGGTGTCGCTGTAGGCAAAGTAGATGTCGCCCTCGTTGTTGCGGGTGTCCTCCCAGGTGACCCACACCTCGTCGCGCTCACCGAGGGCCACCTGGGGCCGGCCCGACCAGCCCGAGCCGGGCTGATCCGCCTCGATCCGCTGTGGGATCTGCCAGCTCTGCCCAAGATCGTCGCTGACACTCACAAAGATGTCGTAGCTGCCGTAGCTATCGCTGGACCAGGTCACCGCGACACGATCCCCGAACAGCGAGATCCGGGGGCTCAGCTCCTCGGTGAAGCCCTCTTCGTCTCCGCTGATCAGGCGATCTTCTTCGGGGAACTCGGTGCCGTCGATCGAGTGGCTGAAGTAGATGTTGCCCCGCCCCAGGGTGCCGTCGCGATCGTCGCTCCACACGACGAACACGCCGTCGGCGGAGCAGGTCAGCTCGGGTGAGTCGACCAGGCCGTCGCCCCGGTTGATCCGGGCTGGTGCCTCGAGCCAGGTCTGGCCCAGATCCCCCGAGCGGTTCAGCCATAGATCCCTGCGCCCACTCGCCACCCGATCGTCGACCCACAGCACATAGACCGAGCTCTCGTGGGCACACATGCGGGTGCCGCTGCTCTCGGGATCGTTGAGATCCGAGCCCCCGTCGATCCGGGTGTCGTCGATCCAGGGGGGAGGCTCCTCCGGCTTGCAGCCGGTGACAGCGAACAGCAGGAGCACAGCTGAGGCGCGGGACATGGATCCTCCATCTGGGGGTGATGCCCTGCACACACCCCCATCTTCACCTCATCATGTCCGACAGGACCCCGCCCTGTAGTGAAGGATCGCCGAAGTCGTCGATCCATCCACCGTCGGGTCTGCGCAGCCCGGTGGCGTTGATCAGGGAGTTGAGCAGGCGGTTGTGGGTCTCGTCGCCGACGTCCACGTAGCGCCCGACGTCCAGCGACCCATCCCCCCGGCCCGCGATCACCCACGGGATGTTCCGGAAGGTGTGGGAGACGCCAGCTCCGAGATCGCTGGTATGGACCGCGGTGGTGGTCTCGAGCAGGCCATAGCTGTCGAGCCGCTCGAGGAGGTGGGCAAAGATCTGTAGGTGGAGCCGATCGATGCTGTGGTGCATGTCGACCGCGCCCACGATCTCGGCTGCGTTGGGATCGTCACCGTGATCATAGATCCGGTGGCTGATCATGTGGAAGTTTGGTAGTCGGGTGCCCCCGATCGTGTACTCGGTGCCGTCGTTGCCGTCACCGATCTGCAGGGTGGCGGCCCGGACGAAGTCACAGGAGAACGCCAGCGCGATCAGATCGCAGTGCATCCGGGCCACGGTCACCCGGTTGTCGTTGAGGGTGCCCAGGCCCTGGATCGAGGCCATGGCCTGCTCTTCGTCCTCGGCGAGCCGACAGGCGAGGGTCTCGAGGTCTCGGATGCTCTGGAAGTGCAGCTCGAGGCGATCGCGATCGGCCCGGGAGAGATCGGTGCGGGCCATCAGGGCGCTCATCTGATCCCGGACCAGATCGTTGACCGAGCGGCGTCGATCTTCGAGCAGCGCGTCGAGCTGCTCGCCGCCCACCATGCGCAGGTAGGCGCTCCAGGGATCGTCCTCGGCGGGCCGCAGCGCCATCGCGCCGCGGTAGGACAGGACCTCCTCGAGGTAGCCGCCCCGCGGGCCGGTGTACAGCGTCAGCGGCTCGCCGCCGTTGTTGGGGAAGTGTCGGGCCACGTAGCTGTCGATCGACTCGCCCATGGCCAGCGACAGGTTGCCTGAGGGATCTTCGCTGACGGGGGCGGACGTCAGCACCTGGTTGCCTCCGCCGGAGTGGCCACAGCCGTTGGCGGGGAACGCAAACCGGGTGCCTCGCACCAGCAGCAGCCGATCGGCGTAGGCCGCCAGCTCGGACACCGCACGATCCGCGTCGGTGCTGCTCAGCCCCGCGGAGGTCAGGGCCCCGGTCTGGCGGGGCCAGTAGCGCTCTGGCTCTCCGTTGTCGGCCTGCTGGACGCCGTTGGCCTGGCGTAGGAACACGATCGGGTGGGCCGGCGACGCGTCGGCACCCCGGGCCGGGCGGAGGGACTCGAGCAGGGGCAACGCGAGGACTGCGCCTCCGATCCCCCGCAGCACACCACGACGACTGATCGGCCTCACCTCGACACCTCCGGGGCCACAGGGGAGCGGTGGAGGAAGCTCCGGGTCGTGACCAGATCGACGATCAGATCGCGGATGGCGCGATCTTCGCTCCGGGAGATCGTGGCCTGGCGCTCGAGCAGGGCGTCGTCCTGGACCGCCACCGCCCGGCCGTGCAGGAACTCTAGCAGGTGCTGGCTGTAGCAGCGGTGCGCCTCGACGCTGTCGGCCACCACCGCAGCGAAGCCGACCGCGTCGGTCCACACCTGGGTCCGATCGTCGATCGTCCAGCTGCCGCTCGCATCCACCGCCACACCGTTCTCAGTGGTGCGGTGCTTCCCCAGCGCGTCGTAGCCCTCGAACGCAAAGCCCGGGGGGTTGATCAGGGTGCTGTGGCAGCCCTCCCCACAGGTCCCCTCGCCGGTGTGGGCGTCGACCAGCTCCCGGGTGGTGCGCACCCCGTCGGGGGGAGGCAGGGGCTCGACGTTGTCGGGGGGAGGAGGCAGCGACTTGCACATCACGTCGCGGTTCACGAACACCCCCCGACGGATGGGGTTGTGGGTGGTGGAGTCGGCCTCTAACGCCAGGAACCCCGACAGAGTCAGCAGCCCGGCGCGCTGCCCTGGATCGAGATCGATCCGCTGCAACGCCGAGCCCTGCACCGAGACCCCATAGATCGGCCCCAGATCATCGTTGGCGAAGGTGTAGGGCGCGGTATACAGCGCGTGCACGCCCCCGCCGCCCCAGACGATGTCACCGACGAACGCCTGGACCTCAGCCTGCATCGAGGCCGGGGTGGTGTCGGTGAACGCAGGGAACCGGCCTGGGTCCTTGAAGATGTTGCGATAGCTGTCGATGTGCAGCAGCTGCCGGTGGAGCTCAGCGACGGCCTCTTCTGCCCGGGGATCCGAGATCATCTCCTCGGCGATCGCACGC
>DRPG01000193.1 GCA_011376105.1 Deltaproteobacteria bacterium
CTGGATCGACGTCTGGCCCTCCTCCGCGGCAAACGTGAGGGGGCCTTCGACAGAGATCAGTACTACCTGGAGGCCGCACTCCGTGCGAGGATCGCACGCAAGTCAAGGTGCTACCTACGCAAGATGCAGCCAGTGATCCTGGTGACGCCCCGCTGGAGCCAGGCCCGGAGATTCCTCGACGACGTCGCGGTGGATCTGATGCTGGGTGAGCCCGCGGTGCGGTGCCGGACCCTGTCGCTGATGCCACTGGAGGGTCGCACCCCCCACCAGGCCTGGTCCTGGCTGGTGCAGGCGATCACCGAGTTCTGCGGCCTGACCATCCGTGGGCCCGCCTGGCAGGTGGTGAGCCGCCACGGGTTCCGGGTCGTGATGAAGGAGCTGTTCCGCCGTGCAGAGCACACTGGGCGCCGCTGCCTGATGATCCATGCGCTGGAGCACATCCACGTCGAGGCGCTGCGCGATCTGCTGGCGGTGTTCGAGGATCACCTCCACCACCGCAGGAGCCCACCCCAGTTCAACCTGCTGCTCGCGGGCGCCGTCGAGGCCCCGCACCTGGCCTTCGGCGGGGTCGAGCGGCTGATCCTGCCGGACTTCACCCAACAGGAGGCGCTGGAGTCTATGGTTGAGCACCTGGGGCCCGACAACCTCCCCCGCCTCAGATCCCTGATCGAGGAGATCGGGGGGATCCCCGCCGTGCTCGATGCCCTCGGCACCGAGGCCTCGGATCGGATCAGCCAGGTGGTGGCGGATCGCAGGGCCTTTTGGCAGGCGCTGGGCCCCCTGGGGCAGGAGATCCGGCGCAGCTTCCACATCATCGCCGCCGATCCCCGGATGTCCGATCGCCTCGAGACCCTCGCACGCAGCGGGCCCCAGCCCCACGAGCCCGAGCGGGACGGCCCGCTGCTGCGGGCGGGGCTGGTCCACCACCCCGGGCCCCACCCCACCCTGACCACGCTGCGGGCTCCGGTGTTCCACGATCTGGTGCTCTCAGGGTAGCAACTAGGCTCCCCGGCGAGCCCCGGGCGCTCTCCCCCAGCAGCCCCCGGCGCTCTCCCCGGGCTGGCTGGTGGCTCGGCTCAGCGCTCGGAGAACTCGAAGTCGATCTCGTCTCCGAGCTCAGCCTCGAGGAACGCCTTGAGCTTCTTCTTCATCCGGGCCTCGACCTGGCGGATCCGCTCCTTGCTGACGCCGAAGTGTTCCCCCAGCGACGACAGGCTCACCGGATCGGTGGCGATCATTCGCTGCTCCCAGATCGTGCGCTCCCGATCATCGCGGAGGTTGTTCTCGGCGAACTGCTGGAGCTTGTCCTGCACGATCGAGGACAGCTCGCTGCGCGCAGCGCTGTCTTCGGGATCGTGGGGATCGCGCTCAGGCACCACCTCGGACAGGGTGCGCCCCTCTGGATCGTCGCCGGCGGGGGCGTGCAGCGACAGGGCCGGGGCCCTCATGTGCTGATCCACCGCGTCGACCTCGTGCTCCGCCACCCCCAGGCTCTCGGCGATCATCCGGCTGGTGGGCTTGATCCCCTCCTTCATGAGGCGATCCCGCTCCTTCTGGAGCTGGAAGAACAGCTTCCGACCCGCCCGGGTCGATCCGAGGCGGACCAGACGGAAGTTATCCAGGAGGAACCTGAGGATCATCGCCCGGATCCAGTACTGAGCATAGCTCGAGAACCGGATCTCCCGGGAGGGATCGTAGCGGGACAGGGCTTCGACCAGGCCCACGTTCCCCTCCTGGATCAGGTCGAGCACGTTGGCCCACTGGCGATGGTACTGGAACGCGATCTTGATGACCAGGCGCAGGTTCGCGGTGACCAGACGCTCTGCGGCCTCCCGATCGCCGCTCTCGACGAACCGGACTGCGTACTCCTTCTCCTCCTCGGGGGTGAGCAGCGGGTACCTACGGACCTCGGAGAGGTAGAAGTTCAGCAGGTCCTTCGAGCGCATCCCCGTGGGGGGACGCTTGAGGGCCGGCAGCCCCGCGGGGAGCTTCCGACGGGGTGGGTCCGCCTCGGGCTGTTCCCCTGTCTCCTCCTCGATCTCGTCCTCCATCCCCATCCCCCTCGGCGCTCTACCCTTGAGTCAGCACCTCGGACGCCCATCCCCCATCGGTGAGCATCCCAAGAGCGTTAGGCGAGCCGGCCAGGAACGGCAACCCAGGTGTGCAACGTTCCGGATCGAGCCCCACCCCGCTCGGGTCCCATATCACGCCTCCTGTCTCGCGGATGAGCAGGGCTCCACACCCGACGTCCCACAGGTGCCACCGGGGTATGACGGCCACCAACCCGCCCCCTGCGGCCACCAGCGCGAGGTGGGCCGCGCTGGAGCCCAGGGCCCGGACCTTGCCGGGCCAGGGGGCCACCCCGACGCGGTGGAACCGGGAGGGCGCGAACAGGATGGATCGGCGCGAGATCTCGGTGGGGCCTGCACCGAGCCGGACCCGATCCCGCCAGGCTCCGGCGCCCCGGGCGGCGTACCAGCGCTCCCCCAGCCTGGGGACGTGGAACGCTCCGACCTCGAGCACCCCATCGCACACCCGACACACCGTGGGGCCCCAGTAGGCTAGGCCCCCTACGAACGCGCTGGTGCCGTCGATCGGATCGATGAACCAGGTCGCACCGCCGCTGCGGGGGTCGATCCGGCTGCCCTCCTCCGCCTGGATCCCGTCGTCGGGGAACGCCCGGGTGAGCTCCTCGACCAGCAGGGCCTCGATCACCCGATCCACCTCGGTCACGATCGTGCCGTCGGCCTTGAGCTGGGCCTTGGCGGCGTGGAGGTGGGTGAGCGCCACGGCGCCCGCTCGATCGAGCATCGCCTCCAGCAGCGATCGCAGGGCTGAGTCCATCCCGCGGGCATAGCCCCCTGCAGCGCAAGGAGCTTGTGGCTCCACCGTTCGATCTCCGACGACCTGCGGCGGACGACGATCTGCGGCATAGGGTTACAACGGCGCCGGAGGCTCGGTGGACCACACATGCGAAGTGGTGCTCGACGGACCCTTCCCCCCGTGGGGACACGATGTCCTGCGTGCATCCTGGGGAGATATCCCCGCCGCGGTGATCCTGGGCCCTCCCCTGGTGGATCCAGCCGCGCTGGCTCAGGCCCAGCACCGGGCCACGCCCTGGATCGGGCGGTGCCACCCGGGCGTGCTGACCCTGCTGGGGGTCCAGCGGGTCGACGATCGGGAGGGCTGGATCTACCAGCGCCCCGACGGCGTCGTGCTCCAACAACTCTGTGCGCCCCCCCGGGAGCCCCCCGTGGCCAAGGTGGCCCTGCTGCTGACCGCGGCGGTCACCTCGATCCTCGCGTCGCTGCCCCCCCCGGCCCACCCGGGCCCCACGCTGCGGGACGTGTTCATCGACGCCCACGGAGCGATCACCGTGGCGGGCTTCGTCGGGCCTCAGACGCCGCCCCCCCCGCCCGGAGAGGATCCCGAGGCGGCCACGGTGTGGAGCCTGGGGCTGCTCCTCGCCGAGCTGCTGGCGGGCTCTCCGCTGTCGTCCGGCGCCACCCCCCGGGAGCACACCGTCGCGCTGCGCAGGTTCCTGATCCGGGTGATGTCCGAGCCCGGCCCGGGGCTGTCCGAGGCCTGCCGCTCGTGCCTGTCGGGGATGCTCGCCTGGGAAGAGGCGGATCGCCCCCGGCTCGACGCCCTCGAGGCCCAGCTGAGGATCGCGGCTGAGGGCCTGCGGGGCCCTCAGCTGGCGCGCTGGGCCGATCAGGTGGCCGCAGCGCTGCAGCAGGACACGCTGGTCGCTCCGGTGAGCCTCGATCCCCAGGACGATCCCCGGGACTACACCGAGGAGTCCGAGCCGTTCTCGATCCCCCTCGCCGACGACGTCACCGCCGTCACCGAGGGCGGGAACCCTCGCCACCTGCTGACCCCCGAGCAGGGCGCGATCCCCGTCGGGGTGGGTCCCCCCGCCGAGGCCGTCCCCAAGGCCCCGAGCCTGCCCGCCGACGTGTTCTCCAGCAGCTACCGGGGCCTGCGTCGGCGCTCGTCTCAGATCCCCTGGCCCGTGGTGGGTGTCACCAGCCTCCTGCTCGCCGTGGCCCTGGGGCTCGGGCTGTACCTCTTCGCCTAGCGCACCGGCTCCACGCCCAGACCACCCCTGGAGCCTCGATCCACCGAGGCCCCAGGGCCACTGGATCAGTCGAAGACCCAGACCAGCTCGGTGGGCCGACCATCCACCAGGATCTGCACGGTGAGGCGGGCCGCCACCACGTGTAGATCGGCGAGGGAGGAGCCGTCGGGGCCCAGCAGGGGGAACGCGATCACCCCCTCCAACGCGCCCTCGTCCTGGTACAGCGGCAGATAGGCCGACCGGAAGGGGCCCGCGCTCCGGGCCCGCTCCACCAGATCCCCCTCCAGGGACCATCGCTGCTCGAGGAACGCCATGTACAGCAGATCGGTGAGCATGGCCTCGGTGGTCTCGGCCGCGGGCACGATCACCGTCTCGTCGTTGAGCTCGAGCTGGGTGTGCTCAGGCACCCAGCTCAGCGGCCCGCGCCCCACCACCCGGATCTCGAACAGGTGGGCGGCGCGGTTGTTGAACAGCCGCACCCCCCCCGAGGCCCAGCGGTTCCACGCGGCGTCCTCCGGGCGCACCGAACGCGCCCGGGCGATCACGGCTCCCACCTCGATCCGCTGCGTGTCGTGGGCGATCGACATCGGCGCCACCCGGGCGGGCTCCAGGCTCTCCCGTCGGTAGGCCTCAAGCCGTTGTGACACGGCCTCCTGGACCACCAGGGGGATCGGGGCCGAGGACCGCGGACATCCCGCTAGAAACACCAGAGACAGGGAGAGCCGGAGCCGACGCCGCAGGGCTCGGGGGGCGAATCGGAAGACGAGGCTTGTCATCGGTGCAGGACTCGTTACTGGGGCCGAACGTGGTGGGTGTAGCTCAGTTGGTTAGAGCACTGGGTTGTGGTTCCAGGGGTCGTGGGTTCAAATCCCATCACCCACCCTCATCTTGGGCCTATAGCTCAATTGGCAGAGCACCGGACTCTTAATCCGTTGGTTCCAGGTTCGATTCCTGGTGGGCCCACTATGAATCAGAACATCGAGCGCGAGCCCTCCCCACGAACGAAGCGAGAGGGCTTCGCCTCGTGGGTTGGGTTCGCGCTGTCCTAGAGCAGATCCCGGCAGCGAGGAAAGGATGAAGGTTGACGTGACGTCGGTGGGTTCCTTCCAGAGGAAGCTCACGGTCGTGGTTCCCGCCACTCAGGTTCGCCAACAGCTCGATCGGGCGTACAAGACGCTGGCGAGGCAGGTCAACATGCCCGGCTTCCGCCAGGGCAAGGCCCCCCGCAGGGTGCTCGAGGCGAGGTATGGAGAGCGCGTCGAGGCAGACGTCGCCCAGGATCTGATCCAGACCAGCTGGATCGACATCATGAACAAGGAAGCGCTCCAGCCAGTCAGCCAGCCCAGCGTCGCGGAGTCCGGCGAGGTCGGAGACTCCGAGGGCTTCAAGTTCACGATCACCGTCGATGTCCGGCCCGAGATCGAGCTGCAGACCTGGACGGGGCTCGATGTGCCCTACCCGAAGGTCGAGATCAGCGAAGAGGCCGTCGACGCAGCGGTGAAGGCACGCCTCGAGGGCCACGCTCGCCTTGAGGAGGTCACCGATCGTCCCTGCGCCCAGGGCGACATGGCCCTGGTGGAGCTGCACCTGTTCGACGGTGAGGAGGAGGTGGCCACCGAGCAGGGCACCATGATCCGGACCGAGGGCGACCCCTACTACCCGGGCCTCGAGGGCCTGCTCATCGGCACCGAGACCGGCGGTACCCTCGAGGGCGAGGTCACGATCGGCGAAGACTCGCGGGTCGAGGCCGTCGCCGGCCGCACGCTGCGGGTCAACGCGACCCTGCTGTCGCTGCAGTCCTACGGTGTGCCCGAGCTGACCGACGAGCTCGCCGAGGAGCTGGGCTACGAGGGTGGCGCCGAGGGCATGCGGGTCGCGCTGCGCCAGCAGATGCTCGACACCCGCGAAGAGAGCGCCCGCAACCAGGCCCGGGCCAACCTCCTCGAGGTCCTGATCAACGCCAACCGCTTCGACGTGCCCGATGGGATGATCGATCAGAGCCTGAACATGCTGATGGACGAGCTCAGGCTCCAGCAGGCCTACCAGTCGGGCCGCGATCCCAAGTCGATCAGCTTCACCAACGCTCAGGTCGCAGATCTCCGCATGCGGGCTGCGTTCGCAGCCAAGGCGAGCCTGATCCTCGAGTGGGTCTCCAGAAAAGAAAAGATCGAGGTCGAAGAGTCGGATCTCGAGTCCCGCTACCAGGAGCTCGCCGACACCCGGGGCCAGACCGTCGAGGCGGTCCGGGGCTGGTTCCAGAAAGAGAGCGCGGTCGAAGAGCTCAAGGAGCGGATCCTCGAGGAAAAGACCCTGGACTGGCTGCTCGAGCAGGCCAACCTCATCGATCCTCCGACCCCCGCTGAGCCCGCCGAGGCGGCCGCTGAGCCCGCCGAGGCGGCCGCTGAGCCCGCCGAGGC
>DRPG01000194.1 GCA_011376105.1 Deltaproteobacteria bacterium
CAGCAGATCCAGCCCGAGCTGAACCGGATCCGGGAGGAGCTGAAGGACAACCCGCAGGAGATGAACCGGCGGGTCTTCGAGGTCATGCAGGAGAACAACGTGAACCCGGCCGCGGGTTGTCTGCCGATGTTCGTGCAGATGCCGGTGTGGATCGCGCTGTACAACGTCCTGTTGACCAGCGTAGACCTGTACCACACCGAGTTCCTCTACCTCAAGGATCTGACTCAGCCGGATCCCTACCTCGTGCTGCCGATCACCATCATGGTGTTGATGTTCGTGCAGCAGCGCTTCACAACCCCGACGAACATGGATCCTGCTCAGCAGCAGGTCATGCGGTTGATGCCGCTGTTCTTCGGGCTGTTGTTCTTCGCGTTCCCCTCGGGGCTCGCGGTCTACGTGTTCGTGAACATGGTGCTGTCGAACCTCCAGCAGTGGCTGATCAAGCGCAGCATGGGCTCGACAGGGCCCTCCAACCCCGCCGGAGTGGCGGCAACATGAAGAATCCGGCGTCGCCCGACGGCGTGGGCGAGCAGTGGAGTGAACGTGAACATTCCTGATGGTGTGCAGACAGTAGAGGCCGAGGGCCGCGATCTGAAGAAGGCGATCGCGGGGGCGGCCCAGGAGCTGGGCCTCCGTCCTGAGCAGATCGACTACAAGCTGGATCTATCGCACTTTCGCAGCGTCACCGGGGTGTCCGTCTCTCGGAACACGGTCAAGATCGTGGCCTGGAGATCCGACCAGGACGCCCCGGCGGAGGGAGGCGCCGAGGCCGAGGCCGAGGTCGAGGCCGAGGCCAAGGTCGAGGCCAAGGTCGAGCGGGCCGCGAAGCGCCCCAAGCGCAAGCGCAAGCGCAAGACCGACGACGACGGCGAGCAGGAACCCAGGAAGGCGAGGAAGGCGGGGAAGCCCGACACCGATGAGGCAGCCTCGGAAGAGGTCGAGGTCGCAGCCGAGGAGAGCCAGCCAAGGAAGACGAGGAAGCCCCGTCGCACCCGCAGCAAGGCGGGAGAAGAGCCCGAGGTGAACGGCGAGACGAGCAAGCCCGAGCAGCTCCGCGGTGCGGAGGACGATCATACCGAGGCCTCCCGGTTCGCTCAGGAGTGGTTCGAGCGCCTGCTGGAGCTGATGGGGGTCGAGGGCAAGGTCTCTGGCTCCGGCAACGACGAGCGGGTCCACCTCGCGATCGACGCCGAGCGCGCGGGCCGGATCGTGGGCAAGCGTGGGGCGACCCTGGGGGCGATCCGTCACCTGCTGGGGCTGGCCCTGGAGAAGCGCTTCGGAGATCTGACGGTCGATGTCGACGTCGGTGACGATCGCAGGGAGGAGCGCAGGCCCAGGCGTGAGCGCAGCCGTGGGCGGGATCGGGGTCGCCCCCGTGGGCGTGAGCGCAGCCGCGGGCGGTTCCCCGAGGAGAAGCTGCAGGCCCTCGCCCGGCGTGGCGCTGAGAAGGCGCTGGAGACCGGGCGAACCTACACGATCAACCTCGAGCTCAACGCCTACGACAGGCGCGTGATCCACATGGAGATCTCGGAGATCGATGGGGTCGACAGCCGCTCCGAGGAGCGCGGGGACGGAGATCGCAACCTGAAGTACATCCAGATCATCCCTGAGTAGGCCGCGGTGGCGGCTCCGATCGTGGCCGCCGCCACCCCCTGGGGGCGCTCCGCCCTGGCGGTGGTCCGGCTGACGGGGGACGATCTGGCGCCGGTGCTGGATCGGATCCTCAGGCCGATGCGTCGGGGCCCGCTGGAGGCCGGGCGCCCCCGCCGGATCGAGGTGTTCGACGACGACGGTGTGTTCGATGACGGCGTCGCGATCCTGCTCCGGGGCCCCCACACCGCCACCGGCCACGATCTCTGCGAGATCACGGTCCATGGCAACCCCCTGATCGTCCATCGCCTGGTGGACGCGGCCGTCGCCGCAGGGGCCCGGGTCGCCCAGCCCGGGGAGTTCACCAGGCTGGCGGTGCTCAGCGGACGCCTCGATCTCCTCCGAGCTGAGGCGATCGATCAGGTGATCCGGGCCACGAGCCCGGGGGGGCTGCGGTTGGGGCGGCTGGGGCTCACCGGGATCTTGTCCGAGCGGATCGCTCCCCTCCGACAGGGGCTGGTCGAGCTCACCGCCGAGCTGGAGGCCCGGCTGGACTACCCAGGCGACGAGCTGGCGCTGGCCGACGATGCAGCGCTGCTCACGCAGCTGAGCGAGGTGGCGGCGGGCTGTCGGCGGCTGGCCTCGGGGCACACCGCGGGCCGTGTCTTGGTGGACGGCGCCCGGATCGCCCTGGTGGGGGCGGTCAACGCAGGCAAGAGCTCGCTGTTCAACCGTCTGGTCGGCCAGCCCCGGGCCTTGGTCCACGACAGCCCGGGCACCACCCGGGACGTGGTGGAGGCCCGCTGCTGGATCGGTCCGCTGCAGGTCACCCTGCTGGACACTGCCGGAGAGCGTCAGACCTCCGATCCGATCGAGGCCGCGGGCCTGGCGCTGGCGCTGGCGCTGATCGAGGACGTGGACGTGCTGATCGTGGTGCTCCGGGCGGGGGCCGGGGGAGCCACCCGGGCGGTGGAGGAGGCGGTGCTCGCGCGGACGGCGGATCGGCGGCGTGTGATCGTCTACAACGGCGTCGATCGATCGAGCGGGGAACCCCCCCCCGGAGCGATCCCGACCAGCGCCCTGACCGGCGCGGGCCTGCAGGATCTCAGGGAGGCCCTGATCGCCTCCCTGGGGATCGGAGATCGTGCCGACGCCCTGATCGCCTCCGCCAGGCAGCGGGATCTGCTGCTGCAGGTGGCCCGTGCCGCGGAGGAGGCCGCCGAGGCCCTGCCGCTGGCGGGGGTCGCGGTGGCTGCGGATCTCCTCACCGACGGGATCGCAGGGCTGGACACCCTGACCGGGGCGGACACCCGGGAGGACGTGCTCGACGCAGTCTTCGCCAGGTTCTGCGTCGGCAAGTGACGCAGGGCCTCGGGTCGCTGGAGCAGCTCGCCCTGGGGCCTCGGACGATCAGAGCGTAGACCAGCCGGGGGGCACACAGACGTGCTCGGTGGCTGGAGCGCTCCCCGAGCCCCCGATCCAGCGATCGACGAGCCTCTCCTCGGTGCCCGGCAGATCGCCGCACCAGCCGTTCTCGCTCTCAGAGCGGCCTACACACTGCCCGGCCCCGGGCTGGACCGTGGCACAGAAGGTGGTGGCCGCCCCAGGGCGATCGAGACACAGGCCCTCGCACCCCAGGGTGCAGATCCCCGAGGTCGAGGCTGGATCTTCAGGGTGGGTCGGCTCACACCAGGCCTGGAACTCGATCTGCCAGCACGTATCTGCGCTGGGATCGCAGGCCTCCCCGA
>DRPG01000195.1 GCA_011376105.1 Deltaproteobacteria bacterium
ACTTCGTCGATCTCGTCGCCCGGGCCCACGGCGAGCCACTGCCCACCTTCGAATAGCCAGAGAGGCCCCATGGAGATCCGACCGCGCCTGGGGGATCGCAGCCTGTTCCCTGAGCTTCGAGCCCGAGCCTACCTCAACCACGCGGCGATCTCGCCGCCGTCCCTCGCGGTGCGGCGTGCCGCCGACGAGGTCCTCGACAGCTATGCGCTCGAGGGGGTCGGGGCCGCGATGCGGTGGGCTGAGCAGCGGAGCGTGCTGCGGGCCGATCTCGCCACGCTGATCGGAGCAGGCCCCGAGGACATCGGTCTCGTCGCGAACACCACCGCCGGGGTGATCGCGGTGGCCCTGTGTCGTCCCTGGCGGGCCGGAGCGTCGATCGTCGTGTTCGACGGGGAGTTCCCCACCAACGTCACCCCGTGGCAGCAGGCCGCCGGCACCTTCGATCTCGCGCTCCATCGCCTGCCCCTGGCGGGCTTCTCCGACGGCTCCGGCGACGGACTGGCCCGGGTCGAGGCCCTGCTGCGGGGGGGCGGCGTGCGCCTGGTGGCGGTGAGCGCGGTGCAGTTCCAGACCGGGCTGCACATGCCGCTCCAGGCCCTGGCGAGCCTGGCCCACGCCCATGACGCGGAGCTGTTCGTCGACGGGATCCAGGCCGTGGGGGCGCTCCCTCTGGACGTCGCTGCGCTCGGCATCGACTACCTGTCCTGTGGCGGACACAAGTGGCTGATGGGGCTGGAGGGCTGCGGGTTTCTGTATGTTGCGCCCCACCGGGTGAAGGCCCTGATCCCCAGGATCGCGGGCTGGCTGTCCCACGTCGATCCACTCGGCTTCTTGTTCGAGGGCCCAGGCCAGCTGCGCTACGATCGCCCCGTCCGCGCCCGGGCCGACTTCGTCGAGGCAGGCGCCCCCAACACCCTAGGCCTCGCCGCGCTGCAGGCGTCCGTGGGGCTGCTCCAGCAGCTCGGCGTCCCCACGATCCAGGCCCACGTCCAGGCCTACCACGATGTGCTGGAGCCGGCGCTGATCGCCAGGGGCTTTGCCTCTCTGCGCGCCCCCGATCCCGCCGCACGCTCCAGCATCCTCTCGGCCCGTCCCCCCGAGGGGCTGACCGATCAGCAGGTGGTCGCCCACCTCGCAGCCCATGGGGTGGCGGTGACCAACCCCGACGGGATCGTCCGGTTCTCACCCCACTGGCCCAACGGGCTGCACGAGCTCGAGATCGTGCTCGAGGCCCTCGACACCCTGCCCCACGCGGCCGGCCCCACCCGGTCGCCGACGGAGCCTCCAGGAGGGTGAAGCAGGAGATCCTCAGAGACGAGATCCCCTCTCACTTCGTGCGCACCGCCTCCGTGCCTCCGTGCGCACCGCCTCCGTGCCTCCGTGCCTCCGTGCCTCCGTGCGCGGGGGAGCGGGGGAGCCACCCAGAGAGCAACAGGGCGAACGTCTCGCCCCCTCTCCCGCCTACAGGATCCCGGTGGCCCCGGAGAGCCAGCCGAGGCCCATCGAGGCGAGCCAGGTCAGCACCAGCGACGCGATCACCCCCCCGGGACGACCCGAGACCCTCAGCTCCTGGATCCCCAGGACGGCGCTGCCCAGCGACAGCAACAGCAGCAGCAGCCAGGCCTCGGGGGTGCCTTCGCGCCAGGCCAGCAGCAGCAGGCCGGTGATCACGACCACCACGTGGCCAAGCAGCGCTACCCACACCGGCCACAGCGTGCTGTTGCTCAGGTAGGGCCACACCCAGGTCTCGATCCACTCAGGCCAGGCCGCCCGCCGCGGGGTGACGTCGTCCATACGGGACACTATACGCCACGCCCCGACCCTCCGCTCGGGTCGCGGGGAGGGTCGCCCGGTGGTCGGGCGGAGCACCCACGCGAAGTCTCCCGGGCCAGCCCGACCACCAAGCCCTCACCTCCACCGTAGGCAGCTTCGATCGCCGGGGCTCGTCGCGTTCCGTCGCCGTGGGTCTACAACCTCTGCCCTCCGAGCTCATCGTCGATCCGTCGCCGGCGCGCCGCCGCGAGGCGCTGGAGCTCGAGGATGTAGCGCACAAGCTCGTCCTGAAGCTGCCGGCTCGCGAGGAACGCGACCGCGATCTCGTGTCTCCTTCCGTCAGCGACCAGACGCCTCTGGATTGGATCACAGCGCAGGATCACCCCCTGGGCCGAGACGATCCCCGAGGGCAGCGCAAACCGGATCCGGGTCTCCAGGCCCTCTTCGACGACCTCCGGGAGCTCAGCCCGCATCCCACCAGCCGACAGACAGCGCCCCTGGCCCAGGATCCAGCGCCCATCGACCTCGATCTCGATCGGCAGCTGCACCGGCATCCTCACGAAGCTGCGGCGCTGAGAGACCTCGAGCCGATCCGGGGTCGACACAATCAGGCGGCTGGGGCTGCGCACCACCAGGGGACCCACCGTCCGCCACGTGGTCTCCACGTGCAGGACCCGGGCCTCGAACCGACACGACCCAGCGTCGGAGACGCTGTACCGGACGCCCACCAGATCCCCCGGGACCAGGGCCGCCACCTGGGGATGATCCACCCCAAGGTGGAGCCGGCTCGAGCCCACCCTGCGGATCCACCCAGCGATCACGTCGGGTCCATCGGGCCAGGAGATCTCAACAGCCTGTCCAACCTGCAGGCTGTTGCGCGCCTGCGAGCGCTCTTGCTCGGTCTGCATGCAGCGCTCTTCGGATCGGGGGGCCCCGGCTCTAGTCCCCGACGGTGTCCAGGCGGTACCACCACAAAATAGACTGACATGTCAGTCTACCTGAGATACCCTGCCAGCCACTCAGCTCCTCGTGAGCCGGGTCCAGCAGGGGAGCGCGATGCACACCGAACCCACCGGCCGACAGGCGGCGTTCTTCAGGGCGGAGGGGGTCCTCGTGTCCCGCCCGGCCCACCTCGCAGCGGCCTGGCTCGCCGCCAACGCCCAGCACCTGGGCCAGCGCGCCGCCCGGCTGGGGGCGGTGGCGCTGGCCGCGCCGCTGTCCCTCGGGCTGGGCGACAGCTCGGTCGGCCACCGGGTGGCGTGGTCTGCGCTGCGGGGCATGAGCGCCGATCGGATCGCGGTGCTGGGCGAGGAGTACGCAGCGACCCAGCTGCTCGACCGCCTCCGGCCCGCCGGCGTCGATCTGCTCGAGCGCAGCAGGCGGGACGGCTGCACGATCGTGCTGATCTCCGATCTGATCGACGAGATCGTCGCGCCCGTCGGGGCGATGCTCCGGGCGGATCACGTCGTGTGCAACCACCTCGAGTACCGGAACCGGCGGGCCACCGGCCGGCTGATGGATCCGATCGCCACCCGCTTCGGGGGGGGCACGCTGCGGGCCTTCGCCGACGATCATGGCCTCGATCTGTCGGCCTCCCGCGCCTATGGCGCCTTCGCCTCCGATCAGGTGCTGCTCGCCTCGGTGAGGCTGCCCTGTGCGGTGTCCCCTGATCGCGGCCTGCGCCGGATCGCGCTCGATCTAGACTGGCCGGTGGTGGAGCGCTGATGCACACCCCACAGATCCTGGAGGGGCGGCACCTCGTCGTCACTGGCTTCACCGGCTTCCTCGCCAAGGTGCTGGTCGCGATGATCCTCGAGGAGGTCCCAGGGATCGGCAGGATCACCCTGCTGGTGCGCCCCCGGGGCCGCCTGCGGCCCGCCGTGCGCAGGGTGGAGGAGGCCCTCGAGCGCTCCCCGGTGTTCCGTCGCCTGCGGCAGCGGCACGGCGAGCACCTCTCGGAGTGGCTCGGGGCCCGCCTCGATCCGATCGACGCCGATCTAGAGCAGCCGGGCTGTGGGCTCGATCCCGCCGCGCTGCAGCGGCTCGCCTCGGCGGACGTGATCCTCCACTGCGCGGGGCTCACCGACTTCGCCCCTGATCCCCTCAAGGCGTTGTCGGCGAACGTCATCGCCGCTGCCCAGATCGCAGAGCTCGCCCGCGGGCAGCAGGTGCCCCTGGTCCACGTCTCCACCGCCTATGTCGCGGGGTGTCCGGATCGGGTGGAGATCCCTGAGACCCTCGAGCCCGGCGTCGCCCCCAGCGGCGAGCCCTTCGACGTCGGCGCGGAGATCCGCGCGCTGCAGCTGGCCTGCCGCCACGGCGATGCCCGCACCTCCGCCGGAGCGCGGATCGAGCTGGGCATGGCCCGGGCCGACGCCCTGGGCTGGCCCAACATCTACACCTACACCAAGGGGCTGGCGGAGCACCTCCTCGCCCAGCAGGAGGGCCTCGATCTCACCGTCGTGAGGCCCTCGATCGTCGAGTGCGCCCGGCGCTACCCCTTCCCCGGCTGGAACGAGGGCCTGAACACCGCGGGCCCGCTGGCGTGGCTGATCTCCACCGCGTTCCGGCGGCTGCCCACGGTGCCCGAGCACCGGTTCGACGTCGTGCCGGTCGACGACGTGGCCCAGGGCCTCGGCGCGATCTGTGCTGCAGCGATCGAGGGCCGGGCGGGCGGTGTGTTCCAGCTGGCCAGCTCCGATCACAACCCGTTCACCTTCGACCGGGCCGTGGAGCTCACCGGGCTGGGGATGCGGCGCTGGGCCAGGGCGTCGGGCACCCCCCTCGAGCGCGCGGTGCTTGCGCAGCTCGATCCCGTCCCGGTCCCCGCCGATCGGCCGGGCCCTCTGGCGATCGATCGCCTCGCCCGCTGGGTGCCCCGGGTGCGCCGGGCGCTGGAGCCCGATCGCCGCAGCGCCTGGCTGCCCCCCGCGCTGGAGCGCCTGCTGCAGCCAGCCCTGGAGCGAGCCACTGAGGAGCTGGCCTCCGCGCAGCAGTCCCTCGATCGGGTGTCCGCGATGCTCGAGCTCTACCGTCCGTTCATCCACGATCACGACTGGGTGTTCCACACCGAGCGTGCCCGGGCCCTGACCCACGACGAGGACACCTTCCGCTTCGATCTGTCGGATCTGTGCTGGCGCCGCTACTGGGTCGACGTGGAGTACCCGGGCCTGCGCACCTGGTGTATCCCCCTGATCGAGGGGCGCGGGGTCCCCTCCGATCCAGCGCAGACCCCCCGGCTCCGGCTGGGACGACCTGAGGCCGAGGCCCGGGTGGCGAGCAAGTGAGGGACGGCGTCTTTGTCACCGGGGGCACCGGGTTCCTCGGCTCGTACGCGATCGCTCGGATCCTGCAGGACACCGAGCTGCCCGTGTTCGCGATGGTCCGCGCCCGAGACAGGGCCCATGCGCTGGAGCGCCTGTGGGAGGCGCTCCAGCTCAACCTCCCCGACGAGGACGCCTTCTGGGCCCTGCAGCCAAGGCTGCACCCGATCCCAGGCGATCTCCACGCGCCCCGGCTGGGGCTGTCGGACGCTGATCACCAGCGCGTGATGTCCGAGGTCGACTCGGTGCTCCACGTCGCCGCGTCCCTGAACCGGAAGTCCCCGAGATCCTGCTTCAACACCAACCTCCGGGGCTCGCTGTCCGTCCTGAAGCTGGCCTCTGCCCTGGCCGCCGCGGGGCGGCTGCAGCGGTTCACCAACGTCAGCACCGCCGCGGTGGCCGGCAAGCGCCAGCAGCAGATCGTCGAGGAAGATCGATCGATCGAGTGGGATCGCTCGGACTACGATCCCTACGCACGTACCAAGAAGTTCGTCGAGCACATGAGCACCGAGCTGCTGGACGACGCCCTGGTGCTGACCCTGCGCCCCAGCAGCGTGCTGGGGGACTCGAGGCACGACGCGTGCTGGATCACCGACATGGTCCGAGCGTTCTGTGTGCTCGCGGATCTACCCGCGGTCCCCCTGGATCCCGACGTCCGTCAGGATCTGGTCGCCGGCGACTGGGTAGGCGCGGGGATCGCGAGGCTCCACCTCGAGCCCGAGCTGCCCCACCACACGTTCCACCTCTCCATGGGGGCAAACGCCCCCACCGGGCGCTCCCTGGCCGCCGCCCTGGCCGCCGACGGTGAACGCCTGCGCTTCGTCCGCACCCTGGCGGATCCATTCCATGTGCTGATGCGCGCCCTCGATCGCCTGCCCCGCTCGAAGGCCCAGCAGATCGGCGCAGTGATGAAGGTGTTCTGGCCGTACATGACCAACGACGTGGTGTTCGACAACCAGCGCGCCTCCGCCATCCTGGGCCCCCCCCCCCGGTTCGAGGACGTGTGTCCGGGCATGGTGCGCTACGCGCGCTCGGTGAAGAGACGCAACGTGCGGGTGCCGCTGGAGCGCAGGCGGTGAGCGCAGGCCTCGGGACCTGGCTCCAGCGGTGCTGATCGACGCCCACAGCCACCTCGACACCCTCGCCGACGAGCCCGTCGGCGGGCCCGTCGGCGGGCCCGTCGGCGGGCCCAGCGTCCTCGATCGCGCCGTCGCCCGGGCGAGGGCCGTGGGGGTCTTCAGCTGGGTCCTCGCGGGCACCACGCCCACCCGCTGGGATCGAACCCAGCAGATCGCCGCTCACACCGGCGGGATCGCGGTGCTTGGGGTGCACCCCTGGTTCGCCGGGGACGCCCCCGATCTGCAGACCACCCTGCACGATCTAGGCCAGCGCGCGCTGCACGGCATCGGCGAGCTGGGGCTGGACGCGCCGTCCGCCGGCGGCGACGCAGACCGGGCGAGGCAGCGGCGGGTGCTCCGGGCCCAGCTGGCCCTGGCCCGCCAGCGCGAGCTGCCGGTCGTGCTGCACTGTGTGCGGGCCTACCCCGAGCTGCTCACCCTGCTGGAGCGCGACGGCCTGCCCCGGGCGGGCGGGCTGATCCATGGCTGGTCGGGCCCCACCGACGCGATGGATCGTGCGCTGGCCCTGGGGCTGCACCTGTCCTTCGGGCCCCTGATCTGCAGGCCCCGGGCGAAGCGAGCGCGGACCTGTGCCGTCCGGATCCCCCTCGATCGGCTGCTGATCGAGACCGACGCCCCGGATCAGGCCCCGCCGGGGCATGAGCGGGGGGAACCAGCGCACCTGATCGAAGTGATCGACACCCTCGCCGGGCTCCGGGGGATGGATCCAGGCCCGCTGGGGGCCCAGGCCACCGCCAACCTGTGCCGACTGTTCCCGGGGCTGCCCTCGACCTAGGGGCCCGGCCCCCCAAGCGTCGAGGACAGGCCCCGGAGGCTCCCCTCAGGGCCCTGCGGCCCCCCGCGGGCGGACAGAGCGACGGACAGAGCGACGGGCGGAGCGACGGGCGGGCGGACAGAGCGACGGGCGGAGCGACGGGCGGGCGGACAGAGCGACGGGCGGGCGGACAGAGCGACGGGAGGACAGAGCGACGGGCGGGCGGACAGAGCGACGGGCGGGCGCGAGCGGACAGGGGGGGGCTCGATCCCGGACCCCGATCCAAGGTACCCTGTGTCGGGAGGCTGGATGTCCCGGGCAGCAGACCGCTATTTCGACAAGTGGTTCGACAACCAGCAGGGTGAAGAAGAGGTCATGGCCACCGTGCTGATGTCCGGCGCGGCGCTGCGCGATGCCGCAGAGCGGGCCGAGACCCTGCTCGAGCAGCGAGGCGATCTCTCCGAGGAGATCCCCACCGTCCTGATGAGCCAGAGTGAAGTGATGGAGCGGGCCGCCCTCGAGGGGGCGGTCCTCGAGCATGCAGCCCGCGGGCGGACCCGCCTCGAGCATGCAGCCCGCGGGCGGACCCGCCTCGAGCATGCGGCCCGCGGGCAGACCCGCCTCGAGCATGCGGCCCGCGGGCGGACCCGCCTCGAGCATGCGGCCCGCGGGCGGACCCGCCTCGAGCATGCGGCCCGCGAGCGAGCCCCGGGGCGCCATGGCCCGCTGTCCCCACCACCCCAGCTCGACCGATCGTTCGACTTCGAGCCGTTCCTCCTCGATCCAGAGGCGGATCAGACCGAGATCCGCACCTCCCCCAGGGAGACCCCCGTCGGTCCGGGCCCCACCCGCGCCAGCCGTGCGGCGCTGGCGGCCATCCCGATCGGGGTGCTCCTGGGGGCCCTGGTGGGCATGGGCGTGGGCAGCGCCCTGCTCTTTGCCGCTGCCCTCACGGCCCTGTAGGGCTCGCTCGAGCCCTTGCACGTCACGGAACGCCACAGTGGATGGCTTCCTCCTGAGCGAGGGCATATCCGGGGTGCGGTTTGCCCATGATCCGGATCCGCCAGCTCAACAAGTCGTACCAGGTCGGAGGGCGTCCCCTGCACGTCCTGTCGGATCTTCACCTCGACGTCGAGGAGGGTGAGTTCGTCGCGATCATGGGATCTTCGGGCTCGGGCAAGTCCACCCTGCTCAACGTGCTGGGGATCCTCGACGCCTATGACTCGGGCACCTACCACCTGGGCGAGACCCTGGTGAAGGATCTCAACGAGGCCGACGCGGCACGCTACCGCAACCGCTACGTCGGCTTCGTCTTCCAGTCCTTCCACCTGCTGCCCTTCAAGAGCGCCACGGAGAACGTCGCCCTGCCGCTGTACTACGCGGGCGTGGGGCGCAGGCAGCGCACTGAGCGGGCGAACGAGCTGCTCGAGCGGGTGGGCCTCGCGGATCGGGGCCACCACCTGCCGAGCCAGCTGTCCGGGGGGCAGAAGCAGCGGGTGGCCATCGCCCGGGCCCTGGTCACCCGCCCGAGGGTGGTGCTGGCCGATGAGCCCACCGGTGCGCTCGACAGCACCACCAGCGACGAGATCATGGAGCTGCTCCTCGACGTCAACCACAGCGACGGAGCCACGATCTTGATCGTCACCCACGAGGGCGAGGTGGCCAGGCGCACCGATCGGACCGTCCTGCTGCACGACGGGCGGATCGTGTCGTGAGGCTGGAGGGCTGGCTCGATCGCTGGACCGAGATCGCCCAGTCTCTGTGGCGGCACCGGATCCGCACCGCCCTGACCACGATGTCGGTGGCCTGGGGCACCTTCGTGCTGGTCGTCCTGCTGGGGGCAGGGCGGGGGCTACAGAACAGCGTCGCCTGGCAGTTCCGTGACGACGCCACCAACAGCATCTGGCTGTACAGCGGCGAGACCAGCCGTCCGTTCGAGGGGCGCCCGATCAACCGACCGATCCAGTTCGACAACGACGACTTTGCGCACCTCCTGCGGACCGACGGGATCGATCGGGCGACGGGCCGGTTCTACCTCCGGGGGCCCACCATCGCGTACAAGCAGCGCAGCGCCTCGTTCAGCGTCCGCTCCGTGCACCCCGATCACCAGTACCTTGAGAACACTGAGGTCACCGCGGGGCGCTTCATCGACGTGCTCGATCTCGAGCACAAGCGCAAGGTCGCGGTGATCGGCGGGGAGGTCGCCGAGTTCCTGTTCCGGGGGATCGATCCCCTCGGCGAGTGGATCAACGTCGCGAGGGTCCCGTTCAGGGTGGTGGGGGTGTTCAAGGACACGGGTGGATCCTCGGAGATGCGGCAGATCTACCTCCCGGTCACCACCGCTCAGGCCACCTTTGGAGGGGGCAACCGGAGCCGCGTCCTCGATCAGATGATGTTCACCGTTGGAGACGCGGGGGTAGAGCAGGCCAACGCGGTGGCGTCCGAGGTGGTGGCGATGCTGGCGGCCCGCCACCACTTCGATCCTGAAGATCGCAAGGCGGTGCGGGTCCGCAACAACGTGGAGGCCTTCCAGGACATCCAGCGGATCTTCCGCCTGCTCGACGCGTTCGTCTGGCTGGTCGGCGTGGGCACGGTGACCGCGGGGATCGTGGGGGTCTCCAACATCATGCTGGTCTCGGTGCGGGAGCGCACCTCCGAGATCGGCCTGCGCAAGGCGCTGGGCGCGACCCCGGGGCAGATCGTGGGGGGGATCCTGCAGGAAGCGGTCTTCCTCACCGCCAGCTCGGGCTACCTCGGCCTGGTCGCAGGCGTGGCGCTGCTCGAGGCTTTGCGGCTGTGGCTGCCGGAGAACGACTACCTGCGGGAGCCTCAGGTCACCCTGGGCCCCGCCGTCGCCGCCACCGTGCTGCTCGTCGTGTTCGGCGGCCTCGCGGGCTTCGTGCCCGCGTGGCGTGCGGCCCGGGTCCACCCCGTCGAAGCCTTGAGGAACGGTTGAGCCCCCTCGATCTCGACACCTGGCAGGAGCTCGGCGACGCGCTCCGTGCGAGCCCCGTCCGCACCGCCCTGACCATGGCCGGCGTGTTCTGGGGCACCTTCGTGCTGGTGCTGATGCTGGGCTTCTCCGTGGGCCTGGAGGAGGCGGCCTACCGCACGCTGCGGGGCAGCGTCACCAACGCGGTGTTCGTCTGGGGGGGCCGCACCCGGCTGCCCTACCGGGGCCGCCAGCCCGGGCGGTGGGTCCACTACCGCAACTCAGACATCGCGGCCCTGCAGCAGCTCGAGGGGATGCGCTACCTCGCCCCCCGCAACCAGCTGGGCGGCTACCGCGACGGCACCCCCGTGGTCCACGGCAGCGAGACCGGTGCCTTCGAGATCATGGGGGACACCCCCGCGTTCGCCCACATCCAGACCGTGGTATGGGACGCGGGGCGCTTCATCAATCCGCTGGATCTCGAGCTCAAGCGCAAGGTCGCGGTGATCGGCGGCCAGGTCCACGAGGCGCTGTGGCCCGACAACAGCGATCCCATCGGAGACTGGATCCGCGTCCGGGGCGTATACTTCCAGGTCGTGGGCCTGTTCCACTCCCGCTCCGGCGACGATCGTGGAGATCGCGAAGAGCAGACGATCCACATCCCGTTCACCACGTTCCAGCAGAGCTTCAACATGGGCGATCGCGTCCGGTGGTTCGCGATGATCGCGGCCCCCGGGTTCGACGGCACCGAGCTCGAGGCCAAGGTCAAGGCGATCCTCGCCGAGCGCCACGACGTACACCCCGAGGACAGCCAGGCCCTGGGCTCCTATAACGCCGAGCGCGAGTATAGGCGGATCCAGGGGCTGTTCGCTGGGATCCGGGGCCTGACCTGGCTGGTCGGGGCGGCCACCCTGCTGTCCGGCGCGGTGGGCGTCAGCAACGTGCTGCTGATCGTGGTGCGGGAGCGCACCTCCGAGATCGGGGTGCGGCGGGCCCTGGGCGCGACCCCCGGCTCGATCATCTCGATGATCTTGTTCGAGGCGCTGACCATGACGGGTCTGGCGGGGCTGGCGGGCTTGATCGGAGGCGTCGTGGTCCTCGAGCTCGCGGCCCTCGCCATCGGCCCCGACAACCCATCCTTCGGGCTGCCCCGGATCGAGCCTGGGGCGGCCCTGGCGGCGCTGGGGCTGCTCGGGATCGCCGGTGGGATCGCCGGTGTGATGCCCGCCCGGAGGGCCGTCGCCATCCAACCCGTCGAAGCGCTGCGCACGGAGTAGCTGATGAGACGCCACCTGCTGCCCATCACCCTCGTGGGGGGCGTCGCGTTCGCCTTCCTCGCCACCCTGCTGTTCCTGGTGGCCCGTGGCCGGCCCGTACCCGAGGAGGTGAGCCTAGTCGAGCCCGCCGTCGCCGACATCGTGCTGAAGACCGTGGCCACAGGCGCGATCGTCCCGAGGGTCGAGGTCGAGATCAAGAGCCGGGTCTCCGGGGTGATCTCCAAGCTGCTGGTGGAGCCCGGGCAGACCGTAGCCACAGGCGATCTGATCGCCACGATCCAGATCATCCCCGACTCCGCCACCCTCAACAACGCTCAGGCCAGCGTCCGCACCGCGAAGATCGAGCTGGACAATGCTGAGCAGGAGCTCCAGCGCGCCGAGCGCCTCTCCGCTCAGTCCGCCCTCTCGGCGTCCGAGCTCCAGCGCGCCCGACGCGATCACGATCTGGCGAAGCAGAGCTACAGTGCGGCCTGGGCCAACCTCCAGATCGTGAAGGAGGGCGCGACCCGCGGCACCAACAACGTGAGCACCGAGGTCCGCAGCACGGTGTCGGGCATGGTCTTGATGGCGGACGTCGAGGAGGGCGAGTCGGTCACCGAGACCAACAACTTCAGCGCCGGCACCACCATCGCCTCGGTGGCCGACATGCGCGATCTCGTGTTCGAGGGCCACCTCGACGAGTCGGAGGTGGGCCGGATCCGCGAGGGGATGCCGCTGGACATCACCGTCGGCGCGATCCCTGATCGGCGGATCCATGGGACGTTGGAGTACATCAGCCCCAAGGGGGAGCTGATCGACGGTGCGGTCCAGTTCGAGATCCGGGCGGCGATCACCCCCGAGCCCGGGCTGTTCATCCGGGCCGGGAGCTCGGCCAACGCCGACATCGTGCTCGATCGACGCGACGGGGTGCTGGCGGTCGACGAGCGCGCCCTTCGCTTCGACGAGGGGCAGATCTTCGTCGAGATCGAGATCGCCCCGGGCCAGTTCGAGCGCCGAGAGATCGAGGTCGGCCTGTCGGACGGGCTGAAGATCGAGATCCTCGGTGGACTGAGCGGGGGAGAGCGGCTGAAGGCGAGCGCCTCGGGGTGAGCCCCTGCCCTACCGCTCTTCCTTGGCCCGACGTGCGGCCTGTGCCCGGCGCTGTGCCTCCCGGATCCGGGAGTCGGCGTGGGGCAGCTCGGCGCTCGCCCGGGCGTCGTGCTCGGCGAGCCACGCGCTGACGGCCCAGAGGGTGTGCAGCACGGCCAGCCCGATCGGCACCAAGGCCAGGATCCAGGCCCACAGCGTGCTGATCCCCACCGCGCCCCCGACCAGGGCGAACAGCCCCAGGCCCGCCCCCCCCGCGGCCAGATCGCGGCCCGCGATGCGGTTGGCGCTCCTCCACACCACCGGATCAGCGAGGGTGCGGGGGGTGTGGAGCCCATACCACCGGTTGGGCCCCACCCAGCCTGCCCACAGGGGGAGCCCGAGCCCCACCAGGGTCAGCCCCAGCGCGGCCAGCACTGCCATCGTCGGCTCCATCCTGCTTCCTCCACGGCCCGGCCAACGGGCTCGGCCCCACAGCCCGATGTTGTGGGACCCAAGAGCGTCCCCCTGCTCGATCCTAGCGCGTCGGCGTGGACGGGGGGCGCCGCGTCCACTACCCTCCCCCCGATGAACGACCGATCCTCCTCCCTGCTCGTCGGCGCCTCGATGGCGATCGTGCTCGCGATCCTGGCCTACTTCCTCATCCCCAGGCCCAGCACGGGGCCCACCGCCCCACCCCCTCAGGGTCAGGAGGCCCCACAAGCCAGCGCTCCAGCAGCCGATGAGGCCACCGCCGCGCCCCCACGGGCCGGGCCCGACCGCGCCGATCCAGTCGCGGGCCTCACAAGCCTCCTCGCCCAGGGAGCAGGATCGGGGGAGAAGCCGACCGCGAGGTATGCCACCGAGAAGATCCTCTCCCTCGAGGGGGAGCCCCTCGCCGACTACATGGAGGCGCTGGTGGTGGATCTGCTGGTCACGGTCGAGCCCGAGCTCGAGCCGTCCCGGATCGAGACGAGCTGCGAGCCCGACGGTCGTCGCTGCACCCTGACCGGGCCCTGGCCCGGCGATGGCTTCATCCGCCAGTGGATCCAGGCGATCGGCTATGGCGAGATCTCCCATGAAGATCTGGAGGGTGTGACCTTCGAGAGCTTCCGCAAGGTGGAGATCGACGGCTCGGATCACTTCAGCGCCACGGTGATCGCCCCGTGAGGAGCCGGCAAGCCCTGTCCGGCGGGCTCATGCATCCGTGCACCCTCGTCGTGGGGCATCCAGGTGAGGAGCCTGTCGCACATGCTCCCGTCGGCTCGGATCCTGACGGCTCGCGGCCCCCCACCCGCCGGCCGGCCACGCGCAGGAGCATGCTCCCTCCAGCGCTCTCGTCCAGCTGCCCACCGGAGCACGACGCTCCATCCGGACGCGCGACAGGCTCCTAGCGACGGACGTCCGTCACCTCCAGGATCAGAGATCTGCTGGTCATCGGGCTCGAGCGCCTCCAAGAGGCTGGCCCCGATCCTGCAGAGGGCCCGCGCTGGAGGTGAGCGTGTCCAGATCGAGCAGCCGGCGAGGCGGTGGGGAGGCAAGCGGTCCCGGAGCGCACGCTGAGCACACAGCGGAGAGCATCCACGGGCGACGGGGCGGCAGCCTGCGGCGTCCGCTGCTGCGGAGCGCCTGGGGGGCGCTGCTGCTGGGGCTGGGGCTGGCGTGTGGGGGGCTGCCCTCGGCTCCACCGCGGGGCGGGGTGGAGGAGGTGCAGCTGGGGCACCCCTCGGACGAGCTCGCGGCCCTGCCGGCGGTGATGGCGCTGCCCATCGGAGCGACGAGCGTGCGCTGGGTCCAGTGGGTGGATCCGGCGCAGCCCGAGGCGGTGTGGCTCGGGGTGTGGATGGAGGCCCGGCGAGAGGCGATCGAGGCAGCCTATGGCCCCAGCGCTCCGGTGCGGGAGCCCCTGGTGTTGCCCTCGCTCGTGGCCCGCGCGATCCTGCCCCAGCACCTCCTACAGGCCACAACGCCCGCCGGGCCGGGGGTGGTGGTGCCCGCCCAAGCTGAGCTGTCGGGGGGCGGGGTGGTGCGGGGCTGGGGCCAGGTACGGATCGTTACCACTGGGTCTGGATTCATCCTGATCGCGACACGTTGAGGTCGCTGTGGCGCAGGATCCGGGCCGAGCCCCCAGAGCCCACCCAGGTGACCCTGAGCAACAAGGTGAAACCTGTGGACTCAGGGTTAGAATGGACTGTGGGGGTGAGCGATGTCGAAGGAGTTCGGTCGAGACGAGGATGCGTGGCTCTTCCGCACGGTGAGCATCGGAGGCTTTGTCTTCTTCTCCATCATCGTGATCATGGTGATCACGATGCTAGGGGGGTAGCCCGGGTGTCTCACCGCGGACAGGGGTGTCCGGAGACGGACAGCGATGGCCCGGGCCGAGCCCGGGTAGACTCTCCCGGGGGGTCCAATGCTCGCGTCCTCGACGATCCTGATCTGGCTGGCTTGCTCGGGGGAGCCCTCCATCTCCACAGATCCGGGTGATCTCCTCCCGGAAGAGACCGGGGGCCCCCACGAGGGCGTCGGAGCGCCTCCTGTGCTGCTCGGGGCAGACCTCCGCCCGGCCCGGCCCGAGGCCCCGCTGTCGCGCTGGCTGTCCGTCCACACCGATCGCCCCACCCGGCTGCAGGTGGGCTGGAGCGACGTGCACGGTCCCCGGCAGGTGGCCTTCGACACGCTGCAGACCGAACATGAGGTCCTGCTGGTCGGCTTCCACCCCGCAGCCAGCTACCCGCTGCAGCTAGAGCTGACCGACGCTCAGGGGCGGCGCACCACTGCGGCGGGCCCCGTCGTCACGCTCGATCCCCTGCCCACCTCCTTCCCGGAGCTGACCCTGCTCTCCAGCGAGCCCTCGAGGATCCAACCCGGCCTGTCCCTGGTGACGATGCGCCCGGCGAAGGGCTCGCCCTACCAGGAGCTGAACCACCTGGTGATCCTGGACTCCGACGCCCACGTCGTGTGGTCCTATGCCGCCCCCCGCTTCGTGTACGACGTGCGGATGCAGCCCGACGGCACCCTGCTGGCCGCCGAGGACGGCACCCTGATCGAGCTGGATCTGGCGGGGGAGCGGAGGTCCGCCTGGCAGCCCGAGGGCTGGGGCGTCGAGGACGCCCTCGAGCTCGAGGGCTTCCCCCACGAGCTCCATCACGAGGTGTTTCCCATGGCCGACGGAGGGCTGCTCACCCTGAGCCTGACCGAGCGCCTGCTGGCCGACTACCCCACCAGCACCGAGTCCCCTGTGCCCACCGCGCCCGCGCGGATCGCCGACGATCTCGTGCTGGCCATCGATCGCGACGGGACCGTGCGCTGGTCCTGGTCCCTCGCAGATCTGCTCGATCCCCACCGGATCGGGTACGACTCGCTGCGCACCCGATCCTCGGACATCGTGCCGGGGCCGCTGGACTGGGCCCACGCAAACGCCGTCGTCGAGCACCCCGACGGCGGGATCGTGGTGTCCCTGCGCCACCAGGACGCGGTGATCAAGTTTGATCCGATGAGCGGCCAGCTGTCCTGGATCCTGGCGAACCATGACAACTGGCCCGAGCGGCTGCGCCCCTACCTGCTAGAGCCCGTCGGGACGCTCGCGTGGCCCTACCACCAGCACGCACCGATGGTGGGCCATGATGGCCAGATCGTGATGTTCGACAACGGCAACCACCGGGCGAGCCCCTGGACGGATCAGCAGCCCCTCGACGAGTCAGACAGCTACTCTCGTGCCGTGGCCTACCGCGTCGACGAGGCCGCCCGCACCGTAGAGCAGACGCTGTCGTACGTCGACAACCCGAACACGGGCCCGATCTTCGCGGGCCAGATCGGAGACGCAGACTGGCTCGACAACGGCAACGTCCTGATCACCTATGGCCACGCGACCCACACCGGCGGTCAGACCACCGCGAGCCAGGGGCTCTCAGCCCAGACGATCCGCATCGTCGAGATCGATCCCCAGACGGGGGACACCGTCTGGGATCTGCAGATCGCCACACCCCCGGCCCTCGATCCCGCGGGCTGGACGGGCAACCGCACTCAGCGGATCGAGGGCCTGTATCCACACCTGTGGGCCTCCAGGTGAGCGCACCGGCACCGGCACCGGCACCGGCACCGGCACCGGCACCGGCACCGGCACCGGCCCCAGCACCGGCCGCACTCGCCTCACAGCAGGGCCACGCCCGAGCCACGATCCATCGCCGGGGGCGCTAGGGAAATGGAGCCAACCCGTCGGCACCTACTCGGGCTCCTCGGCCTCGCCGGGGGCTGTGCGGTCTGGCCGCTGCGGAGCACGGCGCGGCAGGCCCCCCCTCCGCTGCGGGTGCTGTTCTATGTCTCGAGCCATGGCACCGTCCACGAAAACTGGTCGATCCGCCTACGCTATCGAGATAACCAGGACTATGTGCTGTCCCTCGGTGAGGCGCCCCGCTCCGAGTTCTCCCCGATCCTCCGCCCCCTGTGGCCTCACCGGGACAAGCTCGTGGTGGTCGATGGGGTGGGCTATGCGACCGCGCTGGTCACCGATCTGCTGGCCCACGCCTCCGGCGCGGCCACCTGCCAGTCGGGCTGGGTGCCCCGGGAGATCGAGGGGCCGTCCATGGTGCTGGAGGGTCCCTCGCTCGATCAGCTGTTCGCAGCCGAGCAGGACACGCCGTTTCCCTCCCTGGAGTGGGGGGTCTCCGCCGGCATCGGGGTGTCCTTTGGGCCGCTGGGCAACCTCCTGCCCCAGGAGAGCGATCCGGTCGCGGCCTGGCGCCGCCTGTTCCCCTCCGCGACCAACCCCGCCCGCCCGGAGGAGTCCCGCCTGATCCGGCAGCGCCAGGGCAGCGTCCTCGATCTGGCCGCGGATCGCTACACGTCCGTGCTACCCCGGCTCGCCGCTGAGGATCGCGACAAGATCGCGCTACATCGCGATCTTGTCCGCGATCTCGAGGTGCGCATCGCCGAGCTGGACGCGATCCCCTGCACCCCCAGCGCCCAGCCCACCGCGCCGCCTCCCCCCGACGCGGCCGGCTACCCCGACCACATGATCGGGGCCTTCCTCGAGCTGGCGACCGTGGCGCTGTCGTGCGACCTGACCCGGGCGATCACCCTGCGGGTCGGCGACATCCCGACCGCGACGGTGGGGGCTCCGCCGGGCGACCTCCACAACGACATCGCCCACGCCGTGGCCAGCAGCCCTGAGGCAGCCAGGTACATGACGTTGCACCACACGTTCCACGCCCTACAGATCGCGCAGCTGCTCGACACCCTCGACGCCATCCCCGAGGGCGACGGCACCTTGCTAGACCACACGATCGTGGTGTGGCACAACGAGATCTCCACCGGAGATCACGAGCTCCACACCGTGCCGGTGGTGCTGGCCGGGGGCACGGGGGTGCTGCGAACCGGGCATTATCACCGGTTCGCGCCGCGCTATGCGTTGGCGTCGGGCAGCGGCCTCCAGCGCCTGGGGCAGCCCCACAACCGGCTGCTCAACACCCTCGGCCGGGCCCTGGGCCTCGAGACCGGCCCCCTCGGCACCCGGGAGGTCCCGCTAGCCAACGGGGAGATGCTCGACTGCACCGGCGAGCTCCCGGGGCTGCTGCGATGATGCTGTCACTGTCGCTGTCGCTGTCGCTGTCGCTGTCGCTCATGAGCTGCTCCGGGCCCGATCCCGGGCCCCGCTGGCTCGCCCCCGGGGCTCCGTCCCCGCTACGTCACCTGTCCCCCAGCCAGTACAGCAACGCCGTGCAGGATCTGTTCGAGGGCGTGCAACTGCCCTCGATCCAGCTCCCCGACGATCCCAAGGTCGGCGCCTTCGATCACATGGCGTCCGCCCAGAGCCCCAACCCCCTGTGGATCGAGGCGGTCCAGGCCGCAGCGGTGCGGATCACCGACGCAGCGATGGAGCAGCCGGGTCCGTGGCTGCCCTGCCCCGACGACGGCGGCCCCGATCCCCGGGCCTGTGGCCACGCCGTCGTGCGCGACCTGGCTCGCCGTGCGTTCCGGAGGCCCCTGACGCCTGAGGAGATCGCGCTATACCTCGGCTTCTTCGAAGACCAGCTGGCGGGGAGCGGCTCTTTTCGTGTCGCCCTGCAGCTCGCCCTGCAGGCCATCCTCAACGCACCGGAGTTTCTGTACCTGCTGGAGATCACACCTGATCCGGGCTCGGGTCCACGGATCCCCCTGGCGGGCCACGAGCTCGCTGCGCGTCTGTCCTTCACCCTGTGGAACACCCTGCCCGACGAGCGTCTGCTCACAGCCGCGATCACAGGGGCCCTCGACACGGCGGACGGGGTGGAGGCCGAGGCCTGGCGCATGCTGGAGGATCCCCGGATCACCCAGGGGGTGCTGCGCTTCCACCACCTCTGGCTCGATCTCGGAGACCTGGACGAGAGCTTCTCCCGCAACCCTGTGCGCTACCCAAGCTGGGATCCCTCCTGGGTCCCGTCCCTGCAGGATGAGACCGCTGCGCTGGTGTGGCGCGTGTTCGACGGTCCCAAGCCCACACTCTCCAGCCTGCTCCTCGATCCACAGACCGACGCGGATCGGGTCATCGCTGAGCTCTATGGGGTGGCCGAGGGGCCCGGCCCCGTGCCGAGCGGGCGGGCAGGGATCCTCACCCGCCCGGCCTGGCTCACCGCGAAGGCCAACCTGATCAACCCCAGCCCGGTGCAGCGGGGTGCATGGATCCTCGAGCGGATGCTGTGTGCTCCCCCGGCCCCGCCCCCCGCCGGCGCCGCCCTCAACATCTCGGATCTCCAGCTCGCCACCCAGGGCACCAACCGCGAGCGCTACAGCCAGCACGCCGCAGATCCAGCGTGTGCGGGGTGCCACGACGCGATCGACGGGCTCGGGTTCGGCTTCGAGCACTTCGACAGCGTCGGGATCTGGAACGAGCTCGACGGAGACAGCCCGGTGGATGCGTCCGGGGTGATCTGGGTCGGGGACCTGGCCGGCACCCCGTTCGATGGCGCGGTCGAGCTGTCAGAGCTGCTGGCGGGCAGCGAGACGGTCCACCGCTGTGTCGCCCGGCAGTGGTTCCGCTACGCCCACGGTCGGGTGGAGACCGAGGCCGACGCGGTGATCCTGGCACAGCTGGAGGCGCGCTTCCTCGAGACAGGGGGGGAGCTGCCGGAGCTGCTCGTCGAGCTGGTGCGCTCCGAGACGTTCCGCACCCGCCGTGCGCCGTAAGTCGGAGCCCCACCCCCCTCCCGGGCGGGGTGCGGGGCGCGGGGCGTGGGGCGTGGGGCGTGGGGCGTGGGGTGCGGGGTGCGGGGTGCGGGGTGCGGGGCGCGATCCCTCGATGTGCCTCAGACGGTGTTACCGGGCGCGCTGGAGGCTAGATGTTCGCGTTGCGGAGCCTCGTGCCCTGGCTGCTCGGGGGATGTGCCCCGCTGACGGGGCTGGCCGTGCTCGACGCCCTGCCCTCCGACTTCCCGCTGTCGTTCGAGGCCCCCACCGGCAAGATCACGAGCCCGAGGGGGGGTGACAAGATCTCGGTGGATCTGGTCTACGAGGACGAGCCCTCCGCCCGGGCGGGCTGGCTGGCGCTGCAGGAGCAGGCCACCGCCCGTGGCTTCACCATGGAGGAGGCGGGCACCGCTGACAGGCGGGAGCACGCCGTGCTGTCGGGCCCCGGGGGCCGTCTAAAGCTGTCGTGCTGTCCCCAGCGGGTCGATCGGAGCAGGCTGATCCTGGTCAGCTGGTGGCCGCCGGACGCCCCCGGGGAGTGAGGATCGCCCGAGGTGGCTCCGGCCACCGCCCGACGGTGTGCCATGATGCGTCCCGGAGGTGGATGAATGTGGTCTATCGTGTTGTTCCTCGCAGGCTGCGGGTCCCCGGACCCCGAGCCTCCTGAGGCGACCCCCGGGGCGATCCCCGGGGCGATCCCCGGGGCGATCCCCGGGGCGATCCCCCAGCCCACATCGAGGCCCCAGGTCCGGTTCAGCCCCCCCGAGGGTTGGATCGCCACCCCCCCCAGCAGCCCGATGCGGGCCGCACAGTACACCGTGCCCGCCGCAGACGGAGACACCGAAGAGACCACGGTCGTGGTGTACTGGTTCGAGGGCTCGGGGGGCTCGGTCGAGGCCAACTTCAAGCGCTGGGCGAGCCAGTTCTCGCTCGAGGGGGGCGCGGATCCCGTGACAGCCGCGACCTACGAGGAGATCGTGCTCGATCTAGGCAAGGCGGATCTGATGGAGCTGTCCGGGCGGTTCGTCGCAGAGACCTCCCCGGGCTCCGGGGAGAAGGTTGATCGTGCTGGCTACCGGTTGATCGGAGCCGTCCTGCAGATCGGAGACGGCCCCTACTTCGTGAAGATGATCGGGCCGGAGGCCTCGGTGAGGGCGCAGCGCGACGCGTTTCTGGAGCTGCTGAGCAGCGCTGAGTAGCGCCGGGCAGGCGCCCCGCTGGCTCAGGCCCCGGCTCCAGGCTTGTGGGCGCCACACGGTGGAGCGCAGCGCGCCCCCTCCCGGAGCTGGCGGGCCTGGGCCTCCCGCTCGGATCGCTCGGGACGCCTGGCCTCCAGCGGTGTGGTGGTGGAGGCCACCAGGGGGAGCAGGTAGAGCATCGTCGACTCCTCGCCATGACAGACGGTGCCCCTCCTCATCCCTTACACCCGGACGCCCCCGGCCCGGGCCCCCAGATCGCCCGCTCCAGCTCTGGCCCGGGCCCTGGCTCCCAGGTGGTGTCCACAGGTGGCCCCGGACATGGACACCTCGTTGCAGCGTGGCGCTGTCCCCCGTATCCTGCCCCTGAGGAGGCCCAGATGGTCGCTCTGTGGACGGTGCTGGTCGCGCTCCTCGGGTGTGGAGGGGGTCCACGGGATCGGGATCCTGGGCGTGCAGGCCCCGACGCCCCGGAGGCCAGGCGCCCCAAGGCCCCCCCTCCGGGCGCCAAGGCCAGGCGGCGTCCAGCACCACCCGCCGCCCCGGGCCAGGCCAGAGACCAGATCGTGCTCGAGCTGGCGCCGGGCTATGAGCGCACGGCCTACCTGCTGCTACCGCCGAGCTACGATCCCCAGAGCGACAAGCGCTGGCCCGTGCTGTACGGCTTCCACGGGGGCCGGGGCCGGGGCCGGGGCCGGCACCTCGCGCCGTCGTGGAAGGATCACCGCGACACCTTCATCCAGGTGTTCCCCGACGGCCAGGACCTCGAGCTCGGGCGCGGGGCCTGGTGGTCCCCCCCCGGCAAGCCCACCACCGACGAGTTCGTGGCCGCCCTGGTCGCCGAGATCGATCGGCGCTTCGAGACCGATCCAAGCCGGCGCTACGTCGCTGGGTTCTCCGCAGGCGCGCTGTACACCTACCGGCTGGTCTGCTCCTCCGAGCTGTTCCACGCCTTCGCTGCGGTCAGCCACCCCATGCTGGTGGAGACCCCTGAGGTGTGCTCCCTCGATCACCCTCGGCCGTTCCTGATCTCGTCCGGCACCGCGGATCCACGCCACGACGGGCACGAGCTCAACGGCAACACCTACGCCCCGATGCGCGACACCATGGCCTTCTGGGCGAAGACCAACGGCTGCAGGCCCACCCCCAGAGAGACCCCGCTGCCCCCCGCTGAAGGGGATCGGACCCGCCCGACGCGGTTCACCTTCGAGGGCTGCAGGGCTCCCTTCCGCTACATCGAGATCACGGGGGCGGGGCACACCTGGCCCGGCGGCGAGGCCGGGCCCGACGAGACGGGGGAGCGCTCCCGCTTCGCCCTCTCCGATGAGATCGTCTCCTTCTTCCGGGACGAGGCGCAGCTGTAGGCACCCTGGGGCGCTCGGCGGCGGCGACGGCGCCCCGCCGGGCGCTCCGACACCCCTGGAGCGAGCCGCTGGCCGCGCTGGAGGGCATCCGCGTCGAGGACCTCGGGCGCCGCTCGGGTCCCCGCCGCTCAGCGTCCCACCAGCGTCCCACCAGCGTCCCACCAGCGTCCCACCAGCGTCCCACCAGCGCCTGCACCCCGGGAGCGGATCAAGGCGCCGCGCGGCTGCGCTCCCAGCCGATCCGCTCCATCCGCAGCGTGGCCTCGTGGTGGAGCACAGGATCGGCGCAGTGCTCAGCCACGGTGCCTGCGAGCTGGCCGGCCAGCTCCAGCTCGGACAGCCGCACGGCGTGATCCGCCCACTCGAGCAGGCGTCCGCCCACCAGCTCGCAGGCGTCGGGGGCGGCGGAGACGGCGTTGGCCGCCTCGTCGAGCCTGCGTCGCTGGCCCCGGGTGAGGGACAGATCCGGGGGCGGGCGATCGAGGGTCGTGGCGTAGGCAGCCCAGACAAAGCGGAGGCAGGATCGCTCGGGGAACACGAGCTGCAGCTGCTCCAGCAGCGCCCGCGCCCGCCAGCCCTCCCCGCCCCGGAGGAACGACGCCACCGGGCTCTGCAGCTGGGGATCCATCAGGCAGGCCCGGAGGTGGTGGTGGGCCCGGTGGGGCGCTGGATCGAGCCGGACGAGCTGTTCGAGCACATCCCCTAGGGCGTCGAAGCGATCGAGCTCCAGCAGCCCGGGGATCTGACGCTCGAGCAGGAGGAAGCGCTCGTCGTCGTCCAGATCCCCGGCGTGGAGGTGTGCCTGCAGCAGCTCCAGGGCCTCTGCGTCCCGCTCTAGGTGGCTCAGGCTCACCGCCGCCCGCACCGCCCACCGGGTCTTGCCCTGTCGCTCCAGCAGCCTGCGGTACAGCGCCTGGGCTGAGTCGTGATCACCCAGCGCCCGGAGCCGGTCGGCACGCTCGGACAGGGTCTCCTCGTTCGCCCCGAGCTTTGGACAGCGGCGGCTGAGGTACGAGGGCCGCAGCTCTGGATCGAAGGCGTCCCGCTCCCGGGCATGCCGGGCCGGATCCACCGGCACCTCGGCCAGGAACGCTCTCCACTGGGCGTCGAGGGCATCGAGATCGTGGCCATAGGTGCCGCGCCAGTCGAAGGTCCGCTGGAGCTGGACGAACGCGTCGAGCCCATAGCGCAGCACCAGGAACCCGAGGAACGAGCCCGCTGCGTCGTAGGCGTTGCCCTCGTTGACGGCGTGGAACCCACCGGGCGCCATGAAGTCTTGGGCCCGGGGCAGCTGATCGGTGCGCAGGGCCACCGCCTGGGAGACGTGGGCCGCCGGGAGGGCCGCGAGGTGCTCTGAGAACGCCACCGCCGCTCCCTCCGTCATGCCCCGGTCGTAGATCAGCCGCGGGTTGTAGGACAGCTCGGCGTGTAGGGCATGCACCAGCTCGTGGGGGTAGGTCGAGGTGCGGGTCCGCGACAGGGGGATGTCGATCTGGTAGAAGCCCGCGTGGGGCCAGGGTCGCCCCGTCAGCCGCCCCAGCTCTTCCCTCGTGTCGAACAGCCGGACCTCGATCTTGCGCTGAGGGGTGATCCCCCAGGCCTCAGCGAGGCGGGCATAGTGCCACTCACCGTCCCGCACCACCTGATCGATGTGGACGCTGGCTCGCCCGGTGGAGCTGTACAGGAACACGAAGTGTTCGCTGTGGCGCTCGGCGTCCAGGTGCCGGCGCAGGGCGTGGCGGCCACAGCCCACCCCGACGTGGCTGCCCCCCCCGAAGGTCAACGCCAGGGCGGGGATCAACGCGAGCGCCGTACCCACCGGCTGATCCCCGCGCTGCCGCCGGCGAGCCACCGCCCACAGCCCGATCGCGACGCACAGCAGCCACAGGCGTTGCCAGGCGTGTATCCCCGGGATCTCCATGCCCGTGCGCTGGTTGAACATCAGCGGATCGCCCAGCAGGGGATCGACGATCCGCACCCCGGCCAGGTATTGCAGCCCATCGTGGGCCGCGGAGGCGGCACACAGCAGCAACAGCAGCAGCAGCGTGCGCCACGCCGAGAGCCCCCACCGCGCCGCCGCAGCGCCGATCCCCGCACCCAGGAGCGCGGTGGGGACCCAGGTCACCCAGAAGAAGCCGATCGCGTGCTCGGTCCGGCAGCGGTACGACAGCGCGTTGGCCAGCAGCTGGGTCCCAAAGGCAGCCGCCCCCATCGCACCCACCGCCCACAGCGCGATCCATGCCGCCTCGCGCCACCGCCCCTGCGGCAGGGTCCGCCCCGTCCACCAGGCCAGGCCCGCAGCCAGGAACAAGCTCGCGGCGGTGAACCCCTGCGTGAACTCGTGGGTCAGCAGGTGCAGCGGCGGGATGAGCTGTCCCACCCCGGCCAGGCCTGTGCCCACGGCGATCCCCGCCCCCACGATCCGGGCCTGGTGCCCCCTGTCCATCGCTCCCCTCCCCTGCGCCCGTCGGGCCGCGCGCTCCGGGACAGCCCACGCGTCCGCACAGGCGATCGTAGGGGGTCAACCGGGCACGACACCCTGCAGCGTACGCTGATGGAGCCGGTCAACCCCGATCGCCTGGCACGCCCCGGGCCGGGCGCCCGTAGCGCGCCGAACGAGCGGGTCTGCGTCGCCTGCCCCGTCCAGGGGGCCGGATCACCCCGCCCACCAGTCCCAGACCATGCAAGCGATGCCCCGGAAGCGCTCCATCGCCCCCCGGGTGGCGCGGGCGACGGGCGACGAGGGGAGCCCCGGTGCCCGCAGGATCGGCCCCTTCTGCTTCGCCAGCGCGTCGATGGGCTGGCCAAAGTGGATCGCGATGACCGCCGGATCCACCGGCTTACGACCGTCTCTAAGCTCGAAGTGCAGGTGGGGACCCGTGGATCGGCCGGTGTTCCCGACGATCCCGATCGGATCACCTCCAGCGACGGTGGCCCCCTTCTTGACCCACAGCGCGTTGAGGTGGGCGTAGCGGGTGCGGTGCCCATCGGGGTGATCGATCTCGACCATCAGGCCATAGGATGCATTTCGCCCTGCGAACCGAACCGATCCCTCCCCGGCGGCGCGCACGGTTCGCCCGGGGGCGGCCGCGATGTCGATCCCGGTGTGGAGCTTCCTGCGGCCGGTGGTCGGGTGCTTGCGGTATCCGAACTGGCTGGTGACGCGACCGTACAGGGGCCACTGCCACTCGACGTCGTTGGTCTCTGGGAGGAGGAAGCTCCCGGAGGCCTGGGTGCCGGGGGCCGGTGTACCCGGGACCGTTGCGACCACGTCTTCGGCCTGTGCAAGGGTCGGAGTGGCAAGTAGCAGTACCAACGACACCATATTTCGGAAAACCCTGTTGGTATGGTGTAACATGGCGGCTCCCCGGCCCGATCAGGGTACCATGGATCGCGTCTGGGGGTTCTTCAGGAGCTCTCACCAGCCGGCGTGTGGAGCACAGGCATAGGCGAGTTGTAGATCACAGGCCTGGTCACGCAGCCAGGACACATCGCCCCTGGCCTCCCGGGGCAAGCTGCCGAGCCCCCGCTCGACGCGCTCTGCGAGGCGCAGGCACGCCCAGGGATCGACCGGTTCGCTGTCATCGCATGCTCTCCACAGGATCCGGTTGACCTCATCGGCATCCTGGCCTGCGGAGTTGAGGGCCTCTGCCCGCGCCCGGCAGGCGGCTCCATCTCCGGCGCTGCAGGCAGAGGCCAGCGCCTCGGCCGAGGCTGCACAGACGCTGGCGGAGGGGGCCTGGGCACACAGCCGGTGGCAGGCCTCGAGATCGCGCTGGCCACAGGCACGCGCGAGGGCACCCCGATCCTCGGTGTGTTGGGCGAGGGTGCACGCGATGTCGTCGGGGAGCGCCTCGCACCGGGTGGCATACAGTGCCTTCGCCGTGGCGGCGTCGCCTGCGGCCAGCGCCCGCCGGGCGGCGATCAGGCAGGAGGGAGGGTGGCCACCCTCACAGGCCTTGATCTGCAGCGCCGCGGCCTCGGCCTCCGGGCGCAGCGCGGCGAGATCGGCGCACGCCTCGCCGTCTCCCAGCTCACAGGCCGACACCCACCAGGGATCCCCCACGGACTCTGCGCGGAGGCGACACGCCGCCGCGCGGCCGCCCTCGCAGGCCCGCGCGTTGAGCGCGTCGGCGCTGGCCCGATCGATGCCCTGC
>DRPG01000196.1 GCA_011376105.1 Deltaproteobacteria bacterium
AGGAGCCATCGTCGATGGGCGCCTCCAGGCCAGCGATCACCCGATGATCCGGGGTGAGGGCCCCCGCCTCCACCCAGCCGTCGGTCGTCCGGACGCGGTGATCTTCGGTGCAGGTGAGGGTCCGGCCGTCTTCGAAGGTGATCGTGACGCAAGGCCTCCGGCCGGTGCGGAAGGCGGCATCCAGGCGCGCCCCCTGCACCCCGCCCTCCTGCTCGGACCACGCCTTGACCTCCTGGCCGACGGACAAGGTCTCGATGGGCTGCTGGAGGCCGACACCGAGGGACACCGGGGTGCCCTCGGCCAGGCAGAACGTCTTGTGGAGGTTCAGGTGGGCGACGTCGGCGCCGAACGAGCCCGGACGGCACAGGCCGACCATCGCGTTCATGTTCGCGCCGTCCATGTAGACCTGGCCGCCGCGTTCGTGGACGATGCTGCAGATCGCCTCGATGTCGACCTCGAACACCCCGTGGGTGCTCGGATAGGTGACCATCAACGCCGCCAGCGCGTCTGCGTGGGTGTCCGCCTTGTTGCGCAGATCGTCGACGTCGATGTTGCCCTGATCGTCGCAGGCGACGGGCACCACCCGCAGACCCGCCATCACCGCGGACGCGGGGTTGGTGCCGTGGGCGGAGGTCGGGATCAGGCAGACGTCGCGCTGCTGCCCCTCGCCCCTGGAGCGGTGCCAGGCCCGGATCACCAGCAGGCCGGTGTACTCACCCTGGGAGCCTGCGTTGGGCTGCAGGCTGACCGCGTCGAACCCGGTGATCGCCGCCAGCCAGCCCTCGAGCTGCTGGAACAGTGTGGTGTACCCCTGGGCCTGTTCCCGGGGAACGAAGGGGTGCAGCGCGTTGAAGCCCGGCCAGGTGATCGGGATCATCTCCGTGGTGGCGTTGAGCTTCATCGTGCACGATCCCAGCGGGATCATCGAGGTATCCAGCGCGACGTCGCGGCTCTGGAGCCGGTGCAGGTAGCGCAGCATCTCGGTCTCGCTGCGGTGGGCTCGGAACACCTCCTCCTGGAGGAACGGGGTGGTGCGGGCGAACCCCTCCGGCATCGCTGGATCCACCGCCTCGATCAACACGGACGCGGGCACATCACAGCCCAAAACCTCCAGTAGATCGGCTAGATCGGCCTCGTCCACCGTCTCGTCCAGGGCGATCGACAGCCCCCCACCGCCGAGCTCCCGCAGGTTGATCCCCGCACCCCTCGCCCGCCCCAGGATCTCCTCCACCCGAGCTCCGGCCTCGATCCGGACGGTGTCGAAGAAGGGATCCGGGCCCACCTGGAGCCCGGCCCGGCGGGCGCCGTCGGCCAGAGCCAGGGCCAGCCCATGGACCCGGGTGGCGATCCGGATCAGACCCTCGGGGCCATGCCAGACCGCGTACAGCCCAGCGACCACCGCCAACAACACCTGAGCGGTGCAGATGTTGCTGGTCGCCTTCTGGCGCCGGATGTGCTGCTCCCGGGTCTGCAGCGCCATCCGCAGCGCAGGATCGCCGTGCACGTCTCGGCTGACGCCGATCAGCCGCCCCGGGAGTTGGCGCTTGAACGCCCCGCGGGTGGCCATGAACCCGGCGTGGGGGCCGCCGTAGCCCATGGGGACCCCGAACCGCTGGGCGTTGCCCACCGCGATGTCGATCCCGATCGCCCCGGGGGGTCTCAGCACGGCCAAGGCGAGCAGATCGGTGCACGCGGTGACCAGCACGCCCGCTGCGTGGGCCCGCTCGACAAAGCCCGACAGATCCACCAGGGAGCCATCGGTGCAGGGGTAGGCGACCAGCGCCCCAAACACCGGGACCGCGTCGAGATCGTGGTCCTCGACCCGGCCGACCGCGAGCTGCAGCCCCAGGGGCCCCGCCCGGGTCTGGAGCACGCCCAGGATCTGGGGATGGACACGCTCGTCGACGAGGTAGGTGGTGCCCTCGTGCCGGCGCTGTCGCCAGGACAGGGTCATCGCCTCGGCCGCGGCGGTGGCCTCGTCGAGCAGGCTGGCGTTGGCGATGTCGAGGCCGCACAGCTCCTGGACCACCGACTGGAAGATCAGCAGGGCCTCGAGTCGTCCCTGGCTGATCTCGGCCTGGTAGGGGGTGTAGGCGGTGTACCAGCCCGGGTTCTCAAGCACGTTGCGCAGCAGGACCGGCGGGGTCACGGTGCCGTGGTAGCCCATGCCGATGTAGCTGCGGAGGATCTGGTTGTCTCCTGCGATCCGCCGCAGCTCAGCCAGCGCCTCGACCTCGCTGACCGCGGCCGGCAGCCCCGGGAACGCATCCTCCCGGATGTGATCGGGCACGGTCTGCCCCACCAGCGCCTCGAGGGAGTCGACCCCGACGACCTCGAGCATGGCGGCCACGTCGGCCTCGGACGGGCCCAGGTGACGCTGGGCGAACGCATCGGGTGGGGGAACGGGCATGGCGACCTCCAGCGCTGCTCCGGACGGCGACAGGCGGGTGGGTGGGTTCTCGAGGACGCGGGGGCGTCAGCCGGAGATCTTCTCCCGGTACTGCTCAGCCGACAGCAGGCCCTCGGGCGTGCCCTCGGGCTCGATCCGGTAGATCCATGCCCCGTATGGATCGCTGTTGATCAGCTCGGGACTGTCGTCGAGATCCTCGTTGACTGCGACGATCCGGCCCTTCACCGGGGTGTAGATCTCCG
>DRPG01000197.1 GCA_011376105.1 Deltaproteobacteria bacterium
CGCTGAGCCCGCCGTGGCTCGCTCGGGCGTCCCGCCGTGGCTCGCTCGGGCGTCCCGCCGTGGCTCGCTCGGGCGTCCCGCCGTGGCTCGCTCGGGCGTCCCGCCGTGGCTTGCCCCGCCCAGGGCGCTTCAGCGCCCGGTGGCTCCGCCGTGGGCGCCCTGGATCGCCCCGAGCAGCTCCAGCAGCGTTGGATCCATCGCTGCGTCCGGTGCAGCGGTGGTCAGCACCGCCCGGAGCTGGGCCGCCAGCCACCCCAGCTCGGCCGGGGCCAGGGCAGGGGCCGACAGGAACAGCGTCTCTCCGTCCTGCAGCACCAGCTGGAGCCCCCGGGGGGTTGGCGCTGTGTCGGTCCCGATCGCGTGCACCGCCGCGAGCGTCCTCAGGGGGAGGGTGCGCCGTCGCAGGGTACAAGCCCCCCAGCTCTGGACGATCTTCAGCTGGTGGGGATCGAGGTACAGGGTGATCCGGTGGGTGGAGACGTAGTGGATCAAGAGCAGGCTGGGGCCGAACACCAGGGCTCCGATCCCCAGTCCGGCGACGGGCGTGCCGCTGGGCTCGAGGAGCGCGGACAGCCCCAGGGCCCCCAGGGCCAGGGCCAGGGAGGCCGCGAGGAGCCTGGACAGGGTGCGGACCTGCTCCGGCTCCACCGGAGCCACGAGGATCGCAGAGAGCTGATCGTAGTCGAGGTGGAGCCCGGGGGTGGGGGCGTGGTGTCGCGGCAGGGCGACGCAAAGCCCCCGCGCCGGCCACCGCGGAGGGGGCAGGGCTCGTGGGCCTGCGCCGATCCCGGGGCTCGACACGATCTCGAGCCGATCGTGCCTAGAGGTGGGCTGGAGCTGCTCGTCGGGGCCCGGGGGGGTCACCGCCCCTGGAAGACCAGCCGGGCTGGCCCCTCAGCGACGGCCCCGATCGGCCGCGCGAGCCCCTGATCGGTCAAGCGCCGGGCCTGATCAGGGGACAGCGAGAGCAGCAGCCCCCCCGAGGTCTGAGGGTCGACGATCACCGACTGCAGGGCACCGGCGACCCCCTCGAAGGTCAGGGCGTCGCCGACATAGGCGCGGTTCTGCTCCTCTCCGCGGGTCAGGTGGCCCGCCCGCGCCAGCTCCAGGGCGCCGGGCAGGATCGGGAGCGCGGAGGCATCGATCACCACCGAGGCTTCGCTCGCCCGCGCCAGCTCCCAGGCATGGCCTGCGAGGCCAAAGCCGGTGATGTCGGTGGCGGCGTGGACCTCGAGGGACCTCGCCGCCTCGCACACCGCCCGGTTCAGGGTTGACATCGTCTCCACCGCGGCCTCCTCGGAGGCCCCGGGGCAGCGCCGGTGCTTCATCGCGGTGGTGATGATCCCCGTGCCCAGGGGCTTCGACAGCACCAGCACGTCGCCGGGGCGCGCGCCCTGGTTCGCCCAGATCCGATCGAGCCGCACCAGGCCGGTGACCGCCAGCCCGTACTTGGGCTCGGTGTCCGACACCGAGTGTCCTCCGGCGAGGACCGCCCCCGCCTCCCTGACCTTCGCCAGCCCCCCAGCGAGGACCTGGGCCAGGATCTCACTGGGTAGGAGATCGCTCCAGCACAGGATGTTCAGCGCGCTGATCGGGACGCCCCCCATCGCGTAGACGTCGGACAGGGCGTTGGCTGCGGCGATGGCGCCGAAGGTGTAGGGATCGTCGACGATCGGCGTGAAGAAGTCGACGGTCTGGACCAGCCCCTGCTCAGCGTCGAGGCGCACCACCCCGGCGTCGTCGGCTAGATCAAAGCCGACGATCAGGCGTGGATCGTCTTGCGCGGGCAGCGCGGCCGTAGCGGGGCCCAGGACCTCCGGGCCGAGCTTGGACGCTCAACCCGCGCAGGCGACGAGCTCTGTCAGGCGAACCTGGGACACAGTCCTTCCTCCTCCGGAGGTTCCTATCACCGTCTCGGCACGGGCGTGGGCACACCGAAGCGCACAGAGCGATCGCTGCGGTCCCTGATCCGATCCAGCGGTGGCGGTCCGCCACCGACGATCGTCGCTGGACGGAGCCACCATGCCTTTCATTGGGTCGTTCCTTGCAGGGGGTCCCCCGGGAGGCAGCGATGGGACGACGGGAGCGGTATCGGATCGAGGGGCCGGGGGGCTTTGGCGACGCAGAGCTGGTGGCGCTGATCCTGGGCGCAGGGATCCAGGGGCGGACCGCGCTGGAGATCGCCGCTGGCCTGCTGGAGCGCTTTGGGGGGCTCGGGGGGCTGCATCGACGCCAGCCCCATGAGCTGATGCTCGAGGTGGGGATCGGCCTGGAGCGCTCGGTCCGGCTGCATGCGGCCCTGGAGGCCGGCCGCCGGGCGTTGCGGGCCCCCGAGCTACCCGACGATCCTGTGCAGACCCCCATCGCTGCCCTCCGGCTGCTGGAGCCGGGCCTCCGGGGGCTGGTCGACGAGGAGCTCCACGGGCTGTTCCTCGATCGCCGCCGTCGCCCGTTGGCCCTGCGGAGGCTGACCCGGGGCAGCGACGCGTTCACGGTGGTCGATCCCCGCCAGGTGTTTCGGATCGCCGTCGGGGTCGGCGCCAGCTCCCTGATCCTGGCCCACAACCACCCGTCGGGGGATCCGGAGCCGTCGGCCCAGGATCACGAGGTGACCCACCAGGTGGCCCGTGCGGGCCGGATCCTGGGCATCCAGCTGGTGGATCATCTGGTGATCGGCGCTGGAGCCTTCCGCTCCCTGGCCGAGGCCGGGGTGCTGTCTCCCTGGGCTCCGGCCGGGCCTGCCTGGACGGGGGCGAGCTCCGGGGTGCTGTCGCCCGGCATCGGGGATACGCAGGGTGTATGTGGCCGACCCTGTCCGAGGTGAACGGGATGCCGATGAACACCTACGGGTTGTTTATCGCGCTGGCGTTCTCTGCGTCCTTCCTCTATGTCCATCTCCGCGCCCCAAAGATCGGGATCGAGCCTGATCGGCTCCTGCCCGCCTACGGCTTCGCCGTGCTGGGGGGGCTGCTGGGGGGGCGGCTGCTGTATGCGATCGCCGTCGACACCCAGGCCTTCCTGTCCAACCCCCTGAGCGCGCTGGCCCCCACCGGTGGGGGGTTCGCGGTGTATGGAGGGGTGCTGGGGGGGGCGCTGGCGGTCGGGGCCTACCTGGCCTCCCGGGGCTTCCCCATGTGGAAGATGGGCGACATCGCTGCCCCCTCGGTGCTGATCGGCATGGGGGTGGGCCGCTTCGGCTGCTTCTTCGCCGGCTGCTGCCATGGAGCGATCGCTCCGATCGGCGCCGATCCCGTCTCCCTGACGGGCGAGCTGCTGAAGGGGCACGTCTGGCTCTCAGGGGTCGCCCCCTTCCTCACCACCGAGTTCGAGGGCGGGGTGGCGCGGATCACCGATGTGCCCCTGTACCCCACACAGATCTGGTCGATCGTCTCCTGCCTGAGCCTCGCCGGCCTGTTGGCCTGGCTGTGGCCCCGGCGGCGCTTCGACGGGCAGATCGCGGCCCTGGCCCTGCTGCTCGAGCCCCCCTTCCGGACCCTGATCGAGGCGTTCCGGGCCGATCACCGGGGCTACGTCTTCACCTGGCCGGTCAGCGAGCGGGTGGTGGCCTGGTTCCCGGGCATGACCCAGGCCGGCGTCGACGTCGAGGGGGCGATGATGGGCCTGACCACCTCGCAGTTCATCGGACTGCTCACGATGGTGGCGGGGGTGGGGATCTACCTCGCCCGGCGACACTCCGGGCGTGGGGTGGAGACGCCGCTGGCCGACGACATGCTCGAGCAGCTGGCCTAGAGTCCCCGGCGGCGCCGCTGGCGCCCCGGGGCTCCGTCGTCCCGCCCCGGCGCTGCCCCCCGGTGAGCCGGGGCCGGAGCCCCTCCGCAGGCAGAGCGGAGCTCCCCCGCAGGCAGAGCGGAGCTCCGCGGGGCGGAGTCGATCCCATCGGGCGGAGTCGATCCCACCGGGCAAAGCTGATCCCCATCGGCTCGGGAAAGAAGGCCCAAAGTGAAGATGTCGATCGCGAGCCGATGGGGATCGAGGAAGAACGGCTGGAGAGGTGCAAGCCTCATGCCCGGCACGAGCTGCTCAGAGCGTAGGTTAGAGCGACAAAGAGTGACATTTATGCCGCGCGTGTGCACGCCGGTGTGGCACTTGGTCTGGATGATCTGGGAGATAGGCTCGCTATCAAAAATTTGCTCTCTCCCTGTCACCCACGCGGCCTGCTCCCCGTTGCTCCAGTGAATCCACCCACGGAGCTGTGATGACCCTCTCTTCCCTCGCCCCCTCCCCTCTCTCCCGTGGCTGTCGGCTGGTCGCCGCGGACGGCCGCGCCCTGCCCCTGCAGGGCGTCTCGCTGTCGGTCGAGGCCGGCGGTGGGCTCGCGTCGGTCCGCGTGGTGCAGACGTTCCACAACCCCCACGACTGCCCGCTGGAGGTCACCTACCAGCTGCCCCTGCCCGCCGATGGGGTGGTGGTGGGGTTCTCCTTCACCCTAGACGGAGAGCGGATCGTGGGGCGGGTGGCGCGCCGCGCCGACGCCCGGGCGGCCTTCGAGGCGGCCGTGGTCGAGGGACGCACCGCCGCCCTGCTCGAGCAGGATCGAAGCAGCCTGTTCACTCAGGAGCTAGGCAACCTACCCCCCGGGGCCAAGCTTGAGCTCTCGGTGGAGGTCGAGCAGCCCCTGGCCTGGCACGGAGGAGAGTGGTCCTGGCGCTTCCCCACCGTGGTCGCCCCCCGCTACCTCGACACCAAGACGCCTGACGCTGAGCGGATCACGGTCGATGTGGTCGATCAGGATCCAGCGGTGCCGTGTCGGGTGTCGGTCCATGTCGCCGACGTGCGGCTGGGGCCGGCGACCTCTCCCTCCCACGAGGTGAGCAGCAGCGACGAGGGGATCGAGCTGCGGGGCACCCTGGATCGAGACGTGGTGCTGCGCTGGCCCGTGGCCTCCGAGGTCCCGGGCCTCCGCCTCGAGCCCGCTCGTCCTGGAGCCGTTGACTCAGGGGATGGGGCCTTTGGCCTGCTCACCGTGATCCCCCCCACGCCCGGGGGGGCGTATGAGCCGGTGGCCCGGGATCTGATCCTGCTGCTCGACACCAGCGGCTCGATGGGGGGGGAGCCGCTGGCGCAGCTCAAGGCGCTGTCCCGGGCCCTGATCGAGGGGCTGCGGCCCGGCGATCACCTCGAGATGATCGAGTTCTCCCGTACCCCCAACCGATGGCGGACGGCGCCGGTGGTGATCGACGAGGCGGCCCGGGCCTCGGCCCTGGCCTGGCTTGATGGGCTGGTGGCCTCGGGGGGCACCCGGATGCACGATGGGATCTACGAGGCCCTGCGCACGCTCCACCCCGAGGCCCTGCGCCAGGTGGTGCTGGTGACCGACGGGCTGATCGGGCTCGAGCACGAGATCGTCTCGCGGATCCTCCACGATCTACCCACCGGGTGCCGGGTGCACACCGTGGGGATCGGCAGCGCGCCCAACCGATCCCTGATCGGGCCGGCGGCCCGGGCGGGCTCGGGCCACGAGGTGATCGTCGGGGTGGGGGAGCCGGTGGCGCCGCTGGCACAGCGCCTGCTGTCCCACACCCTCGATCCGCTGGTGGTCGACGTCCAGATCGGGGGGGACGCGTTGGTCGCGCAGGCCCCCGCGATGGTGCCGGATCTGCTCGCGGGGGCACCGGCGCGGATCTCGCTGCAGCTGAGGCCCGAGGGGGGCTCGCTGACCGTGAGCGGGCGGACCCGGTCCGGGCGCTGGTCCGAGGTGGTGTCCGTGCCTCCGATCGGGGCCGGCTCAGGGCGCCGGGTGGTGGCCACCCGCTTCGCCCGGGAGCGGGTCGAGGATCTGGAGATGCAGCTCGCGGCGGGCCTGGAGCGGGCCCCCCGGGAGCGGGAGATCGAGCAGCTGGGGCTGGCCCACCAGATCGCGACGCGGCTGACCTCGTGGGTGGCGGCGACCGAGCACGCCACGGTCGATCCGGGCGATCCCACGCGCCGGGTCCGCCAGCCCCAGACGCTGCCCCACGGGATGTCGGCCGAGTCCGTGGGCCTGAGGTCGAGCCGGCCGAGCCGGCTGGGTCCGGTCCGGCGGGCGCGGTCCGCGAGCCCCGCCACCCCCGGTCAGGCCCCGAGCCAGCCAGGCCAGGGCCGAGAGCGGCGCAAGACCATGACCTGGGTCTCCAAGCCGTCCTCCAAGCCATCCCCCCGCGCCCTGGGCGGGGACGAGCTGCTCGCTGCCCCCGCTGCCTCCGCTGCCCCCGCTGCCTCCGCTGCCCCCGCTGCCCCCGCTCCGAACACCGCGCCTTTGTCTGCGCCCAAGCCTGCACCGTCGATCGATGCGCTGCCGCTGGATGGCGAGCGCTCCGCCCCGGCCGCGGTCCTGCGCTTGCGCGGTCGGGTGCGCTCGAACCAAGATGGGTTCCTCGTCGTGGAGGTGCAGGTGGATCGTGTGCTGCGCTGGAGCGCTGAGGGGATCTGGAGGGTGCGCAGCGCAGACGGCAGCGAGGTGGAGGTGAGCGCGGGCCCGGGCACCACCCGCTCGGGCTCGCTGTCCCCGGGGCAGGTGGCGCGGATCCGGCTGCCCTGGTCGGGTCCGTCCCCCCGCTCCCTAGCCCTGGCGCACCTGGTGGTGGAGCTCGGGTGACCGATCTCGATGCGCACCTGCCCTCGATCGTCTCCGGTGATCCCCGGGCGTTTGCCGCCTGGCTCGCCGGAGCCGAGGGCGCGGTGCGGGCCAGCCTGCGCTCGTTCGCGCGGGTGGTGGACACCGAGGCGGTGCTCCAGGAGGCCCTGCTCCGCACCTGGCAGGTCGCACCGAGGGTCCAGCCCGACGGTCGCCCCAACGCCCTGCTCCGGATGGCGCTCCGGATCGCGCGCAACGCGGCGATCGACGAGGTCCGCAGGGCACGCCAGGATCCGACCGCGATCGAGGCCCTGGAGGCTGCGCTACACCGCGAGGAGGGCCCCGCACAGCCCATCCCCGTCGATCCAATGCTGCGCGAGCGCATCGAGGCCTGCCGGAGCGCCCTACCGCGGCAGCCCGGGCGGGCCCTGGCCGCCCGCCTGGAGGCCCGGGGCGGGATCGACGACCGGGCGCTGGCGGAGGCACTGCAGATGCAGCTCAACACCTTCCTCAAGAACGTGGGGCGCGCCCGGCGGCTGCTGGCTGAGTGTCTGTCGAGCGCGGGCGTGATCCTGGGGGGCTCGTGAGCGACGACCGAGAGTCCCTGATCGAGGTGGTGATCTCTGCGTTCCGGCCCCGGGATCCACGAGGTCGGCTCAGCAGCCACCCCGGGTGGCACGATCTATCCCCCGACGATCGAGAGCTGGTCTTCGACGAGACCGAGCTCCAGCGCAGGCTGGAGGCGGCGATGGATCCCGACGGGCTGTCGAGCACCGCTCAGGCCGTGCTCGATCGGATCACGGGCGGGGATCGATGATCCACCGGATCTGCTTTGGGCTGCGGGCCAGGGATCCGGCCCGGGCGCTCGACGCCCTGCGGCGGATCTGGCCCCGGGGGGCCCGAGCGACGGTGCAGGACGCGGGGGAGGCGGGGCTATGGGTCCATGTCGACGCTCCGGAGCTGGCGAAGATCGCCGAGGGTTGGGCGATCGCATGTGGCGCGCCGGTGCGGGTGTACGGGGTCTGCCTCACCGGGGCCCCGGAGGGGGTAGCGGTGCGGGCCTGGGGCCGCAGCCACCTGGCGGACGGGCGGACGCAGCCCATCGCCTCGGCCACAGAGGACGATCTTCAGCCGACGACCAGCGCCCCCCTCGCCGAGCAGGCTGAGGCCTGGCTGCAGATCGCGCTGGAGATCCATGAGCAGCTGGACGACGCCGACTCCAGCGTGACGACCCTGCCCTGAGCCATCGCGCTCCGGCCGAGCCTGGAGCATGGGTGGCTCGGAGCGGGCTCAGCGCAGCGGGCTCAGCGCAGCGGACGCAGCGCAGCGGACGCAGCTCAGCGGGCGCAGCGCAGCGGACGCAGCTCAGCGGGCGCAGCGCAGCGGACGCAGCTCAGCGGACGCAGCTCAGCGGACGCAGCTCAGCGGACGCAGCGCAGCGGGCTCAGCGCAGCGGGCTCAGCGCAGCGGGCTCAGCGCGGCGATGGCTGCAGGGCGTCGCGGGGGGGCTATGGGGGGGAGGGCTCTGGAGCGCTCGCCCGGGGCTCGAGGGCCAGGGAGCGGGCCAGGGCTTCGCCTGCGCGCCAGTCGCGCTCTCCACGGCTCCACAGGTGGTGCAGCGAGACCGCGAGGTAGGCGAGCTCGGTGAGCTTGTCTGTGGCCACGGCCCGGCGGACCTCTTCGGTGGACAGCCAGACAATGTGACCCTCGACCGTGCTGTGATCTCCTCCTAGGGCGATCGCCACCCGGGTGGTGGCCGGTCCAAAGCGCTCGGTGGCCCGCTTGATGCCCTCGCCCACCTGCGCTGAGAGGGGCTTGATCAGGGGCACGAGGCCTCGATCGTGGGCCCACAGCGTGGCCTGGGGGGTGGTGTGGCAGCCCGGATCGGGGCTCAGGTGATCGCCGAGCACCCTCGCCCAGGGGGCCCCGGTGGTGTTCAGCGCAGAGCCCTCGAGCTGGAGCAGGATCGAGGCACCGGTGGGGGCGAGGCTGACGGTGGTGCCCCAGCTCCGGCCGGTGCGGTGGGTCGGCCTCCAGCCTGGCTCGCTGCTGCCCGGGCGCGCGATCACCCGGGGAGGATCCTGACCCCGGAGGTTGCCTCCTGAGTAGACGTGCACTGAGGTCCCCTGGCCCGGGACCCATCCTGAGCACACCGGCGAGCCATCCATCGGGATCGCCACGGAGTCGGGTGGGGTGCCGAGGATCGCGCCGTCCCACCAGCCGTCACCGTCGGAGTCGAACGCCTGATCGCTGGTGTGCAGCAGGGCCTCGGCGAGGGCCGGGACCCCGTCGAGATCGCGATCCGCCAGCGCCTCCCGCTGGGCGGCGGCGCCACCCTCGAGCGCCTCGAGGATCTTTGCGCCGCCGGGCCCCGCCTCTTTGAGCTGAGCCTCGAAGCCCTCCCAGGACAGCCCGTCGGAGGGCCACAGCGCGCCGGGGGGCAGCACGAGGGAGGCCGTGCGCATCAGGCGGGCCGCGCCGATGTAGGCGTCGGTCCGGATCGTGCCCAGGGACTCGGTGTGGTGTGTGCCCGGCAGAGCCCACTGCCTGAGATCCTGGAGGCCGGTGAGCAGGCGCCCGTCGTCGAACTGGAGGGTGGCGAGCCCCGGGGTCCGGGCGACCATGCAGTCACCGAGTAGCTCAGCGGCCCCCTCGACCAGGGCGATGGGGCCCTCTGAGACCCAGGCGTGGGCGACCTCGTGGACCAGCACCTCGCGGTGGCGCTCTGGATCGGTGTTCAGATCGATCCGGAACAGCTGGCCCTCGTCGGTGGTGTGGGCGACCCCGAGGTACCCCCCCGGGATCGTCCGGTACCTGAGCTCGATCTCCCGCAGCGCCCGGCCTGGCCGCCCGGTGCACGCCTCGGCTGCGTCCCAGGCGGCCCGTGCCACGGTCTCGTCAGCGGGTGAGCCCAGGAAGTGGGGGGCCGCGAGGCTCACCTGGCTCCAGATGGAAAGGAAGAGTGTCATTGCCCTCGAGACATCGTAAAGCATCCACGGTTCCTCCAGGGGAGCTGTGGATCGGAGGGCGGCCGTGGCCCCGGTTGGACGTGCCTGGTGGGACCCGGAGATCGGGGGCCGGGGGGCTCGGGGCCTGACGATCTCCGGACAGGGGGGACGCTACTCGTCGAGGTGGCCTGCGTCGGAGTCTCCCATCTCGACGGTGCCTCCAGGGAAGTACTCGCTCCACCGACGATCGACGGTGGCCCGGGTGTCGTCGTCGCAGAACAGCTCATCGGGATAGCTAGCCTTCATCCTAGCGTCGATGCCGATCGGACCCTCGAGCACCAGGTGGTGGCGCTGCACCCGGGTCCGGGCGGCGCTCAGATCGGCGGCGGGCTCGAAGCGGGTGAAGGTGTTCCACAGGAAGCGGGTGGGGGTCGAGGCCGCCTGCTCGGCGTCGTCGACCAGCACCACCAGGGGCCAGGGCTCCAGCTGGGGCAGCGCGCGCTGGAGGAGATCCGGCTCCTGGGCATGGCTGGGGCCGCTGATCACCAGGCAACCTCCGCAGAACGGGACCGCGTGCTCGATCCCCGGGGGCAGCGGGCCCTCGAAGGCCCGGGGCAGCTCCCTCCAGGGCTCCCCCAGCCCGAGCATCACCCCCTTGGAGCCGAGGTTGACCTCGGGTCCCGCGTAGTCGAGGGTGTCCATCGACAGGTTGGACAGCACGTACAGATCGGTCTCGGGGTGGAACCGCGCCAGGAGGTGCTCCAGCACCGCGCGGGGATCGCGCAGATCGACGGGCTGCCCGACGACCCAGAGGAACTTGGTCAGCGACAGCTGGCCCTCCCCCAGGATCCGGAACGCGGCGGCCATGGCCTCCCGGTGGTAGCGCTCCTCGACCACCGCGCTCGACAGCGCGTGGTAGCCCGTCTCCCCATAGCTCCACAGATCGCGCACCGAGGGCATCACCAGGGGGAACAGCGGAGAGAGCAGCTCCTGGAGGAAGTCTCCGATGAACACGTCTTCCTGGCGGGGCTTGCCCACCACGGTGGCGGGCCAGACCGCGTCGCGGCGGTGGCAGACGGCGTCGACCTGCAGCACGGGGTAGGGGTGCTGCAGGCTGTAGTAGCCATAGTGATCGCCGAACGGGCCCTCGGGCTGCAGCTCCTCGGGGCCGACCCGGCCCACCAGGGCGTACTCACAGGTGGCCACCAGGCGGTGGGGATGATCCGGGAGGGGGTTGCTCGCCATCGGCACCCGCCCCCCCATCAGCAGGGACGCGAGCACCAGCTCCGGGACGTTCTCCGGCAGCGGCGCGATCGCGCTGAGGATCAAGGCGGGGGGCCCCCCCACCAGCACCGTGGTGGGCAGATCCTCGCCCCGCTGGCGCGCGAGGTGGTGGTGGAATCCCCCGCCCTTTCCGATCTGCCAGTGCATCCCGGTGCGATCCGGGCCATGGCGCTGGATCCGGTACATGCCGAGGTTGTGGCTCTTGTCGCCGGGGTGCTCGGTGTAGACCAGGGGCAAGGTGACGAAGTGCCCACCGTCTTCAGGCCAGCTCTTGATCATCGGGATCCGATCCAACCGGGCGGGGCGATCGACCACCTCGGTGACCAGGCCGTGCCCGACGGAGCGGGTGCCCAGGCCCAGGCCCTGCCGGAGGAACGCGCGCTCGGACCAGAGCTTACCCAGGGTCGGCGGGACGAGGTCGTGCACCAGCCGCACCGCGTCCTGGACGAAGGCGAGGGGCCTTGGCCCGAACGCGGCCTCGACCCGCCGGGTGGTGCCGAAGAGGTTGGTGACGACGGGGACCTGGTGCCCCTTGACCCGTCGGAAGCACAGCGCGGGGCCCCCGGCTGCGATCACCCGCCGGTGGATCTCCGCCAGCTCGAGATCTGGATCGACCTCTGCGTCGATCTCGATCAGATCCCCGTCGCGACGGAGCGCGTCCATGAACTGCTGAACGTCGGTGTGCATGGCTGCCCTCCACGGGGGGGGGCGTATCCCCCCGATCCGCTCGGGACAGGGGCCCGCAGCTACCTGTTGCTGTGCCGGCCGCTCCGAGCCCGCAGGGCCGCGATCAATGCGCACAGCCCGGCCCGGGTCTCAGGGTGGGCGACCTCAAACTTCAGCTCGATCTTCCAGGGATCCCCGCTCCCACGCCGGGACTGGGACACGACCCGGGCCCGCACCAGCTCGGCGCCGTCGGGGAAGGGCAGCCGCAGCCAGGCCAGGGCGTCGTCCGGCAGCGCATGCTCGATCTGCAGGCTCGCGCCTGAGACGTCGAGGAGCCGCACCAGGGCGCGCGGGCTCCCGGTCAACATCCTGAGCGTGACCGGGATGGCGCAGGCCACCGCGGACGAGGGACGGGGACGGGCACGGGCGACCAGCGTCTCCCGCTCGTCGCTCCGCTCGGTCCGGGTCCCCGGGCTGTGGCCCTGGAGCTGCAGGCTTGTTTGCTGTGCATAGCAGCTGTGGTTCATGATGGATCCCCCTCAGCAGATCCATCGGCTCACAGCGATCGGGGCTTGAGGTCTCTGGCGTTACTCAGCTCAACGAGCCGCAGCTGGGGCTACTCAGCCCGCAGCGTCACCAGCGAGCCACTGGGGGGCTCAGCCAGGGCCGCGGCCTGCTCGACCTTTGCGAGGAAGTCCCGCATCTGTGATCCATCGAGGACCTCGCGCTCGAGCAGGGTCGCCGACATCTCCTCGAGGACGCCGACGTTGGCCAACAGGATGTCGCGTGCACGCTGGTGGCACTGGCTGAGGAAGGCGTGGACCTCGCGCTCGATGGCCTCGGCGGTGTCGGGGCTGGCCTCCATGGCGAAGGTCGCACCAGGGCCCATACCGAACGGGTTGTTCCCCGTCTCCCGGGAGTAGTCCACCGCTCCGATGGTGGTGGACATGCCGTACTCGGTGACCATCCGCCTGGCGAGATCGGTGGCCTTGCGGATGTCGTCGTGGGCTCCGGTGGTGACATCGCCAAAGACGATCTCCTCGGCGGCCCGCCCCCCATACAGGATCGTGATCCGGTTGAGCAGCTCGGCCTTGCTCATCAGGTAGCGATCCTCGAGCGGCATCTGGATGGTGTAGCCAAGGGCTGCGATCCCCCGGGGGATGATGCTGATCTTCTTGACCGGATCGGCACCCGGGCTGGCGGCGGCGCACACCGCGTGGCCGCACTCGTGGTAGGCCACGGTGCGCTTCTCACGCTCGGACAGCCTGCGGTTCTTCTTCTCGAGCCCTGCGATCACGCGCTCGATCGCGTCTTCGATGTCGTCGCCCATGATCGCCTCGTGATCGCGCCGGGCCGCGAGCAGGGCGGCCTCGTTCAGGGCGTTGGCCAGATCTGCGCCGGCAAAGCCCGGGGTGAGCTTCGCGATCTCCTCCAGATCGACCCCCTCCCCGAGCTTCAGCTTCTTGGCGTGGACCGACAGGATCGCCTCGCGACCCCGCACGTCGGGACGATCCACCACCACCTGGCGATCGAACCGGCCCGCCCGCAGCAGGGCTGGATCGAGGATCTCGGGCCGGTTGGTGGCGGCCATCACGATGATGCCCTTGCGGTTGTCGAAGCCATCCATCTCGACCAGCAGCTGGTTCAGCGTCTGCTCCCGCTCCTCGTTGCCCGCCGGCCCCGCCACCCCCCGGGCCTTGCCCACCGCATCGAGCTCATCGATGAAGATGATGCAGGGCGCGTGCTCGACGGCGTTCTTGAACAGATCCCGGACCCGGGCGGCCCCGACCCCGACGAACATCTCCACGAAGGCCGAGCCGGAGATGGAGAAGAAGGGCACGCCCGCCTCTCCGGCCACCGCCCGGGCCAGCAGGGTCTTGCCCGTGCCCGGGGGGCCCACCAGCAGCACGCCTTTGGGGGGCCGCCCGCCGAGGCTGGTGAACTTCTCCGGCGTCTTGAGGAAGGCGATGACCTCCTGCAGCTCCTCGGCCGCCTCCTCCACCCCGGCCACGTCGGCAAAGGTGACCCCTGTGCCCTCCTCGGGCGCCATCGAGGCGCTGGAGCGCCCAAAGGCCGCCATGCCCCGGGTCGGCCCCCCCTGCCGGGTGACCAGCACCCAGAACAGGCTCATCAGCAGCAGCGGGATCAGCAGCAGGGAGACGCTGCCCTGTGCACAGGGGTTGGGCTGCACCGCCCGGTAGGGCACGTCGTTGGCCTCGAGCAGCTCGAGGAACGAATCATCGTCGACCCTCACCACGTGGATGACGTTTGGGGGCTCCTCGCCCACCCGGCGTGCCCGCACGGCGTCGCCGTCGAAGACGACGTCCTCGATCTTGCCCTCGGCGACCATCTGCTTGAGCTCGGTCCAGGATGTGCTCTGGGCGTTCTTGGTCAGGGCGAGCTGGGTGACCAACAGCAGCAGGCCGAGGAACAACAGCCCCGCGATCGGCAGCCACCACCTGCCGAGGTCCCGCCCGTCGTCTTCAGGATCTCCGTTGTTGCCGTTGGACACGCGCGCGCCTCCCGGGGATCCAGCGGATCCTCATGGACGAGTGTCTAACCATGTCGCTGCCTCGCCCCTGGAGCGGAGCGGAGAGGTGGATCGGGGGGGGCTGGGCGGTATGCTCCCTACACCATGTACGATCCCGACTGGCCCAAGACCGGATCCTCAGAGGAGCTCGCGCGGTTTGCTGCGCTCCAGCAGCGGATCCCCGAGCTGTACCAGACCCTCGCCCGGGACTCGCGCATCCCCCAGACGGTGGTGATCGTCCCCTCGCTGTCGATGGATCCCAGGGAGCTGCAGAAGATCACCGGGTTCTACCACTACGAAGAGCGGATGCTGGTCAACCTCATGCTGCTGCAGCAGCCGAGGACCAAGATCGTCTACGTCACCAGCCACCGCCTCGATCCGATCGTGGTCGACTACTACCTGTCGATGCTGCCGGGGATCCCGAACAACCACGCGACCAGGCGCCTGGTGATGCTCGACTGCAACGATCGCTCGGCGATCGCCTTGTCGCAGAAGATCCTCGCACGCCCCCGCCTGATCCGCCGGATCTGCGACGAGGTGACCGATCGAGAGCGGGCCCACATGGTGTGCTTCAACTCCACCCCGTGGGAGCGGAGCCTGGCGGTGCGCCTGGGGCTGCCGCTCAACTCGGTGGATCCAGAGCTGTCGGATCTGGGCACCAAGAGCGGCTGCCGCGAGGTGTTCCGCGACGCGGGCGTGCTGCTCCCGTTTGGCTTCGAGCGCCTGAGCTCCCCCGCTGAGATCGCCGAGGCCCTCGCTGAGATCAAGCTGCGGGATCCAGGGGCTCGCAAGGCGGTGGTCAAGCTCAACGAGGGGTTCTCGGGGGAGGGCAACGCCCTGTTTCCCTACGAGGAGGGCGACGAGGGGCTGTCCCGTGGGGCTTTGAAGGCGAGGCTGCTCGGCAGGCTGCCCACCACCCTGCGCTACGAGGCCCCCCACGAGAGCTGGGAGGGCTTCTCCGAGAAGTACTCGGAGATGCAGGGGGTGGTCGAGGCCTTCGTCGAGGGCGAGCACAAGCGCAGCCCGTCGGCTCAGTGCCGGGTCAACGCCATCGGCGAGCCCCAGGTGATCAGCACCCATGATCAGGTCCTGGGGGGGCCCAGCGGCCAGGTCTTCCTCGGCTGCACCTTCCCCGCGGTCGATGACTACCGGCTCGACATCCAGGCGTCGGGCGCCAAGGTGGCTCAGGCGCTCGCAGAGCGGGGGGTGATCGGCAGGTTCGGGATCGACTACGTCAGCGTGCACGGCCCGGAGGGCTGGCGGCACTACGCGATCGAGGTGAACCTCCGCAAGGGTGGCACCACCCACCCCTTCCTCACGCTGAAGTTCCTCACCAACGGCACCTACAGCATGGAGGATGGACTGTTCTACTCCCCGAGCGGCAAGCCCAAGTATTACTTCAGTACCGACACCCTGCAGGCCGATCGCTACCGGGGGTTGCGGGCTCAGGATCTGGTCGACATCGCGGTGTACCACGACATGCACTTCCACAGCCCTGCCGAGCGGGGGGTGGTGTTCCACCTGATCGGGGCCCTGTCCGAGTTTGGCAAGGTCGGGGTGGTGGCGATCGGAGACAACCCCCAGCAGGCCAAGTTCCTCTACAACCAGGCGCTGCAGGTGCTCGACGAGGAGACCGGCGAGCGCGGGCGCTGAGGGGCTCGTCCCGTAGCGATCGCCGCGGTTTTCCCCGTGCGCCGGTGCCCGACAGCACCGCCGGGACCGTGCGGAGCAGCAGCGACAGATCGAGCCACAGGCTCCAGTTGTCGATGTAGTGCAGATCCAGCGCCATCCAGCGCTCGAACGGTAGATCGGCGCGCCCGCTGACCTGCCACAGCCCCGTCATGCCGGGCCGGATCGACAGCCTGCGCCGCTGCCAGCGGGTATAGCGGGCCACCTCGTCGGGCAGCGGGGGACGGGGCCCCACAAGGCTCATCTCGCCCTTCAGGACGTTGATCAGCTGCGGGAGCTCGTCCAGGGACAGGCGGCGGAGCCAGAGGCCGAGGGGGGTGATCCGGGGATCGTCGCGCATCTTGAAGGCGGGGCCCTCGATCTCGTTGTGGGCGAGCAAGCTCTCGCGTTGATCCTCTGCGCCGATCACCATGGATCGGAGCTTGAACATCTTGAACGGCCGACCGAAGCGGCCCACGCGCTCAGCGGTGTACAGCGCAGGACCGCCGTCAGCCAGCCGGATCAGCAGCATCAGCCCGAGCAGGGGGATCGCCCCGAGCAGCAGCCCCACCGTCGCCCCCACGACGTCGATGCCCCGCTTGAGCAGCCGCGCGGGACTGGCGTCGGAGGTCGCGGTAAAAGTGATCGCGGTCCAGCCGTCGAGCTGCTGGAGCTCGGCGGTCTGGGTGCGCAGGCCGAGGAAGGTGGCGTCCAGCGACAGGGGCATGCCCAGGGACTCGGTGGCGCGGGCCACCTCGATCAGGGCCCCGGTGGGCAGCTCGCCCGCGACAAAGACCTCGTCGGCCGGGACCCGGTGGAGCCGCTGGCCCAGGGTGTGGGCCTCCGAGGGCTCGAGGCACAGCACGATCTCGATCCGGGGCTCGAGGCGCTGCAGCGCCTCGATCAGGGCGGCTCGATCGGGCATCGCTCCGACCAGCGCGATCCGGTGGGGCGGCAGCAGGGCCAGCCACCGCCGGGTGAGGCCCCCGCTGAGCAGCAGCGCCGGCACGCTGCAGGCGGAGAACCCCAGCAACAGGGTGCGGTTGATCTCGATCCGGGCGAGGAACAGCAGCGCCAGCGCCAGCAGCAGGGCCAGCCCCGATGACGTGACGGTGGTGGTGCCGCTGCGGCGGGGGTGGCGGGTGGCGAGGACCCCGAGCCAGATCGGCACGATCAGCCAGCCGAGAGACAGCACGAGGGGAGCAGGCAGCGCCGGCAGGCCCCAGCCCCCCCCCAGGCCGGCCCGGACGTACACCACCACGCCCCAGGTCAGCGCCAGCGCCAGCGCGTCGGCGAGGAGGGTGAGGGCCCGGAGCCAGGCGTGGCGTTCGCGGTCCATGGGGGCACGATATCCCGGTGTCGGGGGCGACCGATGCCGACCGAGCCTGTGCAGATTGGATCCATCACCGTGGGGGATGGAGGCCTCGTCTTGATCGCGGGGCCCTGTGTGCTGGAGGGGCCCGAGCGGGTGCTGCGGATCGCCCGGGGCCTAGACGCGCTCACCCGGGCGGTCTCGGTGCCCTGGATCTTCAAGGCGTCCTTCGACAAGGCGAACCGCACCAGCGGAGCGAGCCCCCGGGGGCCCGGGCTGGCGGAGGGGCTGGCGCTGCTGGCGGAGGTGCGCAGGCAGCTGGAGGTCCCCGTCACCACCGACGTGCACCTGCCCCGGCAGGCCGACGTGGTGGCTGAGCACGTCGATCTGCTCCAGGTGCCCGCCTTCCTCTGTCGTCAGACCGATCTGCTGCGGGCGGTGGGGGCCACCGGTCGACCCGTCAACCTCAAGAAGGGGCAGTTCGTCGATCCCCGTGCGATGGGTTATGCGATCGACAAGGTGCGCTCGGCCGGCGACGGCGGGGTGTTGCTGACCGAGCGCGGCACGACCTTTGGCCATGGCGATCTGGTGGTGGACTTCCGCGGTCTGCTGTGGATGCGGGCGCTGGGGGTCCCGGTGGTGTACGACGCGACCCACAGCGTGCAGCGGCCCTCGGCGGCCGGCGATCGCTCAGCGGGGGATCGTCCGCTGGCCCCGGCCCTGGCCCGGGGGGCAGTGGCTGTGGGGATCGACGCGATCTTTGCGGAGGTCCACGACGCACCGGATCAGGCCTGGTCCGACGCTGATCTCCAGCTGCCGCTGGGGGAGCTCGGGGGCCACCTTTCGGAGTGGATCGCGCTGCACCGGGCCCTCACGGCGCTGCACAGCTTGGGCGGAGCGGGGGCGGATCGCCGCAGGGGCCAGGGCTGAGGAGACAGGAGACGACGCCGTCTGCGAGGGTGTCTCCGTCGCTGTTCCGGGGGACATGAACCTCCTCCGCAGACAGACCGCGGGCTGCAGCCCCGCGGCCCAGGCCTAGCCTGGACAGGTACAGCCAGCCTGGGCAGGCAAGATCATGGTGGAGGGGGCGAGCAGGGACGGAGCCCTGCGGTACCATCCCCCGCTGGAGGGTTCGTCACCATGACACGAGCTGAGGTCATCATCCGGGGACACGTCCAGGGGGTGGGCTATCGGGCCTGGACCCAGCGGACGGCCCAAGCCCTCTCGCTTCAAGGGTGGGTCCGCAACCTGGAGGATCGAACGGTACAGGCTGTGTTCGTCGGCCCCAGGGCCACGATCGAGGAGATGCTGCAGCGCTGCCACGACGGGCCCCGGCTGGCCCAGGTCGAAGGGATCGAGATCAGCTGGAGGCCAGGGGACGAGCCCTCCGGCTTCGAGATCCGACCGACGGCCCGGGCCGGACCGCATCGATCGGGCTGATCAGCTCGAGAGGATCAGCTCGAGAGGATCAGCTCGAGAGGATCAGCTCGAGGGGATCAAGTTGAGTTGAACGCGTAGAATGTGGGATCGGTGAGCTCCGGCAGCCTCGAGGTGGGCAGCAGCAGCGTGCGGATGACCCACAGATCGCGGAAGACCCGGTAGCTTCCGGTCTGCTCTAGGTAGTCGACCCCGCCTGATCCGCCGGTGCCGACCCGCCGGCCGATGGTGCGCTCGACCATGCGGACGTGCCGGTGGCGCCACAGCACGAGCTGCTCTTCCATCTCGACCACCAGATCCAGCAGCAGCCTGGGCCAGGAGAGCAGCGGGAGCTGCCGGTAGGACTCGATGAACAGGGCCGCGGCTCGGATCCGGCGGGTCCGGGGGCGGGCGGGCTCAGGCGTGTCGCTGGCGTGGAGGAAGGTCTTGGCGTCCTCTTGGATGGAGGCGAACTTGGTGCGCATGCCCTCCGGATCGGAGACCTCGAGGGTGTCGAGGAGCCGTGTGAGGTTGGCGGCGTGGTGATCGCTCATCCGGGCGAGGTACGAGCCAAGAAAGTCTTCGACCGCCCGATCGTCCCCCGGATCGCCTGGGGTGGAGCCCTGGATGGGGGTGCGGTACAGCCACTCGTTGAGGACCGACAGGACGGTCCGCTCGGCCCGCACCGCGGCGATCCGGGAGGTGGCTAGCCGGCCCGCGGGGGTGTCGTGGGCCACCTCGTGCAGGTGACGGATCGGATCGATGTTACCGTACTGGATCCGATCGGCGTCCTCTAGGCCCATCAGGATCTCGACCTCGCGCATCTGGAAGCTCTGGAAGCCGCTGGAGGGCACGAGCTTGTCGCGGAAGTCGAGGAAGCCCTGAGGGGTCAGGGTCTCCATGACCTCGAACTGGTTGACGGCGTGGCGAAGCACAGCGTTGATCCGGCGCAGGTGCTGGACCACATGGGGGATCGTCTCCTCGTCGACCTTGGGCTGCCCGAGGTGATCCCGGGCGAGGCGCAGCTCGCGCAGCAGCAGCTTGAACCACAGCTCGAAGCTCTGATGGACCACGATGAAGTGCAGCTCGTCGGCGAGCAGCTGGCTGTCGTCGCCCTCGAGGCCCCCCTGGAGATCGAGCAGCCGATCGAGTCGCAGATAGTCCCAGTAGGTTGGTATGTTGGACATCGGTCCCCCTGCGGGGCCCCTCTTATCCCACAGACGACCTCCGGGTGTGGATCTGCATCGGCAGTGGGCCCTCAGGGCGGAGGGTGACGCTGGCCTTCGGCGTCAGGGAGGTCCCGGGGACGAGATCGAGGCGGACGGCGGGCAGCAGGGCCGCGAGGATCTCGGCGGCCTCGATCATCGCGAACTGCTCGCCGATACAGCGCCGCTGGCCTGCACCAAAGGGGAGGAAGGCGGCCCGGTGCAGCGGACGCGCCCCACCCGCCCAGCGCGCTGGATCGAAGCCCTCGGGGTTGGGCCACAGCCTTGGATCCCGGTGGATGGCGTGGGTACAGATGAACACGAAGGTGTTGGGCTGTAGCTGGTGGCCGCCGAGCTCGATCCCGGTGGTGGTGGAGCGGGACAGCATCCACACCGGGGGCAGGATCCGCAGGGACTCGAGCAGCACGCCCTGGAGGCAGGGGAGATCGGCCAGCTGGACCGGGCTGTCTCGATCCCGCCCGTCGAGCTCGCGCTCGAGCCTCCGACGGGCGTCGGGGTGGCGGGACAGCAGGCCCAGGGTCCACGACAGCAGGTTCGCGGTGGTCTCGTGGGCCGCCAGCAGCATGGTGACCACCTCGCTGCGCAGATCCTCGTCGGTGAGTCCGGCCGCGAGCCAGTCGCCCAGCAGATCGTCGCCTGGGGATGGATCAGCGCGGCGCCTCGCGATCACCTGATCCACCACCTGGAACAGCTTGCGCTGAGAGCGACGGAAGCGACGGGTCGCACCCACCGGCCACCGCTCGGGGGAGGGCACCGGCATCGTGATCATCCACATGTAGGCGTCGAGCACCTCGGCCAGGGCCTCGTGGACCTCGGTGGAGGCCTCCCCCAGGGCCCCACCGAACAGCGCCTCGGTCGCGATCCGCAGCGTCAGGGCCATCATCTCGTCGGCCACCCCCACGACGGTGCCGTCGGCCGCAGCGAGCCGCTCAGCCATGGCGCGGGCTGCTGAGCGCATGACCGGGCGGTAGCGCTCAAGGGCGGCGCGCTTGAAGTGGGGTTGGCCCAGGCGACGGCGCTCCCGCCAGATCGTCCCCTCGGTGGTGAGCATGCTGTCGCCCAGCAGCACCCGCAGCAGGCGCTGCCCCCGGGTGGCCTTCGCGAACACCTCAGGGTTGGCGATCAACACCGTCTCGATCAGATCCGGATCGTAGACCCCCAGCACCCACATCGGCCCGAGCCGGAACCGAACCAGCGGCTCCTGCTGGCGCCCGGCCCGGAGGAACATCTCGAGGGGATGGTGTCGAAAGCCGTGCAGGTGGGCCAATGTTCCCCCTGGTTGATCCGCCAAGGGGACGGTAGGCGCGCGCCAGAACATGTGACCTCCAGGTTATTGCTGGATAATTATGCGATGATTTGCTCGCGTCTACTCGCGTTCAGGGTCACCA
>DRPG01000198.1 GCA_011376105.1 Deltaproteobacteria bacterium
CCCCCCGCCTCGAGCTGCTGCTGATGCAGCGCGCCGAGCACCCCAGGGATCCCTGGTCGGGCCACATCTCCCTGCCTGGAGGGCGGGTCGAGGCCAGCGACGCCGATCCCCTGGCCGCGGCCATCCGGGAGACTGAGGAAGAGGTCGGCCTGAGGCTCCAGGCAGGCCAGCTGCTGGGCCCCCTCGACGATCTCGCTGCGGTGGGGGGGCGTCCGGGGCTGGTCATCCGTCCCTTCGTGTTCCTGATCGGAGCCGAGCGCCCACCGCTGCGGCCCAACGCCGAGGTCGCCGGGCTGCACTGGATACAGCTCCACGATCTGCTGGGGGGACTGGGGCGGGGCCGGATGGAGCTCCTCCACCAGCAGCGACGCCACACCCTCCCCTGCGTCGACCTCGGCGGAGATCGCAGGCTGTGGGGCCTGACCCTGCGGATCCTCGATGGCCTCCTCGATCGGATCGACGGCCAGGGTGTGGGCCTGAGCCGGCCCACCGCCCCGGGCCACGCCCCGGGCCACGCCCCGGGCCACGCCCACGACGTGGAGCGCCCCTGATCCCGCCCACGACGTGGAGCGCCCCTGATCCCGCGGGCCCCTGGTCACGATCGGCCCCACCTAGGGGGGGAGGGGGGGAGGTTGGGGGGGGAGCTGCTCGGCGCCCGACCCGCTGCGCTCGGCCCGCCGCGGGATCGACTAGGCAGACGCCAGCAGCGCCTGGATCTCCTGGAGCCAGCTCGACAGTCGCAGGGGTTTCCACAGCACCCGTGCCCCGACCTCGCGGGCCCTCGCCTCGTCTCGAGCGCTGGCCTGGCCGGTGAACAGCACCGACGGCACGTCGGGGTAGCGCCGCCTGAGATCCTCGAGGAACTCGAGCCCCGTGCGTCCTCCGAGGCGGTGATCGGTGCAGACCAGGGAGAGCTCGGCCTGCCCCCCCAGCTCCCGCAGCGTGTCCTCGGCGTCGTCGACCGAGGTCGATCCCACCGCCCGGTATCCGGGCAGGGACACGTCGATCGCATCCTGTAGGACGCTGATCAGATCCGCTTCGTCATCTACAATCAGGATGATAGGTTTCACGTAGGATCCTCGCGGGTTGCCGTCGCGCGTCCGTGAGAGCAATACCATCCCACATCGACGTTTGCACGTACCATCCCAGCGATCCCGTCACGCTGCGGATCCTCGACCGAAAACACAGTACCCTCCGTCGCGCGACAGGTCCTGACGTCCCGTTCCCTGGGCGGACCGATGTCCGTGGATACCTTCCCCCCAGGAGGCTCGTTGACCGCTCCATCCTATGTATCCCTCAAGGACTTCGCCGAGGGCTTCGGCGACGATCACGATGCTCTGCCTGCCTGGGTCCACCCCGACGCCACCACCCCCGTCTTGTTCGAGCAGCTCGGGCTGAGGTACCGCGTCGAGGACGTGCTCGACACAGTCGTGGCGCTCCAGCGCGCCGAGCGCCTGCAGGACGGCGTGTATGCGGGTCCGGGGGCTATGGCGAGCGTGTACCGCGACGTCCTGCACGCCTCCCGGACGCTCCACATCGCGGTCCCGCCGGCGATCCTCGCCGGCACCGGCCTGAAGGCCCAGGGCTGCTTTGGCACCGACGGTCGCGCGTTCCTCTACCTCTCCACCTTCTTCTTCGATCCGGCCTCTGAGGGGGAGCGGCTGTACATGGCGGGTCGACTGTGTGGTCACATCGCAGCGCGCCAGGTCACCGCCAACACGATCTACTCGCTGTTGGTGGATCACAACGGCCTGCGCCAGATCGCCCGGCGGGGGGTGGGGCCGGTGCTCGACGTCGTGCTCGCTCCGATGTCCCTGGGGGTGCGCCTGGCCCTGTCGCGCTGGCACCGGGCCGCGGAGATCACCGCGGATCGCGCTGGGATGTTGGTCTGCCGCGACGTGGAGGCCGCGGCGACGGCCCTGATGCGCCAGTCCTTGGGCAAGCGGCCCGATCTCGACGTCGCGACCTACCTCGAGCAGCGGCGCGTCAACGGTGCGTCCCCGGGTCGATGGACCGAGCTGCTCAACGGCTCCCCGTGGACCCACAAGCGCATGCGGGCCATGGAGCTGTTCGCCGGCTCGGCGCTGTACGCCAAGCTCACCGGCGCGACCGTGGAGGATCCGCTGGAGCTCGACGAGCTCAACCGGAAGACCACGAAGCTGCTGGGGGTGTCGTGATGGGCACTGAGCGCATGATCCAAGAGGCGCTGGCGGCCGCCGGCGATCCCTCCAGCGCGTTCTTGTGGCGGCGGGTCTGCCGGGATCTCGACGGAGATCTCCGGATCGGGATCGTCGCCCGGGACGAGGGCGTCGTCTCTCGCATGATCCGCTCCCTGCAAGAGGACGATCGGGTGGAGTGGGTCACCCTCCGGGTGGAGGAGGCCAGCGAGTCGAGCCTCAGCCCCACCCTCGGCACCCAGGATCGGATGCTGGGGGTGCACGCGCTGGTGTGGGCCACCCCCGCCACCGCCCCGCTGGGGGCGATCGAGCGCACCGGGATGTCCGCGCTGATCGACGCGGGCGCGCCCAGCCGCAGGGTCGTCGCGATCGCGGATCTCGAGCTGCTCGCCCGGATGTCCGACGAGCCGGATCGAGAGGCCGCCGACGTGCTGGAGCGGGTGAGCGCGCTGGCCGGCGACGACTGGGAGGTGCTGCGGGGTGACGATCTACGGGGCTGGGTCGAGTCGGTCCGATCGAGCCACACCGAGCTGATCACGGATCGACGCCGCACGGTGGCCCAGCTGCTGCTCCGCGACGCCCGACGCCAGGCCGCAGAGGCGGTGAGGCAGGCCGAGGCCGACGTGCGGCGGGCCGACGCGCTGCTCGCCTCGGAGGACGAGGCGCTCGAGGAGGCGAGGCAGATCGGGCGTCGGGTGGCGGCCCACATCCTGGGCTCGATGCGTCGGGAGACGGAGTCGCTGCTGGTCGATCTCAACAGCTTCCTGGTGGCGCTGGAGGTCGATCTGCCCGCCCAGGTCGAGGCCGTGCCCCGGCTGGAGCGGGTGCGCCGCACCCTGCCCCACTGGCTGCACCACGTGGTCGAGGGCTGGGTCGAGGAGCGCCTCTCGCGCTGGCGGGTCCGGGTGCTGGAGGATCTTGCGGAGATCCACCTCGACGAAGAGGATCTCGATCGTGCCCAGCTGTTGGTCCCGGCCCTGCACCCCGCCCCGGTCCGGGCCGAGGGCAGCTGGGGCCAGCGCCTCGGCGTCACCGCCGCCGTCGGCGGGGGTGCGGCCATGCTGCTCATGGGCATGTGGATCCCCGGCCTGCTCGCGGTCACCGGTGGGATCGCCTGGTCCACCCTGGGGCACCGTGCGGCCCAGGCCAGCACCCGTCGGGCCCTGGTCGAGGCCGCGGTCGACGCGGTCCGGGGCATGGGCAACGACGCCGATCGCCTGCTGCGCGATCAGATCAAGGCGCTGGAGGACGAGCTCGACGGGCTCGGCGAGGATCGAGCCCAGAGCCTGGCCGACACCCAGGCCCTGCAGCGGACCGAGCTCCGGGCCCAGCGCACAGCACGCCAGGAGCGGGCCCGGGCGCTGGCCGCTGCCCTGAGCGACCTCGATCGCCGGATCGCCATCCTCAGCTCGGAGGCTCCTGCTTGACCACCCACGTGCTCGACGACTTCATCCGCCGGCGCCAGCGCGGCGCCGAGCTGCTCGATGATCTGGCCCACACCGTCGATGTGCTGGGCCTCGAGGAGTCCGGCTCCACCTCGCCCGCCACCTTCCTGCGCGCCACCGCTGAGCGGGTGCGGGAGGGGCGGTTCGTGGTCCTGCTCCTAGGGTGCTTCTCCTCGGGCAAGTCCACGCTGCTCAACGCGCTGCTGGGCCAGCCGGTGCTGCCGGTGAAGGTCAACCCCTGCACCGCGATCCTCACCGAGCTGATCTACGCCGAGGAGCCCTCGGTCGTGATCCACCACACCGGCTCTGACACGCGGGAGCCCTGGCAGGAGGCCCTGTCGATGGAGGGCTTCATCGAGCGGTTCCAGCTGCGCACCGCGTCGGAAGAGGCCGCCGGCGCCGAGGCCACGGATCGGTTCGGCGGCATCGATCGAGCGGTGATCGGCTACCCCCTGCCCCTGCTGCGCAACGGGGTAGTGCTGCTCGACACCCCGGGCCTCGACGACGATCCGGTGCGCACCGTGCGCACGCTGTCGAGCCTGCCCGACGCGGATGCTGTGATCGTCGTGCTGAGCGCCAACCGGTTCCTCACCGATCTAGAGCGCCGCACCCTGCGCCGGGAGCTGCTGCCGCTGGGGCTACACAACCTGTTCTTCCCCGTCACGATGGTGGATCTGCTCTCGTCCCTGGCCGACGATCCACAGGCTGCGCTCGCCGATCTCCACGCGAGGGCCCGCGAGGTGCTGGGGCCGCTGTGTGTGGTCGACGGGGTCGACGCGTTCGAGCAGCGCTTCTTCCCTCTGGACGCCCGCGGTGGGCTGCAGGCACGCTGGGATCGTGCGGCGAAGCGGCGCCGGGAGCCCGTCGACGAGGCGGCCCTGGCGGCCTCGGGCCTCGATCGCTTCGAGGACACCCTAGAGCGCTTCCTGGTCGAGGAGCGGGGCTCGGCCCAGCTGCGCCACCTGCACACCACCGCCGCCCGGATCCAAGCTGAGCTGGAGCGCCAAGCCGAGCTGGATCGCGCCACCGCGTCCGAGAGCGTCCAGCAGCTGCGGCAGCGCCAGGAGGAGCTGGAGCCCCGCTTCCAGCAGCTGGCGATCATCGCCCGGCGGGTGGCCCGCACCGTCGATGGGTTCATCGATCGCCAGCAGAAGCTGGTGTGGCAGGATCTGCGCGACTTCATGGCGAAGACCGAGGCCGATCTGCCCGAGGCGGTCTCCCACTTCGATCTCGGTGGCCTCGCGGGCCTCGATCTGCTCACCCCCAGGGGGCGGGCCAGGGTCGAGACCCAGATCCGCAGCCAGCTCGAGCGCTGGCTCGAGGAGCGGGTGGGCGAGTGGCAGCGCTCCCTGCGTCCCAGCATCGAGGCCGCCCTGATCGCCCTGCGCCGGGAGCTGGCCGCCGACGCAGCCGACTTCGACACCCTGTCCGAGCAGATCGTCACCGACTTCGCCGGGGGCGCGCTGAACCTCCCGGGCTCCAGGGCGGAGCAGCAGGAGAAGGTCGATCCAGTCGAGCGCTGGTTCTCGGTCGCGATGGGGGCGGTGCTGCTGTCCCCGGGCGCGATGGCCGCAGGCTGGACCGAGGGCTACGAGGGCGCGCTGAAGGGGGCCGCGAGCCGGCTGGGGGTCCACCTCGCCCTGCTGACCCTGGGGGCGCTGCTGGGGCCGGTGGGCTGGGCGGGCCTGGTGATCTACGTGGTCTCCGACGCAGTGCTGCTGGTCCTCACCGGAGGATCCCAGCTCAAGCGCCTGCGGGATCAGATCGCCCAGCGCCTCAAGGGCCAGCTCGTCGAGCAGGTCGATCAGGCCCGGGACGAGATCGAAGAGCGGGTCGCCCAGGGGCTGGGGCCGCTCCGCGACGGGCTGGTGGCTGCAGCCGAGGCCGAGGCCACCGAGCTCCAGGCGCTGCTCGAGCGCACGATCACCGCCCGGGAGCAGGCCGCCCGCGACGCAGCGGCCCGGGCCGAGACCTGGGACCTCGCGATGCAGCGCTTCGGGGAGGCCACCGCGGAGCTCGCCGAGATCGCGGGCCTGCAGCCCCGGGGCTGATCCACCGCTCCAGGCACGGCTACGCCCTGCGCCAGCGTGCGTCGATCGCCTCGAGCTGGGCGACCCCGGCGCTGCCTGCGTCGCCTGGATCGGTGTCGAGCCAGGCCGCGAGGATCTCCCGCGCCATGTCCGGCGACAGGGTGCGGTTCGACAGGCACAGCACGTTGGCGTGGTTCCAGATCCTGGCCCCGGCCGCGGTACCGGGATCGGAGCACAGCGCCGCCCGGATCCCCGGAACCTTGTTGGCGGCCATGCTGATCCCCGTCCCGGTCCAGCAGAGGAACACCCCCTGTGCACAGCGTCCGTCGGCGACCTGGCGTGCGGCCTCCTCCGCCACCACCGCCCAGGGGGCCTCCGAGCCCGTCGCCACGGCGCCGAAGCGGATCACCTCGTGGCCACGCGCCTCGAGCTCGGCCACGATGTCGTCGTGTACCGGATAGGGTTCGTCCGAGCACAGCGCGACCCGCATCGACACCTCCTGGCCCGACAGGTCCACCCCCGGAGCCCCGATGAGCCTATCCCAAGCCCTGGACAAGGCGATCGAAGCAGCCGAAGGCTTGGTGGATCCAGCCCCCCTCGTCGCAGCGGCCGCCACGCTGGATCGCGGGTGGCGGGTGGCGGTGGTGGGGCGGGTGGCGTCGGGCAAGTCCACCCTGGTCAACTGGCTGGCGGGCGCGCCGGTGCAGCCCACCGGCCTCGGGGGCACCACCCGCCGGCTGCACACCGTCGAGGCTCAGGGCTCGATCCTGATCGACACCCCCGGCATGGACGCACCAGCGGAGGCCCTGCTCACACTGCAGCCTGTCCTCGACTCGGTCGACGCCGTGCTGTGGGTGGTCGATGGGCTGCAGCCGGTCACCGCGTCCGAGCGGGAGATCCTGGAGAGCACCCTGGTGGAGGGCACCCCGCTGACGGTGATCGTCTCGAAGATCGATCTGCTGGAGGAGCCGGATCGGATCGCGGTGCTGCGCAGGGCAGAGCTCCTCGCCTCGCGCTGGTCGCTCCAGCAGGTCGCGGGCCACGATCTGCGCACCAACGCCCGCCGGGGGCTCGATCCGGGTCACCTGGGGGCCCCCGCCTGGCCCGGCCCACGGCGGATCCGGACGATCCGTCGGGCCCTGTCTCAGCTCCAGGAGGCCCTAGATCAGCTCCACCCCCCCCCCGATCTCCGGGGCCTGCTGTCCACCTGGACGAGCGCGATCCGGGCGGCGGTGGCGGAGGTGACGGCCGAGATCGAGTCAGGGACGGTGCAGCACAAGGACGAGGCCTTGGTGGCGCTGGCGAGCCACGTCCCCGAGGTCAACGCCGCGCTCCAGCGGCTGCTCGAGCCCCATCGTCCACCCCGGCTGCCGGCCCCCGATCCGCCCCACGTCACGATGATGCGCCGGATCTTCGACGGGATGTCGGGGGCTGAGGGGGCGCTGCGGATCCTGCGGGCCGACGCGGCGCGGTGGCTCGCGGAGGGCCAGCTGATCCTGCGGGAATGGTGGGAGGAGCAGGAGGCACTCCAGCAGCGGGGCATGGCCCACGAGACCCTGCGAGAGCGCCTCAGAGCGCTCGAGACCCTGCTGGAGGCTGCAGATCCTGCGTAGCCCGCCCCAGGAGCCCCCCCCACGGCTCAAGCTCCAGGCGATCGTAGGATCACGACCCTATAGTCACCTCCAGGAGGGAACATGCCCAAGGCAACCTGGCGGGGCGTCGTCCTCGCAGAGTCCGACGACACCGTGATCGTCGAGGGAAACCACTACTTCCCACGTGCATCCCTCGATGCATCGCTGGTCGAGCCCTCGAGCCACACCAGCCACTGCCCATGGAAGGGCACCGCCCACTACCTGACGATCCGCGTCGGAGAGGAGCGAAACCCTGACGCGATCTGGTTCTACCCCGAGCCCTCCGAGGCCGCGGCCCGGATCCGAGGCCGGGTGGCGTTCTGGCGGGGGGTCGAGGTCTCCTGACGGTTGCGCGCCCGACCCCGGGGTTGTCGACGTGGGTACACTTGATCTATGCAAAGAGCTGAGGTCTCCTGGTTGGTGGATGGGATCCGGGTCCGGTTCGAGGTCCGGGCGCTGCCCTTGATCATCCGCCCTGAGGTCGGACTGCTCTACGGGCTGGGGATCGTCGCCGTCGCGGTGCTGGGCCACCTGTGGCTGTCCGTGCTGCTGGCCGCGACCGGATCGCTGGCGTGGTGGGCTACCCGCCCTCAGACCGCCGAGTTGCAGATCACCCACGATCGGTTGGAGCTGGTGGCGCCCCTCGGCCGGCGGCTGCGGCTACCCCTGCGGGAGGTCCGCAAGATCGAGGTGTACGACGAGGGGCTGGAGCTGTTGCTGTGGGGCGGGCGCCGGCTACACGTGCCCTCCCCCGCGCCGGGGCCCCAGCTCGCCTGGATCGTCGCCCGGATCCGGGACCTCCGTGACGAGGCCCAGAGCTTTGCCCTGGAGATCGCGGAGCAGGAGAGCGGCCGGATCAAGCGGCTGGTGCACGATCGCTCGATCTGAGCCTCACTCCTCGGAGGACACCAGAGCGCCGTCGGGGCGCCGCACCGCGTGGCGCTCCTGGCTGCGGAGCTGGGTCGGGGCCTCAGCCAGGGTGACGGACTGGCGGGGCCGCAGGTACCGCTGGACCTTGTCGAGGGTAGGATGCCCGCGACGACGGCCCCCGCGCCAGGCCACGACGATCGCCTCGGGCAGCGCGGGCCCCAACACCAGGTGGGACGCGATCTCCTCGATGCAGGCCCGCTCGCGCGGGGACACGGTGAACGCCAGGCCAAACAAGCCACCGGCGGCCTCGGCGACCCGGAGACACAGCGCCAGCAGGGCCACCGGATCGTCCGGGGTCCCCGGATCCTGCCCCCGGCGGCTCATCAGGGCGAGCAGCACCGTGCGGACAGCGAGGAACAGGGTCGCGGACGGACGCCGCTCAAGCCAGCGCTCGAGCCAGGCGTCTCCGGGCTCGAGCCCGTATCTCTGCGCGATCCGGGCGATGAGCTCTCGCTCAGCCCGCTGGATCCGGCCATCGGCCCAGGCGACCTCCACGAGGGGCAGCAACGCCACCGCGCGGTAGTTGCTGCGGTTCAGGCCCAGGTTGGCCAGGGCTGTGGTGAGCTCCCCGTCGGTCATGCCTCAAGCAGCCTACCATCCCCCGGGCGCCACCACACCCCCCGAGCCCCGAAGAGGGGCGAAGGAGGGGCTTAGTTGACCACGGACGCAAGCACCGTGTACTCGATGAAGACCTCGGCCAGGGGCTCGGGGATGTAGTCGCTGAACCGGATCGAGTTCCGGCTCTGATCGTAGGTATAGTCCTCCCCAACGTCGAAGACGCGCGTGCTGCTGCCGATCTCGACCCACACCTTGATCGTGGGGACCACCGGGATCTGGGAGAGGAAGTACTCGGACTTCAGGCCCGCAGCCTGGATGCCGAGATCCTCGAGCATCGAGGACCAGTCGCCGGTGCCGATGTCGCGCTTCAGGCCACCGACCGCGTCGGTGACGGCGAGGTAGTCGGTGCCGGTCTGGTTGGCGAAGCCACCGCCGGGTGGGTTCACGATCGAGTTGAACGTGACCAGATCGTCTTCCGGACGGAGATCGTTGAGGAAGGCGATGAACTCGCCCCTCGTGATGTTGGTCGAGTAGTCGTCCTCGTCGGAGATGACCGTGACGTTGACCCCGGAGTCTTCTTTGTTCCGGAGGAAGTCTATATTATAGCCGTCTTTCTCGATCTCGAGGGCCACGAAGGCTGCGTCGCGGCCCTTCTCGGTGTCGGCTCCGTTGGCGCCGATCGCGGCCATGTTCGAGAACACGTTCACCGGGTTGTTCGTGTCGGGGGTGATGAACCGGACCCCAGCGGCCTCGCGCAGCTTGCCCCGGTGGTCGGGATCGGCCATGTCGGTGGAGACCACGCCGATGTGGTAGTCGAGCCCCGAGCCCAGAAAGTAGTTCATGAAGGCCGGGAAGTTGTTGGCGAGGGCCTGCTGGTTGTCGCCCATCGAGCCCGAGTTGTCGACCACCCACAGCACGTCGACCGAGGGAGAGGTGAGCTGGACGATCCGGTCCGTCTTGACCGGGTTCTCCGCCGCGGGTGGGTTGTCCTCCCCGAAGGCCGGTGGGGGTTGGTACAGATCGTACTCAACACAGGCTCCGAGCGTGCTCATCGCCAAGATCATCCAAAAATTCGGTCGCATGGTCACCCTCTCAGGACTCAGCCGCCGCGGATGTGTACCCGGCGTAGACTGCACAATTGTCAGCCGATTGTCAATTGGCACGCCGACACCCGGACCTTGGTCCAGGTTGAAATGCTCGTCCTCCCTTGTCCCCCGGGGAGCGAGCGGAGCGGCGTCCGCCCCCCTAACCCGACGTGATACCGTCGTCGGGCACGGGGAGGATCGTTGACGTCACCCGAGATCGAGGATCGAGGCCAGCTGGGGCGTGGAGGGATGAACGTCGTCCGCGGGGCCTACGGCCCTCAGCTGCAGCGTTACGCCGCCCTGGTCGTGCTCCACGGCGTCGATGGCTCCGATCCAGCCCAGGCCCAGGAGCGCCTCCTCGCTGAGGCGAGGGTGATCGGCCAGCTCGATCCCCCCAACGTCGCCCCGATCCATGCCCGCGTGCTCGTCCGGACCCCCGCCGATCGGTTCAGTGAGCTCGAGGTGCGCCCGGCGCGCGCGTCCTCATAGCAGTGCCCCCCTCGACATGGCTGCTCGATCCCCTCAACGGAGCGGAGCACGATCGGGATCCAGCCTGTGGCCCGCGCCGGACCTATGTGATCGCCTCGCTTCCCCGCACGGGCAGCACCCTGCTGTGCAGGGCCCTGTGGGACACGGATCAGGCTGGATCACCCAAGGAGTACCTCAACCCCATGCAGGTGCGGGACTGGGAGGCCCGCCTCGCCCCCACCAGGCTCGCCCGGAGGCTCCACCGGGGGCTGCGGGGCCCGCTGGTGGGGATGGCCGGCCGGGGCCGGTGGTCCGATGCCCGGCTGTGGAGCTACCTGCAGCGGGTGCAGCGGCGACGGACCACCCCCAACGGCTGGTTCGGGCTCAAGCTCCACTGGCACCACCACCGGCGCTGGTTCGTCGCCCCCCGGCGGGAGCCGAGCACCTCCCTCGGCTCCATCCGGTGGGTGCTGCTCACCCGCGAGGATCGGATCGCACAGGCGGTCAGCTGGGTCCGGGCGCTACAGACAGGGCGCTGGGCCAGCTGGCAGCCCCCCGCACAGCGGGGACGCTACGATCCCCACGCCATCGCCCGGGCCCTGCGGTGGATCCAGGAGGGCGAGGCGGGCTGGAGGCGCTGGCTGCAGATCCGAGGCATCACGCCGCTCTGCCTGAGCTACGAAGATCTCGTGGAGGACTGGGCCCACACCCTGGAGCTGGTCTTCGAC
>DRPG01000199.1 GCA_011376105.1 Deltaproteobacteria bacterium
CGATCGCCAGGAGCGATCGCCAGGAGCGATCGCCAGGAGGTGCTCGGCCTCCCGGAGGCCCCTGCGGGCCACTGGACGTCCCCGGGCCCCGGGCCGCGTCGAGCCGGACCTGGGCTTGATCCTGCAGGAGTGCTCAGCTCCAGTCGAGGATCAGCTCAGAGCGCCCGAGGGTGATCCGGTGGGGTGCGTCGGAGGCCTCCAGCCACAGCTCTCCGGTGATCACCAGCTGACCGAGGCTCGCGGGGTTCTTGCCCCGGACCGCGAGGTGGATCCGAGCCCCCGAGGGCTCGAGCTCGAGGTGTCGCCTGGAGATCGTCTGATCTTCGAGGATCACGTCTGCGGATCCAGAGCGACCGACGATGCAGGGCTGCTGATCAGCCAGCGATCGGCTGTGTTCAGCCCAGCTCAGCCGCCAACACCCCGGGATCGGGGCTGGGGTCACGGCGGCGCCCGGCGGGGAGGCGGTGATCTCGTCGAGCAGGATGGTCTCGCCGTCGTCCCTGGGGAGCGGCGGCACCGGGGGGGGCCCGGCGCTGGGCCCCGGCAGCCTCGGGGGGGCCTGCAGGGAGGCCGCCAGGGCCGCCACCTGGGGGCTGGAGAGCTGCCGGTGGACGCTGAACAGCCACCGCTCCCGCACCCACAGCGGGGCGGGCAGCCCCCCGGACACGGTGAGGAAGGTGCCGGTGGGCAGGTTGCTGATCTGCTGGCGAGCGCGTCGACCTCCGCCGGGGATCGCGTCGAGGAGATCGCCTATCCGGGCCAGATCGTTCTTCCGGGTGAGCCTCCCGATCGCCCAGGTGTCGACGTTACCCAGGCCACGCACATCGACGGAGACCGGGTTCTGGGTGGCGAGCAGGGTGCCGACCCCGGCGGATCGCCCCTGCTTGACCAGCAGAGCCAGCGGTGCCTTGGACGGGGGATTATAGGGGTAGGATGGATAGAACGCATGGCGGTTGTCCCCGCCCCCCACCTCGTCGACATACAGCAGCAGCCGGAGCCCGGTGCTGCCGCCCTGCCTGCGCATCCAGCGGTAGATATCGGCGCAGACCCCCGCCAGCGCGATGGACTGCTCGGCGAAGCCGTTGACGTGGCCGAGGTACACGATCGCCAGCGGCACCTTGCCGGGGGGCACGTCGCCGAGCAGGGTGTCGACGGACAGGGGCTCGCCCTCGTAGCGCTGCTGCTCGGCCCCGACGATCCGGCTCGCCAGCTTACGCCGCAGCTCCTGCTGCTCCCGGTGGGGCAGGTACTCGGCCAGGGACATCCCACCGATGAAGTCGAAGGGTGGCTCGGCCACCAGCTCCTGGAGGGTGCGGATCCCCGCGGCCCCCTCCAGCGAGCGCCCCTGCTGGTTGCACCAGCGGACCAGCTCTTCGATCAGCTTCACAGCGTTCTCGTGCCGCTTGACCTGGGGCTCGGTGCCATACATCGACAGGGCGAAGGCATGGACCAGGGCCTCGACCAGCTGCTCGCGATCCTCCGCCTCCAGGGGATCGGGGGGGGGGGTGGGGTACGACGGCAGGGCCGCCAGCGCCACCCGGCGCCCGATCGAGGAGTTGGGGGTGAAGATCCGGGGCTCCACCCTCGCGACGTAGTCGGGCAACTGGGCCTCGACGGCTCGGTGGGCGGCGAGGCCCCTGGTGAACTCAGCGCCGATCTCGTCGCTGGCGTCGCCGAACACCTCCTGCAGCAGGGCGGGGGTGGCCCGGGGCCCACACAGCGCCAGGCTGGCGAGATCCCCCTTGAGATCGACGACGATCACCGGGATCCCGCTCAGGATCGCCTGCTCCACGAGGCCCTTGGCGAACACCGTCTTGCCATAGCCGGTGGCGCCACAGACGAACGCGTGCTGTACCAGCGCGTCGCGCTCCAGCTCCAGGCGCCCGCCGCGGCGCCAGCTCCCATCGTAGCCCTGGGTGGCCTCGTAGCCGAGGAACAGGGGCGCCGACATGCTCCCTCCGGGGATCACTGTAGCCCGAGGGCGTGGAGGACCTCGGACAGGATCGGTAGGGCGGGACCGGGGGTGACGAGCCGCCGCAGCCGGGCCCGGGCGCAGGCCACCGCGTCCTGATCCCGGGCCACCACCCGGGCGCAGGCCCGTAGGTCTTCGGGGGACACGCTCCGGCCCCGAAGGGCCAGGCTCAGCGTCGAGGCCAGGCGTGGCCACGCCAGCTCGGGATCGTCGGCCCAGCCCCGCTCGGTCTGGGCCAGGACCTCGACGTGGTGCCCCTCCTCCAGCAGGGCCCGGACCCACAGCGCGGGTGGAACCCGCCCGGGGTGGCGCCGTCCCAGCTCGACGATGGGGGCAAACACGCCGTCGGACAGGCAAGAGCGCAGGAACAGGCGAACCAACCCTTCGCCGGGGTAGGGCCCGAGGCAGGCGGGGTGCAGCGCCTGGCGCAGGGCCAGGCCGGCCCCGGGGGTGCGTCGGGTCGCCTCGACGATCCAGGACTCGACGACCTCGTCTCCGTCTAGATCGTCGAGGTTGTCGGCGACGAGCTGCAGCAGCTCCCGGGTGCGCTCCTGAGCGTGCAGCTGGGCCAGCCGCAGCCTCCGGAACCGCGGGGTGGACGCTGCGGGCCAGCGATCCATCAGCGAGAAGCAGGCGGGGGGGCCCCTCGATCGCCACAGCTGCTCCAGGGCCCCCTCGCTGCCCAGGCCCGCCAGGTGCTCGATGGCCCACAGCGCCCTGTCGGGATCACCGGTGGCGGCCGCGAGCTCTGCGACCGCGGCCCAGGGCGCGCGTCGATCGGGCTCCGCCTCGGCCGCGAGGCTCGCGGCCTGCAGCGCGTCCCCAGGCCGATCCAGGGCCTGGTGCCAGCGTGCCAGGGCCAGCCCTGCGTCCGCCCGCCCGGGGGCGCGCTGCAGGCAGTCGATCGCGGTGGCGGGGATCGCGTCGGGGCGCTCAGCGGTGATCGCGGCCCGGACCAGCTCGACGGCCACAGCGACGTCGGTCTCCCGCAGGGTGTGGGCCGCCCCGAGGCTCTGCAGGGCCTCGCCTGGGGCGTGCTCCGCCAGCCGCTGCTGCCCCAGGGCCCGCAGGGCCCGCAGCGGCGGTGGCGCTCCCTCCTGGGCTGTCAGCAGGGGCGCGAGCCCTGGGTGCTGTGCCGCTGCGCTGTGCGCCAGCTGGACGTAGCTGTCCAGGACCCCGGCGATCCCCAGCAGCGCGCTGAGCCGGTCTAGCTCCCCCCGATCGCCGCTGGGCTGGAGCAGCCCGGGGCCTACCACCACCACCGCCCGCGCTGGATCCCAGCCCGCCTCACCAGGCCACAGATCCCAGGCCAGGGAGCTCCCCCAGGCTCGCTCTAGCCCGGCGAGCCAGCCCACGATCCAGGCTGCGATCCCCAGAGCCGGAGGTGCGAGGGGCGGTGGAGGCTCGATCCACACCCGGGCGCCTCCTGGATGACGCACGATCCCGAGCCGGGGCAGGGGCAGCCGCCCCCGCAGCCGCTCGTATCGCTCCAGCCGGAGCAGCTGCTCACCGCACAACAGCCCCAGCTCGATCATCGGACGATCCCCCAGCCGGCCGCGCTCCGCTCCGACAAGATCCCGCCCCGCAGGAGGTAGTCCACCGCGCCGAGGGCCCCACGGACCTGGAACAGGCGGACCCGGGGGGTGCCGCTCACCCAGATCGTCGGCGCCACCCGCAGCAGCACCGGCAGGCGGGGGCGGATCCTGCTGCGGTAGTCCAGCATCGCCGGATGATCTGCGGTGAGCCGCTCCTGGGACCTGCACCAGAGACAGATCGTGCCCTCAAAGGCGGTGTCGAGCAGGCAGGTGGGGCACCGCCGGAGGTGTGCGGCGCAGCCGGAGGTGGTGGGATCGTAGGGATCGGGGACCGCATGGTGCCCGCACAGGGGGAGCCCACAGCTCGGGCAGGGGGTGATCACGTCGATCGGGACTAGATGATCTCCAGGAACGCAGCGGGTGAAGTGCTGGCTGCAGCCCCAGCCCCCGGGGACCTGATGGGCCTCGGCGGAGGCGACGCGCTGCCCACAGAGGGCGAGGACCGTGTGCTCGGTGCACAGCGATCGCCCCGAGATCGCGCAGGTGCGGGCCTGATCCGGTAGCACCCAGCCGTCGTGGGCCTCGCAGCGTCGTCGGTGCTCGGTGCACCACACCTGGGCGTCGATCGGGCTCGCTCCGGTCGAGCCCCGGTGGATCCATCGCCCGCAGCAGCCCGCCTGCACCAGCGCGTCTCCGGCGGTGATCCGACCCGACAGGGCGCAGCGCCGGACCTCGTCGGGGTGCAGCCAGCGGCGCTGTCCCAGCTCCTCGCGCACCGCACGATCCCGCGCCAGGGGCTCGCCGCAGGCGCCGCAGGACACGATCGCGTCGGGGTGTAGCCGCCGATCGTCGCCGGGGGGGCTCACCGCCTCGGCGTGGTGCAGATCCCTGCCGGTGACCGGGCAGATCCACACCAGCTCCCGGCGGTAGATCCGGCCCCGGACGGAGCAGCGCCGGGCGAGGTGGGGGGCGAGGCGGAGGCCGCTCTCAGCACAGCTCCGGACCCGATCCGCGGCCACGATCGCGCCGGGGGGCAGATCCACCCCGACGGCATGATCGGGGCAGACGATCCGCCCCTCGAGATCCTCGATCGCCACCCCGGGCGCGAACGCTGCTCCGTCGACGCTGCACGTGGCGGCCTCGCTCCGGGCGAGGCGCTGGCCGGTGTGGGGGCAGGTGATCACCGCGGAGGGGTGCAGCCAGGCTCCATCCAGCGACACCGCGTTGCCCCGGAACAGGCGCTGGCCGGTGGCGGGGCAGGCGATCATCCGCTCGATCCAGTAGAGACGACCATCGACGCTGCAGCGCTGGGCAGCGATCGGGGCGAGGCGCTGGCCGGTCTCGGCACAGATCTGGACCTGATCGGCGCGGATCCGTAGCCCCGGGGGCTGATCCACCTCGATCCCGTGGGCCGTGCAGATCCATGCGCCGTCGAGCTGCTCCAGCTGCTCCACCGGGAACCAGGCGCCGTCGACGGCACACCGGGCGGCCCGATCCCGGGCGAGGGCGCCACCGCTGTCGAGCTGTACCACCTGATCCGGATGGAGCAGTCGATCGTCGCCCGGGGGCTGGACCGCGTTGCCCCGGAACAGGGTGGCACCGGACAGCGGGCAGATCACTAGATCGTCGGTGTGGGTGGGCAGCTGGTCCACGGCGCAGGTGCCGCGGTGCCGTGGACACAGCAGCCGCCCGTCCCGGGCCGGAGCGGGGCGATCAGCTCCACAGAGCCAGGCCCCACAGCAGCCCATGGCCACCCCGTGCTCGGGGCACACCCGGATCCCACAGCCTGCACAGGTGTGGGTGTGGACGCTGCAGTGTCGAGCCTCCCCGCACAGGCCACAGCGATCCGGAGCGGACCTCGAGGTGATCGTCGAGCAGCCGGGCTCCGCACACAGCACACCACAGGACTCGCACAGCAGCCGGGTGCTCGAGCTGGGGGCGAGGTAGTACCTCGTGCGGATCCGATCGCAGGCTCCACACAGATCCAGGCGTGCCGGGCGGGGATCGCCCAGGGAACCGTCCAGCCCTCCGCCCGGCCCTCCGCCCGGCCCTCCGCCCGGCCCTCCGCCCGGCCCTCCGCCCGGTCTGCGGGTGGGGATGGACACCCGGATCCGCTGTGGTGAGCCCGTCAGCTGGTACTCGAGCTCCTGTTCGCAGTGCCCCAGCTGGATCAGCTGGATCGTGCGCTCCTGGATCCAGCACGTGGTTGCGCGCAGGCGCTGGTTCTGCTCTAGCCTAGCCTGGAGCTCTTCCTCGATCTCAGCCAGCCTGCGCCCCCGATCGGGATCGGCCAGGCCGGCGGCGTCGGCTGCGCGCTCGCGGGCCTCTTGTCGGTAGCGTTGATCCCGCCGATCCGCTTCTTGGGAGCGCTGCCGGAGCTGATCCCGGAGGAAGGGCTGGAGTCGCCGCTGGAGCTCGGCCTCGGCCGCCTCCCGCCCCTGCATCCGATCCCACTCCCCCAGGGTGGTGGGGGTGAGGCCGGGCAGCGCGCTGACCTCCGCCGCCTCGTACCAGGGCCTGGCCTCGAGATCGGCGAGCTGTCGGGGCGACAGCAGGCCCGTGCGGGGGGACCAGGCGACGGGCACCAGCTCGACGGTGTCGGTCTGTCCGGGCAGCCGGATCTCGTAGAGGATCCGAAGCACTGGCTCGAGCCGGATCTTCGGGTGGATCGCGAGCAGGGTGCCGTTGAGGATCTCGAGCGGGATCGATTGATCCCCTCCGGGCCCGGCGACGAGCTCGCCCCCGAGCCGGATCACCACCCCCCCGCGCTCCTGTAGCGCGCTCTCGAGCCCCCGCAGGATCGCGCTGCCGGGGACCACTAGCTCAGAGCGTCGATCGTGCTGCCACACAGCATGATCGAACACCAGCACCAGGCGCTGTCGATCACCGAAGTGCCTCTGGATCGCCGCGGGCAGCTGCACCTCGAGGATCCCCCCCGAGCGGAGGTGGCAGCCTGCGCCGAGGATCTGTAGCCCCCGGCTGACCGCAGCTCGCAGCTCGAGGCTCACCAGTCCGCCTCCCCTTCCTCGGTGAGGAACGACAGATCGAGGGCCGGGCTGCTCGGCGGTGGGGTTGTGGTCTCAGCCTCCGGGGGTGAGGCGAGCAGCCGGTCGATCTGACCCGCGTCCTGCTCCCGTGCCGCCACCCTGCGCGCGGCGGCCTCGAGCTGGCTTTCAAGCTCCAGCAGCTGCTCCTCGTCGAACCGCCCGTTGGACAGCAGGGTCGACGCCACCCAGGCTTCGAAGCTCTGATCCCGCTCCTCGAGGAGCTCGCCGAGGATCTGCTCGGTCTGGCCCATGAACAGCTTGAAGATCCGCAGCTTGTGCTCGAGCACGTGCAGCACCCGGGCCTCCACCGTGCCCTCGAGCACCAGGTTGATCACCGACACCCGTCGCCTCGCCTGGCCCAGGCGCTGGATCCTCCCGATCCGCTGCTCGATCCGCATGGGGTTCCAGGGCAGATCGAAGTTGATCAGGGTGGAGCAGAACTGTAGGTTGAGCCCCTCCCCGGCCCCCTCCCCACAGATCAGGATCCGCAGCTCGGGCTCCTCGCGGAACCTGCGCACCGTCACGATCCGATCCCGTGCGGCCCGATCCACCAGCGCGATGGCCTGGTGCCCGTGCTGGCGGAGGATCCGCAGCAGGGACCGCTGGCTCGCCCGATAGCGGCTGAACAGCAGCACCTTCTCCCCCTGGGGCAGCCGGGGCAGCACCCGCCCCAGCAGGGCGAGGACCTTGGGGTGGGTGTCGTCCCCTGCGATCCGCAGCGATCGGCGTACGTCGCTGCTCAGCAGGCGGGCGCTGCGGCCCTCGAGCAGTGACTCCCAGGAGGAGGCCAGCTGCTGCAGCGCCTGGGAGCGGACCAGACCGCTGGGGATGCCGGCCAGCGACTCAAGGGACCGCTCGTGCAGTGCCTGCTGCCCGGGCTCCATCCGGATCGACACCCGGACCGCGTCGCGCCCCGGGAACGCGATCCCTCCGCCGATGTCCCGCCGCCGCCGCCGGATCGTGTAGCGCGAGACCCGCTCCCGCAGCCGCTCGGTGGGCATCCGCCGGCCTGAGCGGTGGGTGGGGGGCTTGAGGTAGCGCGCACGGA